>DAIRFP010000116.1:3902-15227 GCA_036794995.1 Thermodesulfobacteriota bacterium | reverse complement strand
ACCGAGCTGAGGTTCAAGATACGGCCCGAGCGCCGCTCGCGCATCGAGGGCAAGACCGCGCGCGTCACCGTCAGCAGTCCGTCCACATTCACGGCGAAGACGGACCGGACTTCCTCGGCCGACGCCTCCTCGACGGCACCGAGCAGGCCTCGACCAGCATTGTTCACCAGCACATCAATCTGCCCGAAGCGGGCTAACGCAGTCCGGACCGACGCTTGCGCCTGAAGCTCATCGGTGACATCCAGTTCAACAGCCAGGAGTTTTTCACGCTGACCGAGTGCGCTCTCGACAACTTTAGGATCACGAGCAGCCGCAACGACGGCGTCGCCGCGCTCAAGTGCCGCGCGAGCGATTTCGAGGCCGAAGCCACGGGACGCTCCGGTAATGAACCAAACAAGTGATTTCATAACGACCTCCGTAGAATTCATCATTGATAAGCGACGCCCAGTTTCTCTTGGTCACTTTTTTCCCGGATCCAAAGCGGGCAATAGACCAAGTTGCTGCGCGAGCGATAGGAGATTCGCGACCCCCCAGTGGTCGGTGATCTTACCGTTGTGCACTCGCATGACGTCGACGGTTTCAAAGTGGATTCTTCGACCAGTCGGCGCCAGACCCCAGAAGGTCCCTTGGTGTGTGCCATGGTAGGTCTTATAGGTGGTCACCCGATCGCCGTCCGAAATCTGCCAATGGATCTCTGCATGAAAATCAGGAAATGCGGCGCGCAGCGCTCGATATAAATTTCGAGCGCCGTCGCGATCCGGCGTGAAGCCGCCCGGTTGAGGCGTATGGTCGACGAAATCGGCGGCGAAGAGATCTTCGAACACTTCAAAGTTTCCACGACTCTGAACCTCTTCGGTATTGCGACGAACGACTGCGATTCCGGCTTCTGATGACATAGCGTCTGCTCCTTACTCTGGTCTTCGGTTGTCATTCCCGTTGGGGTGATGGCTCACGTCTTGAAGAACGCGAGCAGCTCCTCGTTGACCTGGTTTTTGAGCGTCGTACACAGGCCGTGCGGCGCTCCCGGGATCACCTTCAGTATGGCGCCCTTGACGATCTTGGACGAGAGCAGGGCTGCGGCGCCGATCGGCACGATCTGATCGTCGTCGCCGTGCAGGATCAAGGTCGCCACATCAATCTTTTTCAGGTCCTCGGTGAAATCGGTCTCGGAGAATGCCTTGATACAGAAGTATGCGGCAGGGAAGCCGGCCATCATTCCCTGGAGCCAGAATGACTCGCGCACGCCTTCCGAGATCTTTGCACCCGGCCTGTTGTAGCCATAGAACGGCAGGCTGAGATCCTTCCAGAACTGGGACCGGTCGGCGACGACGCCGGCGCGGATCTGCTCGAACGCTTCCATCGGCAAGCCACCGGGATTGGCGGCCGTCTTCAGCATCAGCGGCGGTACGGCACCGATCAACACCGCTTTGGCGACACGTTTCGTGCCGTGGCGACTGATATAGCGGGCGACTTCACCGCCGCCCGTCGAGTGGCCGACGTGGATGGCTTCCCTCAGGTCGAGCGCTTCGACGAGCTTCGCCAGGTCGTCGGCGTAGGTGTCCATGTCGTTGCCATTCCACGGCTGGCTCGAACGCCCGTGGCCGCGGCGGTCATGGGCGAGGCAGCGGTACCCGCGGGAGGCCAGATAGAACATCTGGTCCTCAAAGGCATCGGCGCTTAGCGGCCAGCCGTGGCTGAAAACCACGGGCTGTCCGCTGCCCCAATCATTGTAGTAGAGCTCGATGTCTTTGGAATTTTCCTTACCAACAGTAATAAATGGCATTGGAAACCTCCTTTCTGTATGTGCGTCGATTTTGGTTGTCGGAACTTCAGAGCTTTATCCTTTTCCGTCTTTTTCATTGTCGAAACTATTTCCTTGCCGCCCTTGGGGAATATTCCCAGTACTCCGGAACATCCTTAAGCATCGGGTAATCAACTCGCGGAAGAGCTCGTGCGACGGCTTAGCCTTCTCTAAGAGCCAACATGTGAGTTGCTGTACTTGAAAGTATCGCGATCAACGGACTTGATATGTTGCGTATATAAGGCAACAGATATGCCACAAGATTTCAATGTCCGGAATCTGTAAAATGTAAAGCATCAACGCACTCTCAATGTTACAGTTTCGTTACGGACTAATTACGTACACATTTGTTTTGCCTAATTATCGGCACTTGCCGAAATGCCGGCTGAGCTCGCAAGTCATCCAAAATGTCCGTATCAAGCCAGATCGAACATCAGAAACTCAGCGTCATCAACAGCCTTGATCTCCAGGATCTCTTCTTGACTGGCAGCAGCGCCGTCCCCCGCGCGCAAGAGCGTGCCGTTGAGCATTCCGGCACCGCGCGTCATCTGTATCCAGGCGCGGCGATTCGCCTTCGGGTGAAAAACTGCCTGCTCTTCCGGCGACAAACGAGCCGCCCAGACATCGACATTCTGATGCACCGTGATGGAACCATCACGTCCATCTTTCGAAGCAACCAGAGTCCCGGTGCCTCGCTGCTTATGGAGCGAGAAAGCCTTCTGTTCATAGCCAGGCACTAAACCCATCTCGTCCGGGATGATCCAAATTTGCAAAAAGTGCACGGGCTCGTTTTGCGAGGAATTGTATTCGCTGTGACTTATTCCCGTTCCGGCGCTCATCCGCTGCACGTCGCCCGGCCGGATCACCGTGCTCGTTCCTGTACTGTCTTTATGGGCTACGGCGCCTTCCAGCACATAGGTGATGATTTCCATGTCGCGGTGCGAGTGAGTCGGGAATCCGCCGCCAGGATTAACTCGATCTTCGTTAATGACTCGTAGACTACCGAAGCCCATGTGCTTTTGATCGTGGTAATCACCGAACGAAAAGGTGTGACGGCTATCGAGCCAGCTTAGTTTTGTGGAGCCTCTCTGGTCGGCTCGTCGTAACGTTATCATTTTACTCCTCCATCCCTGTTCTTTGCGGATCAAATCGCGACAGTGAGAAGCCAGCGGCGCTTGGTCTCGGAGGCCATGACCGTCCCCAGTCTCCCTCCGAAGGCTGCGCCGACGAGAAATCCCCCCAGGGCTATCAAAGAACGAGTAATGGATAATCCCGGCGCGCCGACAGCCGCGAATCCTAAAAGAACGATATTGCCCGTCAAGGCTGGAAATAGACTATGCGGTCATGAACGCCGGGCGCTCTGTCGAATATGTTGTGGAAGGCGACAGTGGTCCAGACATATTTATACCAAAGCTCCTTTCGCTGGTCAGTCTTTTTGCAGAACGCTTGATGATTTACGATCGATCTTGCCACTAACAACGATCTGCCCAGGCACTTCGGCCTCGCCACTGATCGCCGCCAAAAGCCATGTCCGGCGTTCGGTTTCGTCGATCCAATTTTCAATCAAACCCTCCTCTTTCTTATCTTCACTATCAAACTCTCCCTATCTCAGTATTCGGCAATGGCTTCGTCCGGATAGCAGTACAACCAACGCTCCCCTGGCTCCGCCGACGCGATCACCGGATGCTTGCTCGACCGCGCGTGCTTGGTGGCATGACGGTTCGGTGAGTCGTCGCAACAATGGGTCGTGCCGCACTCCTGACAGGTCCGTAGATGGACCCAAGGTGCGCCGACTTTTACGCACTCGTCGCATTCCCGGCGTTTAGGGGGTTTAACCGCCGTAATAGCCTCGATATGAGCGCAGGTTGCCTCAGCCATTCTTGTCTTCCTCCTATTCGTGCAACGCCCGGTGCACGAAGGAAATTGCGATGGACCCCTCGCCCACCGCAGACGCTACGCGCTTGATATTGCCGCCGCGGACGTCACCCACCGCGAACACCCCCGGCAGACTGGTTTCAAGAAGATGGGGTACCCTGGAAAGTGGCCACTGCGCGGCCGCCAAATCCTCCTGCGACAGATCCGGTCCGGTCTTGATGAAACCCTTCGTATCCAGGGCAACGCACCCATCGAGCCATTGCGTGCTGGGAACCGCACCGGTCATGAGAAAGATGTGCCTTATGTCGTGGCTCTCGATGTCGCCGGTCTGAGCGTCGCGCCAGCTCACTCTTTCGAGATGATCGCTCCCCTCGAGGGCGACGATTTCAGTGTTGGTTCTGAGAACGATGGCCGGATTCTGTTCGATGCGGCGAATCAGATAGCGGGACATGCTCTCGGCCAGCCCGCTCGACCGCACGAGTATATGCACACGCCTGGCAGTCTGCGCGAGGAAGACCGCCGCTTGGCCGGCGGAGTTCCCACCTCCAACCACAACCACCTCTTCACCGCGGCATAACTGAGCTTCCATGAATGTTGCACCGTAGTACACGCCGGCCCCCTCGAACTGCAGCAAGTTCTCGATGGACGGTTTCCGATATGCGGCCCCTGTTGCGATGATGACGGTGCGGGCACGCACGCGTTGACTGTCGTCGATCTCAATGGCGTAGGGCTTGCGGTTACACGCGAGCTGTTTGGCGCCCTTCGCAATGATCACCTGCGCTCCGAACTTCCGTGCCTGGGTGTACGCCCGTCCTGCGAGAGCTTGACCCGAGATGCCGGTGGGAAAGCCAAGATAGTTTTCGATCTTCGAGCTGGAACCGGCCTGCCCCCCCGGCGAGTTCGTTTCAAGCACGAGAACATCCAGGCCCTCCGAGGCAGCGTACACGGCCGCTGCGAGTCCCGCGGGCCCGGCACCCACGATGACGACGTCGCGTATCTGGGTCTGGTCGACGGCCTCGTTAAAGCCGAGGCAATCGGCGATCTGCCGATTGGTCGGGTTCCGCAGCACTACATCACCACGGCAAATCACCACCGGCACGTCCGCAGCTGTGACGTGAAACCGGTCCAGCAAAATCTGAACGTCGGCGTCACGGTCGAGGTCTATGTACGAGTACGGATGGCCGTTGCGCGTCAGAAACTCTTTGACCCGAAGCGTTCCGGAGCAATGATTCGACCCGACGAGCACTACATCTCCGAGCCCGTGTGCGATCAACTCCACCCTGCGAACGATGAAGGCCCGCATGATGATTTCGCTGATCTCGCTGTCGGTCTGCACGAGCGCCAACAAATGCTCGCGATCCATTTCGATCACTTCGCCCGGCTCGATGGCGCGCGTTCGAACCAGCGCGGGTCGCCCCGAGAGCATATTGACCTCGCCTGTAAATTGACCCGGTCCATGAACCGCGATGAGCGTTTCCGTGGTACCGGATGGCAGGACAACCTCTACCTGACCTGCCGTAATGACGAAGAACGGCACGAGCTGCTTTCCCGCCTCGATGAGCACCTCTCCAGATTGCATCCGACGCACGTGTCCTTGCGCGGCGATCCGTTTGATCTGCGCCGCCGTCAAGGTCGGAAACATACGTTCCGTACCGGACGTCTGGGTCAACGGCGCTATGACAGTTCTATCGGTCGTGGGCGGAGCAGCCATCTCTGTTTCAACCATGTTCAAATCCTTAACGTAGAAATCCTGACGCGTTGTTTACTCGTCCACCCTAACCGATTAACTTCTCGAGTCGATGCTGAAAATAGCTCTTCCAGCTTTCCGGCAGAGCTTCGACCTTGATGGCGCGACGCAGTAACTCGGTGTTGCGCTTATCGGTCGTATAGAGCCGGGTGATCTCGCTCACCTTTACACTGCCTTCGTTGCGTTTGATCAGCTCGATCGGATCACCAGCTCCGACCTCGCCCTCCTGCAGCACGGCAAAATAGAAGCCCGTGCGTTCGCTCGCCAGGAACCTCTTGACGATGTCAGGGCGGCAGAACTTGATGCCGAGCTTGTAACAGGGCATCCGCGGCTCGGTCACCATTACGAGGGCAGAGCCCACGCGAAACTGGTCACCGATATTGAGCTCTGATTCAGCAAGCCCAGTGGCGGTGAAGTTCTCACCGAACATGCCCCAGGGCAGTTCCATCTCCGGCAATTCGCGCTGCCAATAATCATAGTGTTCGGCCGGATAGACGTAGACCGCCTTGCTGGGTCCACCATGAACGGAGAGATCAGCCTGCCGGTCACCATCAAGATTGAGGGTTCTAAGCATGACACGGCCGGCGACCGGCTCCTTGAAAATTCCCGTCGTAACTGAATCGCCATTGCTCCTAACGACCCGGGGAAGACCAACATTAACGGAGATGAGTTTCATGACAGATCCAATATAAGTACCTTCTCCCAGCGACCAACGCCATCTTGCCGCAAGTTTTTTCCTGAGGTAGTGATGAAATGCTTATCGGACTCCGAAAGCACGGCTACGTTCGTGCCCTGACTACGCACTTAGTCTGCAGCGCGGAGCGCCCAGCACTCGCTACTTGCTTTATAAGCCGTTCGACCCGAATTGAAACCTTTACGGCTGCGCAGGTCTGATAGATCACCGATCGCCAGGCTTACACCCGAAACTCGTTGCAGGCCCTGCTGGTGAATCCTAGTCGAGTTCCGCAAACTGGTTCACACCATGCTTTCCTGAGCAAAGGGACTTGGGTATTTTCTCGGCGACCGCTTCTGAGCACGCAACGGATGGCGGCCTAACAGATCGTTAAGAATATGAGACACCACGATGGATAGACCCGACGGATCACGAACCAGGGGCTTAACTTCGTCAGTGACTGCGGCGATGAGATCTCCCAGAGTAGTTCTAATAATTCGTTTTCGTCGTCCGGTTTTAAGATTACTCGACATAGACATTGCTCCTTTGCATGGGTCGTGTTGTCACAGCTAGTTAGGGCAAGCCCTGTGCCAGATCGATGGATGTGCCGAAAAACACCAGGCAAGAAGAGTTTTTCATGTGCTGCGCGTTTCGCCTTGATGCGGCCGTTAGAAGAAACGTGACTACTTATCGGCACGTGACGAAATGTCGGCTTAAATTCGCGAAGGAATGATCGCTAAAGGAGCCCACCGGTCAATTCGCCTGCGGCTTCCCTGACCCGACTCGCTTGGCCACTTGCGCGTGGGCGAGAACCACATGGGGATCGCGCTGCAGGGCGGCCATGTAGCGCTCGCCGAATTCGCCGCCTTTTTCTGCCGGAAGCAGCAGGAATACGGATTCGTTCATCAACGTGTCGACGCCTTCACTGGTTAATGGCTCCTTCGCATCAAGCGCTTCATCCATAGCGACGATTAGTTGGGAAACCGGCCGCAGCCAGGCGAACCATGGATCGCTGGAAAGCAGCTGAAAAAAATGGTGCGGCGACTGGATCGGGCCGACGCTAGCTTCGTAAACCGCGCGCTCGGAATCGATCAACGTCTTGTGGAGGTCAAGTAAGGCATCGCGAAGCTCCTGAAGAGGCTGTCGGACCGTTGCGTCCTGCGGTTCTCGCTGTTTTGATCTGGTCTTTCTCATAGGCTTAACAATAACACGGCTGAGCGACGACGCCAGCGGCTCAGCACCTAGTTGCCGCTGGTTCAAGCCGTTCCAATCGTTCAAGGCGTTCAAGTCGTAGGAAAGACAAGGTCTCTGCGTACTCTGAAGTCTCTGCGGTAAAAACCCAATCCGGATATCTCCGCGCGACCGATAGTGTTGAGCAACTTCGTCATCTATGCGAGTTTATCGGCGAGAGGAGGACTCCTATGCGTTATGAGCTTTACTATCAACCAGCCATTCAGGGCCGCGGCGAGTTCATTCGCCTGCCACTGGAAGATGCCGGCGCGGATTACATCGACGTCGCGCGGCGTCCGGAGTTTGGCCGTCCGGGGATCATGAGGCTTCTTGAAGACCCGTCTTTAGAGCATCCACCGTTTGCCCCACCGTTTCTCAAGGCCGGCAAGTTGCTAATTTCCCAGACCGCGAACATTCTCCAATTCCTAGCCCCTCGGCTTGACCTGGTGCCGAAAAGCGAACCCAACCGGCTCTGGGCGCATCAACTGCAACTGACGATTGCCGATTGGTTGTATGAGACGGGCCAGACGCACCATCCGATCGCGAACGTTCTGTATTACGAGGACCAAACCGCCGAGGCCAAAGCGCGCGCCGCGCATTTCACCTCGAACCGGATTCCTAAATTTGCCGGCTATTTTGAGAGAATTCTCCAAAGCAACAGTAAAGGCGGCGATTTTATCTTTAACAAAAAGCTTTCCTATGTCGATCTGTCGCTGTTCCAGATGATCGAGGGTTTGCGCTATGCATTTCCCAAAACAATGGCCCGCCTCGAACCCCAGTATCCACGGCTGATTTCCCTACACGATTGCGTCACGGCACGTCCCCGAATCGCGGCGTATTTGTCCTCGCCGCGGCGGCTGTCGTTCAACCAGCAGGGCATCTTTAGGCACTATCCCGAATTGGAAGATTAGCATTGAGCTGCAGGTTGGCAATTCAGTCACTCAACGGTTCGACACACATGTGCCGCGGGACAGCCTCGCCTGCGTGTACTCAACTGGTGACAAGTGGACAGCATTATCTGGTTTGATGCGCAAGCCGCTTGACCCAAGGCATTAACCTGCCTATTGTCTCGGCACGAAGTACGGCGGGCGCCTGAATTTATCTATGTTCGCGCGCCCTGGATTTTCCCGATCGGGAGGTAATTTTATGATCTCCAGCTTGACGCGATGGGCCTTGATTGGAATTTCTTTGTTCGCGGCAAATTCAGCGCCAGCGGAAATGATTCGCACCGCGGTGCCGCGGGCGAGCCTCAACTATCTCTCGATATATGTCGCTGAAGCCAGGGGGTTTTTCAAAGACGAAGGCCTGGAAAATGAGACCATCGTCATCGGCGGACCGGCCGCCATCGCCGCGCTGGTAAGCGGCAACGTGGATTTCAGCGGCGCCGGTGGCAGCGGTCTTCGCGCGGCCGCCAAGGGAGCGGAGTTGAAAGCGATCCTGTACCAGACGGAGAAAGTCACCTGGTATTTCGTGGTCCATCCGACCATTAAACAGGTAAGCGACCTGAAGGGCAAAAAAGTTGGCGTGGGCTTGATCGGCGATAGTGAGGACCGTTTCTCGACCATGTTTGTCGAGCGGGGCGGCCTCTCGGCCAAGGACATCACGCGCATTCCGATGGGCACCAGCTCCGGCGCGAGGATCGCGGCGATCAAGAGCGGATCGATGCACGCCGCGGTCCTCGACCCCGGCGGGATGATTGTCGCGGAGAAAGAAGGTCTTCATTCCCTTGCCTTCTTGGGCGATTTGTTTCCTTTGCCGTTTCAAGGCTACGTCGTCACCGACAAGAAGATCGCGGAAAACCCGAGACAAGTTAAGCGCTGGGCGCGCGCCATGGTCCGCTCGTTGATGTTCTTGCGCGATCGCCCGGAAGATGCGGCGGAGGTCGGCATCAAAAAGCTTCAGTTGGGCAACATCAGTCGCGCCATGTTGATCGAAGCAACGAAGGCTTACAGCCGCGCGTTTCCTCCCGGCGTACCCGGGGTACCGTCGGCGGAAGGAATCAAAAATATCCTGGAATACGAAATTCGCGAACCGATGAAAATGGCCGAGCCTCCGTCCGCGCAACGTATGCTCGATCTCCGGTTTGTCGAGGAGGTTAAAAGAGAAATCGAACAAAAAGGTCCAGGCAAATAACGCGATCAAATATCACCTACCGGCGATAGTCCTCGTTATCGGGAAATCCTGAAATAGCCGCACAACTCCAAGGCACAATATTGTTCTATGGCTCAAGATATATCGAAACATTGGGAATGGTTGATCGACGACAGCCGGGAAACCATCAAATTTGAAACTGCCAAGTACCTCGATATTGTTTCGCGTCCGTTGACGAGCACCAAGCTCCCGGCAATTTTGGCCGCGCAGTGTTGGGGAGAACCTGCCCTCGTCTATGACGTAACCGCCCGCCTCACAACTCCAGGCATGTTTGATGTGGGCGCCGCACTGTCCGGCAATCCTCCCGGATTCGCTCAGCCCGACGGCGTGAGCCTGGTGAAATTCATTGAGGCCAATTCCCGGGGCGTAATTATTTTCGACGATCTGCAAGCGTTTTCGCCACGGGCCATCGCCACTTTGGCGGAGATCGCCGACTCCAATGTTGCGGTCAAGGAAGGCGCGGCCACGGCATCCCTTTCCGCCCGCGGGTTTGTCATCCTGGCGACTGCGCGGATGGCGATACCGTCGCCCAACGAATTGATGTGGAGGGCAAACCGAACAGCCTTGTGGGAACCCGACCTGCGGCCGCCGCCCTCTTTTCGTGATCTCATCAGGCAGCTGGCGCAGGAACGTTACCCGGGACACTTCCAGTCCGATATCGTCGGCCGTTTCGACGATGTCGATGCGGGCTTTGTCTGGGAACGCTATTGCGAACTTCTCGGGCTTGGTCGGATGGACGAAGCAATCTTTGACGAACCTGTTGGCGTGGCAGTGCCACCCGTCCCGCCACAGCCCGCGGTGCGAGACCTGGTGCCCGACGTGTCGGCGATCGAGCAGCTTCCGTTGGCGAGCGCCCCTTACGATGTATTCATCAGTTACAGTTGGACCCGAACCGCAGCCGATGCCGGGTGGCTCCGCACCGAGCTCAAAAGCCGCGGCTTCCGCGTTTTCTTCGACAAGGACGATCTCGATATATCAGGAGTGACGGATGAGCAGGTCAAGATGCTATTGATCCAGCGCTTGACCGCGATTGTGCAGGACTCACGCGCTTGGGTGGTTTTTTCCGCGGCGCTCCGGCCGTTGAGTTTGGCATCGGAGCTCAGCCTGGACGACGCTCTGAAGCGCGGCCTGGCCATGGAAGTCGGCGGCGCTCCCGTGGAATGGAGCTGGCAAACTCTTGAACTTCGCCACATGGGACGGCGCCTGGTTATCGGCGATAGCGCCGCCTACATAGTGAAGGAAGACGGCACCTGGGATTCCCATTACGGTCAGCGCGAAATCGACACCCGCCAGGATATATTGAACTACGTGATCGACTATTTGGCCGATCGTGGTGTTATGCCCGTCGAATGACTTCCCCCTTGCGATCAGATATTTTTGAGTTCAGATTCAAAATAGGGACGGCACGCGATTCAGTCGAGGAAGAGGGATTTATGTCCTATGATACTTCTAATACTTCAGTACCTGAGACTGTGCCCGCACCCAGCCTGGTCACCGTTACACACCTCGTTTATGCCTTGCACGCGTTGAGCCTGCTGATCGGTATCACGACCGCCGCGACCATTATCGGCGCCTTCGTCTTCGGCGTGCCCTCGATCATTGCCGTTGTTATCAACTATCTAAAGCGGAGCGAGGCGAGAGGGACGTTCCTCGAATCACACTTTCGCTGGCAGATCCGGACGTTCTGGTTTGCGCTTCTCTGGTGCGTAGTAGGCGGCATGTTCTTCGTTACGTTCGTCGGCATTCCACTTGCGCTGGCGATTTTCTTCGGCGCCGGCGTGTGGGCCATCTACCGGATCGCGCGCGGTTGGCTGGCGCTGCGAGATCGAAGAGCGATGTATACGAATC
>DAIRFP010000116.1:0-3892 GCA_036794995.1 Thermodesulfobacteriota bacterium | reverse complement strand
ATGGAGGTTCTGGAAGGGCGCCACCGGGCCGGCGTTCGCGTTGCCCTGCGAACTCTGTATCGATTTTTCTCGCCGCGCTCACTTGAGTAGTTCGGTAAGATACCTCGGAGAGACGTTCCCGACTGGCTGCTTATAAGTATCAACCGCTAGATCGTCTCCGCAAGGTAGTATCCACCCCGACTCGGCATAGTCTGCCATTATCCGCAGCCAGTATCCGACAGTTTTGGCTTCTGAAGATCTCAGTTTGTCATTTCTACCGTGCGACCCTCATAAGTCAAACAAATCTTTTTTTATGTTCAAGTTTGGTTGATCGACTCAAAGCTCTCTAGGCGCTGGTCAACAATGGTGGGTTTGCCGTTGCAGGTTGTTTTCAACCTCTTTATTCAACGCGATAGAAGCTTTAACAAAGGTGGAGTATTTTAGACATTGCCTATGGGATCATATCTGACTTCCGATAGAGTGATCGGCTTGCTCGTTCTGCCCATCACTTTGTTGTTGGCCGGCGCCGCACAGGCGCAAACCGACAGCAAAGAGCTGGTTGCAAAAGGCCAGACTATTTTCGCCCTCGCGGGCGGCTGCGCTTGCCACAGCGACCCAAAGGGGACGCAGCACGCGGGAGGAAGAGCGTTTCCGGTTCCCTTCGGCACGGTATACAGCACCAACCTGACCGCGGACAAAGAGACCGGTCTTGGCGGCTGGACGGACCAACAGATTGCCGACGCTATAACCAAAGGGGTGGGTCGCGATGGCGGTCGAAGCTTGCCGGTCATGCCTTACGGTCCCTATTCCGGTATGGCGCACGACGATGTCAAAGCGTTGATTGCATTCTTGCGGACTCTTAAACCCGTGCGAAAGCCGACGCCGGAATTGCAGACGTCCGTTCCCATGCTTCGAAGCGTTGCCGCCGAAGCATGGCTAAAGGCCTTTGGACAATTTTTTACCTCACCTGCAACGGCGCCGAAGAGCGGTATTGAACGTGGCAAATACCTGACTGAGCATGTCGCCATCTGCGGGGATTGTCATACGCCGAGGAGCTCCATCGGCGTCCCGAACCGGTCGATGGTTATGGCCGGAGCGGGCAAAGATATCGGTCCCCTGGGGGAGCGCGTGCCCAATAACGAGACCGGTATCGGCACCTGGAAGCGCGAAGAAATCGCCGACTTGCTGATCACCGGTACGAAGCCTGACTTGGATTACGTCCGTGGACTTATGTACGATGTGATCCAGGGCACGTCCCACGGCTACCGCAATATGAGCCGTGAAGATGCTCTGGCGATCGCGGATTATATTAAGTCGATCCCAGCAATCAAGAATAAGGTCAAGTGATTTCCTAATATTCGGACCCGGAATTCTACCCGGCATACTCGCGATACAAATCCTCAATCTCCAGCTTGACCTGACTGATTTTCTTGGACAGCTCGTTGATTTGAGCGAGATCATTGCGAGTCGCTTCGATCTCGAGTTGCTCGTGGTATTGTTTTAACGCGGTTTCACTTTTTAGGATCCGCGCTTCGAGCTTCTCGATTCTTCCCTTTTCCCTGCGCTCCGCTCTTTCGCGTTCCTTTTTCTCGTGGTAGTTGTGCCGCAACGTGGGCTTCTTCTGTGCGCCGTTGCCGTTGTTTTCATCCTCCCAGCCGATCTTTTCTAGAAACTCGTCATAACCTGTATCGAAGACGTCCACTCTGCCGCGGTGAAAGACGATAAGCTTCGTCGCCAGGGCGCGAAGAATCCGTTCGTTATGGGTGACGATCAATAAAGCGCCGGGAAAGTCTTCCAGGCTCTCGATCAAGGCGTCGATGGATTCCATATCCAGGTGGTTGTTGGGTTCGTCCAACAAAAGCAAATTAGAAGGAAGCGCGAGGATTTTGCCCAACAGGGTCCGGCTTTTCTCACCGCCCGACAATACCGAGACTTTTTTCAAAGCCAAGTCGCCGCCGAACATCATCGTGCCACAAATGTTGCGGACTTGCGTGCGTGTAAGCGCCGGATTGGTTTGTTCGATTTCCTGCTCGATGGTCAACTTTGGATTGAGCCGTTGAATATTGGTTTGGCCGAAGTATCCCAGTTTCATGTCAGGATGCGCCTTAAGCTCACCCGTCAACGGCTTAAGTCCGCCTGACAGTAAGTTTAATAAAGTCGATTTGCCTTTGCCGTTGTTGCCGATGACGCCGAATCTGTCGCGCGCGTTAATGGTCAGATCAATGTGACGAAACAGCAGATTGTCGGGCGTGTAGCCAAACGAAAGTTTACGCCCGTCGAGCAACGTTTTGGCGGCAAATGCGGCGTGTCTAAATTCGAAATCCAGAGACTGAATATCGGCTAGCCCGTCGAGTTTGGGGAGTTTCTCGAGCATCTTGATGCGCGACTGAACCATTTTGGCTTTTGAGGCCTGGGCTCTAAACCGATTAATAAAGGCCTCGGCATGGGCCCGTTTTCTCTCTTCATTGGCGCGGGTTTTTTCGTGGATTTCGTCTTCCAGGATGATTTGCTCATAAGCCTTGGCGGTGCCGCCTTCGAATTTGCGAATTTTCTGGCGATGGATAACCGCGGTGTGGGTCGTGACGCTGTCCATAAAATCACGATCGTGGGAGATCAGAATAAGTTCGCCGTTAAAGTTGGCCAAAAATCTGGCGATCCAACGAACCGATGTAATGTCGAGGTAGTTGGTCGGTTCATCGAGTAACAGCAGGTTGGGCTCGGAGAGCAGAAGCTTCGCCAGGTTAATGCGAATTTGAAACCCCCCGGAAAACTCCCCCGGCGCTTTTTCAAGATCGGCCTGGGAAAATCCCAGTCCAAACAAGATGGCTTCTGCCTTGTAGATGGAATGGGGCTCTTCTTCCGGCAGTCCCAAAGCCGCCTCCGCCAAAATCGTCGACCGAGTAAAGTGCAAATGCTGCTCGAGGTGGCCGATGCGATAATTACGCGGGATCGTTATCTCCCCGGAGTCGGGCTCTTCCTGTCCCAAGATGAGCTTAAAGAGCGTCGATTTACCGTGACCGTTTCGTCCGACAAGACCCAACCGATCACCGGCATTCATCTGAAAACTGACGTCAGTGAAAAGCTCACGCGCAAAATACGACTTGGAAAGTTGGTTGATCTTAATCACGATAGGTTTTTCCAGAGAATAAAATTATGCGAATCAAAGCTACTATTATACTTCGGAACACCAACAATTCTAAGCTAATTTAATAGATGTGCCACTTTGCCGGGACCGCTGGGTCAAGTCGGTATTAGCGGCGATTTGAGCAGCAGATGAGCACAATCCAATTTACCGGATCAGCGCGCGCAGTCAACTGTGATCAGAAAACAGCCGGGGTGAGAGCCATGGCGGCAGGCATAACATGCATCACTTTTTAGGATTAGGGCCAAGATCGAGCCCATAGATCTCTCTTGGGTCCCGCACGCCGCGTAGCGTGTGGGTGCCGAGGGGCTCGAGACGGCGGCTGCCGCCAACCACCGCAGCCAGCTCGGCAGAAATGAGCACCTTGCGGCCCAGGGGCTCACACAAGGTCTCGATGCGCGCGACTTCGTTGACCGTCGGGCCGATCACCGTGAAGTCGAGGCGGTCGACGGCGCCGACGTTGCCGTAGAGCACCTGGCCGAGATGGAGCGCGAGATCCACCGCGGCAATCGGCTTGCCGACGTCGCGGCGCGCGGCACTAAGCCGATCGAGACCTTCCATCGCTTCCGCAGCGGCATCGATAGCCCGGCTGCAGGTCTCATCCCGCGTCGCATCCACGAAGGGAAAGATCGCCAGCATGCCGTCACCGAGGAATTTCAGCACCTGGCCGCCCCGCGGGCGCAATGAAGCCGTAAGCGTTTCGAAAATCGCGTTGATTAACTCGATGACGACAAGCCCCGGCGTGGTGTCGGCGATCGTCGTGAAGCCGCG
>DAIRFP010000115.1:3880-15320 GCA_036794995.1 Thermodesulfobacteriota bacterium | reverse complement strand
TCCTGGATTCCGGGTCGCCCCCGGCCTTCGCCGGGGTTGCCCGGAATGACGATTGAATTATGTAACGAACTTCTGAGACTCCACACCACACTAGGGACACAATTCTGGAGACTAGCAGCCAAAAGTGCTCGAAAATGAGGTCGGACGGGCCGAGCGCGAATTGGATTTCACGCAGCTCCGTCTATCAGCGCTTAGGAAGCGGAATGTACGGGAAGCATCAAGAAAAACGCTGTTCCCTTTCCTGGCTCACTACTATAAGAGAACGATCCGTGATGAAGAGAAATTATCTGCCGTACAATCATCAACCCTAGGCCGCTTCCGAAAGGTTTTGTGGTTGTGAAAGGCTCAGCTAGATTGAAATCCTCTAGAATGCCAGTTCCAGTGTCACGCACTTCTAAAATCACTTTGCCCTCAGATTCATAGCCCCGTAACGTTAACGTTCCGCCTTCGGGCATAGCCTCCTCGGCATTCTTGCAGACATTGAGTAAAGCCTGCTTAATCTTTCCACGGTCAGCAAGAACGAGCGGCAAGCCAGGCTCAAATTTCAGTTCAACCCGGATACCCTTTGATAGGTATTTCGACATTTCCCCGTCCAGGATCTCTGTAGCAATCACAGCTAAGAGGGTCGGACACAGATCGTAGGTTTCCCGCCTGGAGAGATTGCTGAAATCGCGAAGAAGGTTGTTGAGACGTGTGGTTTCTTCCACAAGTTTGTTTATCGTGGACATTAATCTTTCATCCCCGATCTCAACCAGACGACTCCCTAACAACTTGATATTGAGCAACATGCCCATTAAGGGATTGGAAATTTCATGGGCAAGCATTGCCGCGGTTTCACCTATAGCAGCCAACCGTTCTCTTTCCTCGGCCCTTTTCCTCACTGTGATGTCCGTAACGGCAACCTGACAAAGGTTCAGGTTCCCCTCGCTGTCCCGGATCGCTACACCCGAAAGCAAGACGTCTACGGGCGGTCTTTCCTTGGGCGCCAGCCTGAGCTCAATTTCTTCGCGCCCTGCGCTTTCAAAAAGGCGCCGGCACAACCTATGAAAATCATCCTGGCTGGACTGTGCCACAAAGCGCGCAAAACGCCGGCCGTTAAGGCGCCGCCTCTCCGTGCCGAGTAGCTCCGCGCCGGTAAGATTGATCTCGCGGATCAGCCCATTTTGATCCAGGGTCACATATGCGATCGGAGCCAGGTCATAAAGATCGAAGTATTTTTTCCGGGAGCCCTCAAGTTCCGATTGGCTGCGTCGAAGCTCCTCGTTCTGCAGCTCCAGCTCTACTTGATGCACTTCAAGCTCATGAATGAGTTCAAGAACACTATCCTTAGGGAGCGCCTTGGCGACTCGAGCCGACTCGCTAATTTGGCTTTCCGCCTTTTCGCGCAGTACGATACGCCTCCTTGCCTCGGTTTGGTCCGGATTCATTTTTGCACCTTACTCACTGACAGTGGCATCGTTAATCGTCAGGAGGATCGTTTCCGTCCCAACGCCCTCACGATAAATGCGCCGTGCATTGATGATCATTTTCCTCGGCCCAATCTTCGGAAACTCATGCTCCACGACGAAATTCTCGATCTGCGTACTTTGCGGCAAGAGTTTTTCCAGCAGCTCTCGTAACTTGGGGGCATCCCACTGCCCATTTCCCAGCTCGAAAAAGGATTGAGCAATCGTGCTGTCGATGGCCGCGTTAAAGAGGTTGTAAAAAGCTCCGTTGGCGGCGATGACCCTGAGGCCGCCATCAAGCGCCACCAACGGCTCGCGGACCGTGTCGACGATCCCCTCAGCGAGATTTCTCGCCGCGGTTGCGGATTCGGCAAGTTTCTGCTCGGTAATGTCCGTGAAGGTAAGCACCACGCCGTCGATAACATTATCCAGGGTACGGTAGGGAATCACCCGGTTCAGGTACCAGCGCCCTTCTCTGGTTCTTACCTGTCTCTCCTTTGAAACCAGGGAGTCCATGACCTGCTGCGCGTCCAGGGACAGGGTGTCTTCCTGCAGGTTGCTGACGATGTGGCTGACCGGGCGGCCCACGTCGCTCTGGATCAGGTTGATGATTTTGGTCGCCTCAGAGGTAAAGCGTTTGATACAGAGCTGATTGTCCAGAAAGACGGTCGCAATTTTCGTGCTGTCGAAAAGGTTCTTCATGTCATCGTTGGCCCGCGCCAGCTCATCCATTTTTTCATGCAGCTCGGCGTTGACAGTCACAAGTTCTTCGTTTAGAGACTGTAGCTCCTCCTTTGAGGTCTCTAATTCTTCGTTCATGCTCTGCAGCTCCTCATTGGCCGATTGCAGCTCTTCATTGGCCGATTGCAGCTCTTCATTCGACGATTTCAGTTCTTCGTTAGAGGTTTCCAACTCCTCGATGGTGGTTTGAAGGTGTTCCTGGCTATATGTCAGTTCGTGTTCGAGATGAGAAATCCGACGGGCCGCTCTGGGTGCAAAACCGGCTCTGGCTTTTTTTTCGCCTTTCGTCTGTTTAGAAACGATGTCATCGAAGACAACCATGAGAAGCTCGCCGCGGCCCTCTGCCTTGCGCACGGGCTTGACGGTCAAAGTGATCGACCGGGATACTCCGTTGGTCTTGACCTGCGGACCCTCGAGGGAGATATTCCTTTTTTGCGATCTTACCTTGCGGACGGCGGCGGCCAATTCGTGCCTGATCCCCTCGCGCGCCATTTCGAAGACATTGAGGTTGGCGTTGCCCTGGGCCAGTTCGAGGTACTTTCCTGTTTTGCCGTGGGTATAGAGAATCTCACCGTTGGAATCGATAAAAACGCAGGCCGGCGCGTAGTTCTCGAGGAGCAGCTTTTGTGCGATGTCCGAGATGAGGCTTTCCCTTGCCGGCTTGCTCGGAATCAGAGGCGCGAGCTTGCCCCCTTCAAGTTGTGGCTGTCCCGCGGGAAACTGCACCACCGCCGCGGCCGTTGCCGCGGGCCGGCGCTTGAACAGCCTCCATTTTTTGTCGATGAGCGAGAAGAGATCCGTAAGCCCATCGATGCTTTCCGAGGATCCCAAGAACAGGATGCCGTCCTGCTTGATGGTGTAATGGAAGAGGGGCATAATCTTCTTCTGTAGCTCCGCGTCGAGATAAATGAGAAGATTTCTGCAACTCAGGAGATCGAGTTTGGTAAAGGGAGGATCTTTAAGGACGTCCTGAACGGCGAAGACTACCATTTCCCGGATCTCTTTTTTGATCCTAAAGGCGCTCCCCTCGGGAACGAAAAAACGCTTCAAGCGGTACGGCGTCATGTCCGCGGCGATGCTGGCGGGATATAAACCGGCCCGCGCTGCATTAATCGTATCGCCGTCGATATCCGTGCCGAAGATCTGGACTTTGAAATTCTTTTTGAGCTTGTCCATGCATTCCCGCAGGACGATGGCTATGGAATAGACTTCCTCGCCGCTCGAACAACCCGGCACCCAAACTCGGACCGAATAGTCCTTGGGCTTATTCGCCAGCACATCCGAGAGGACACAGCTGCTCAAAACCTCGAAGGCCTGAGGATCGCGGAAGAAGTTTGTAACCCCGATCAAAAGCTCTTTGAAGAGCATCGTGATCTCTCGCGGGCTGCGGTCCAGATAGCTGGCGTATTCTGAAAGCTTTTCGATCTGGTGAACGCTCATCCGCCTCTCGATGCGCCGGCAAATGGTATTTTTCTTATAGAAAGAAAAATCATGACCGGTTCTCGAGCGGAGGAGCTGGAAGATCTTTGTCAGCGACTCGGGAAATTTTTCGGCAGCGGATACCGTTAGGGGAACTCGCCGGGAAACGGCGTGTTTCACATAAGCGAGGAGTTGTTGCGGCATTTTCTCGGGCGCAAGAATGTAGTCCGCCAACCCCGTTTCGACGGCGCTGCTGGGCATGCCCCCATACTCCGCCGAGGAAGGATCTTGGACCATCGCCATGCCAAATTCCGCTTTGATCGCTTTGAGCCCAAGCGTTCCATCCGTCCCGTTCCCTGAAAGAACGATACCAATGGCCCTGTCTCTTTGGTCCTCCGCGAGCGACCGAAAGAAGGTATCGATGGGATGCCTGAGCCCTCTAGGCTCTTTCAGCTTCTTCAAAAGAAGCGTTCCATGCATGATGAACATTTCTGTATTCGGCAGAATCACGTGGACGCAGTTGGGCTGCACTTTCATTCCGTCTTCGCACTGGATGACGGGCATCTTGGTGTATTTCTTCAACAGGTCGGGAAGCATGCTCACGTGGGTCGGGTCGAGGTGGGGAACCAAGACAAAGGCCACGCCACTATCAGCCGGCACATTGGCAAATAACTGCTCGAAGGCTTTGAGACCGCCGGCGGACGCTCCGATACCAACGATGGGGAAAAGCTGGCTCTTATCTTCAGAAGAAGGGTTTCCCTTGTTCGGATTACCGCTTTTCTGTGAGGGTCGCCGTTTCGCAGATTTCTTAGCAGGCATACCAGGCCCCTAAACTACTCTCTCTACGGCAAGATGTATGCACGAAAGTTGCGGCTGAGCCGAATTACAGATATTTCGTGAGGCAAAAAACGTGCTTACTACTATCGCAGAGTGCTCTTATTGGCAAGAGCTTTATAAAGAAGCAATATCCTGTTAACAATCGCATATCTTCCATGCGCCAATTCTTGGCGAAACAGCGGCATGCGCGACAGCTCGCGTCTTACGCTCTGCATGATCTCGGCGAGCTTCACATGCTCTTCAAGTTTCACCTGCACCGATGCCATTTGTGGTTTATCCACAGGATCGCCGATGCGGCTGCAAATTACTGTGCCTGACTTGCCGAACTTGGACTCGCCCAGAGAATACGCCGCGCCAACTTGGAGCGATGGCTTAAACTGATATATCGAGATGTCTACGGCTGCTCCGCCGACGATCATCGGATCGCCATCATAATAGACGGCGTGTCCGATCCCATTGAGTTGGTTTGAAGGCAACAACTGAAAATTCGCTCAAGCTTATCCTTAGTACTCCGGGTTGACGGCCACGTCGATAAGGTGCGAGGCGTTCTCCAATGACTTCGCCTATAGGGCGGTTTCGGCGAGAAGTAGAAAAATGCAGATCCCTAGGACGGCCAGGGCGAACCAGATGATGCCTTGAAGTGGCTGCCCCTGACGATTCTCTTTCAACATCGACAGTAATGAAAAGGTGACCAGTGTTAAGCCCAGAAGTACAATGAGCAGATGACTCAAGCTGTTATTGCCAGTTCCTGCACGAGGCAGTCTAATGTTTATTTGTTACTGTAGTTTGCGTTTTCGCGAGTTTTTGCTCGATGACAGCCTGGCACATGGCGAGTCCATGTTTTTCCGCGGCTTCTTTGGTTGTGAAAACGGGGCCGCCGACGCGTTCAACCTCGACAAAGAAGCCCTGTGGCGTTTTGGTAAAGACGGTTCCCAGCGCGCGCCAGTCCGTGGAGTTGTGATGTATCATCAGCGCCGCTCCCAGGATGAAGTACCCTTTGTATTCGGTCATCGCGAATCCGTTCCTTTCTGTTAAGCAAAAGGTGCTTCGATTAAGCGAACTCAAGCAGTCTTGAGTCTGACTGAAGCTTGGGTGGCGCGGGTTTTTACGAAGTTGACCCGACCGGTGGGATATTCTGGCATGGCACGGCCGTCGCGCTTTGCGTCCTTCCATGACAGCAGCCCTTGACGGAGATAATCGGCGTGTAACTGTAGGGTCTCGCAGATGTTCTCAAAAGAAAAAAGCCAGTCGCCATTTTTTTCCACGATCCACTCTTCTGCCTCTTGGAATAGCCGCTTTTCCCGCGGGCGAGTTGCAAAAGCGTAGGTCTTGAAACACTCCACCGCATCTTGCAACACCGCCAGCATGAGCCTTTCCTCTCCCTCGCGAATATCCTTTTGGTAAACTTTTTCAATGATTCCAGCGTCGGCGGGATCGATTGAGATCCACCCGTCTGTTACCATGCCGGTCTCGTAGAAAGTTTTTTTGAACATCTTGCGTCAATCTCCCGGTTATTGTTGCTCGCCGCACTGACGCAGATACGCCGCGATGCCTTCCTCTATACGGCGATTCTGGCGGCGCTGGTGGAGCCTTCCGATTACGACTTGGATCAACGAATACCCGGCGACCAGGCACGAAGTAACGATCAAATAAGAAATTCCGTGAGACATGGCTCCTCCTTTATCGCGGCAGGAGAGAGCAATGGCGGTGCCGTCCTGTAACCGGGAGGAAAACGGCGCAGATTGGGACAGGCTTGCTGAAAAGTCGCTGCCATGACAAGCCTCAGGATGCCTCAGTTCCCAGACGTGCGATGGACAACGGGCGAATTAGCCCTCTGGGCGAGTTTGTGTCGGAGAATATCCTCGATGTGCGAGGCACTGTAAAAGCGTTTGTCCGGCCGTCAAACCTGATGCTTTGTTCCCAACGGCGATGTGGATAGCAGCGTTTGTTTGACAGCCCGATTCGTCGTTGGCTAATATCTGTTTCGGCCCCGACACCATCGCAGATGAACGGTCTACTGCGTACATATAAAAGGGAGGAATCGATATGAGGTGGACAAGCACTCTCGGTATTCTGGCGGCGGCATTTTTGCTCACGACGAGCGCTACAGCACAAGTGAACGTTCTCACCCACGCCACCGTGATTGACGGCACAGGCGCAGGCCCGCAGAAAGACGTCACCATCGTGATGGAGAACGGTCGCATCCGCGATATGGGGCCGTCGTCGAAGGTCCCGGCGCCGTCGGGTGCCACCATCGTGGATCTCAAAGGCAAGTTCGTTACACCGGGCATCATCAACGCTCACGGCCACGTCGGAGCGAAAACCGAGCCGCAGTTGCGCCAGTACGCGCTTTACGGCGTGACTACGGCGACCAGCATGCAGACCGATCCGGACGAAGTCGTGCAGGTTCGGGAAGCGCAGAAGCGCGGTGAGCTGCGCGGCGCACGAGTCTCCACCGTGAAGCATCGGTTCGCTCCCGATCCCGAAGTGGTGACACCGGAACAGGCGCGCGCCAAAGTCGATGCGATTGTCGCCGCGGGCGCCGATTACATCAAAGTATGGGTGGACGGCGGGTTCGGCACCCGCGCTAAGCTTACCCCCGAGTTCTGTGTTGCGGTTCTCGAGCAGGCGCGCAAGCACGGTAAACTCACCTTCGCCCACGTTTACGAGCTCTCGGACGCGAGGATGCTCGTAGAGCGAGGCTTGAATGTCCTTGCCCACAATGTCCGCGACCGTGAGGTGGATTCCGACTTCATCGCGGCGCTCAAGCAGCGTAACGTGACGCTGATTCCGACGTTGATACGCGACGAGTTCTCGTTCGCCTACGGCGATTCGCCGGCCTGGATCGACGATCCTTTCTTCCAGAAGTTCGTGCCGCCGGAGCGTCTGGCCGTGCTGAAAACCAAGATCCGCGATGAGCAGTTAAAAAACCCGCAGCGCGCCCTGATCAAGGCGGGTTTCGAGATGAACAAGGTCAATCTGAAAAAGCTCTCCGTTGGTGGGGTGCGTATCGCGTTAGGCACCGATAGTGGCGGGGCCGCCGACCGTTTCTTTATCCAGGGTTATTCCGAGCACCGGGAGATGGAGCTGATGGTGCAGTCGGGGCTGACGCCGATGCAGGTGATCCAGTCCTTCTCGAAGGGCGCAGCGGAGGCACTGGGCATCGACAAAGAATTCGGCACCTTGGCCAAAGGCAAGGCCGCCGACCTCCTCGTGTTGGAGAAAAATCCGCTCGACGCTATCCTCAACATGCGGAGCATCCAGGCCATCTATCTGGGCGGCAAGAAATTCGAGTAGAGCGCCTTCAATCTAACCGAAGGCAACCTCTCTCTGGGGAGTTGCAGAATTTGTCGAGTCGAAGAAGTCTAACTGCCACCGTTGTTTTGGAATTTCGGATGCAGATTTGAAGTTTATTTCACCTATTGATGGAATTTGAAAACGCTCATAGGAGAAAGAGGTAGTCATGGATAAAATTCGTCATTTGGCAATCAAAACAGAAGATACTGAGAAGTTGGCTTCTTTCTATGTGGAGGTTTTCGGGCTGAAAGAACTCTACAGAAATAGGGGAGAAGGAGGAGCCATCATGCTTACGGATGGCTACTTTAACCTTGCTATCTTGCCCAATCACGACCAAAATTCCCGGAATGGTCTTTATCACTTTGGGTTTCAAGTTGCTGATGCGGAGAAGACCATACAAAAGATAACGAAACTCGGCGTCTCGAAGGTCCCAAAGTCACGGCCTCAAGATCGCGAATACGCAGAGACTCGAGGCTCAGATCCAGATGGTAATTACTTTGATATATCCGAGCATGGTTTTCTAGAAGTAAATCCGGCAGCAGCGAAAAGAAACGATTAGTAAATATCATGATAAGAGGAGCGGAGGAGACGGACTTGGCAATGTTGCCGGTTTGCTCAGTTCATCTCACGTTAGGCTCTCCGATCGGAGCTTTCGATCCAGCACAATCAAAGGATTTGTCTACTATTCTGCCGTTCCCAATGGTAACTCATACTTCCTTCGGATCTGTGTGAGAAAGTTTTGCGCCTCCGGAGAGATCGTAGTTACTTCCCTGATTAACGCTCCGGTCTTTTCCCCTGATATGACTCGCCATTCATCACCGAAAAACGTCGCGGCTTGAGCTTTGAACTGGTCATCCTTTGCCATGTTGTTAAAGGCCTGGCGAAGCAGAGTGACGATTTCCTTTGGAGTTCCCGCTGGCGCGACCAGAAACTTATCCACGGAGGTTGGCCCTGCCCAGGCGAGATAAGCTTCCCATGCTGCTCCCGATGGACGCTTGTTCCCAAGTAGTTCGATGAAGGTAGGGACATCGGGAAAATCCGACCGGCGCTCGGAGTCCTGTTGAGTAATGACATCGACCAACCCGTCCTTAACGAGATCTCTAACCAGCTTGGCGTTTGTGCTGCCCCACATATCGATCTCGCCACGTCTCAAGGCGAGAAGCGTTTCCTGGGTTCCGCGATAGCCGTAAATGCAGCGAAGGTTCCAGCCCAAGTAGTCAGCGCCCCACACCGTCATCGCGACCCAGCTTGTGATGCCGTCAATGTCTCCGACGACGACGGGCTTAGCGGACTTGTTGCTCAGTCTCGCTTGGGCATCTTTTCGCGACACCAGGATGCTGCCTCCGCGGACGATGGCTCCAAGGGCTTCATATTTTCGGGGGTCATAGTTCACTGACGATCCGCCGCGTGTAAAACTGATGAGACTATTGGTATCGCCCTGAAGGAGCGTAAAACCATTGGGCTTGGCCTCTCGAGCAAAGAAATTGTTCGCCACTCTGCCTCCCGCTCCGGCCATATTCTGCGCGACGGTGTTCGGATTTCCGGGGAGGTACTTGGGCATGATGTTTCCGACCAGGCGGGCTGCCATATCGGTTCCTCCGCCCGCGCTGGACGAGACGATGATTTGAATAGTCTTGCCTGCGTAATAATCGGATTGGGCAGTGCAGTCGGAGGGAAAAGTGGTCGGCAGTGCAGTGAAGATTAACAACACCAGCGGCAAAACCCTTTTTGACTTCATGGAATTCCTTTCTGTTATTCCTGCTTAAACCATCCTCTCTAAGCGCTGTTCAAGAATGGGGATGATGTGTGTCTTAACGAAGTAACTATTCCAGGACAGTTTTGGACGATATACGATGCGAGCGCTTCTTGGCAAGGATAACGACGCCGTGATCCAAACGCTTTGTACAAAAGAAGGCGACCGACTAGATACTGAAAACGCCGACCACAAACGAAGCCCAAATCTCAACCCTTAGTAAATTCCTGCTCAAGGGCACTACTTAGGTCAAACGGATTTCTTGATTCCTCTCCATCAGTTGCCAGTGTATGTTTCAGTACCGGAGAAAGGTTATACTGATTACCAGATCCACGAAGATTCCTTGATCGGCACTGAACCAGATTCGAATTCTCCTTTGTCAATGCGGGCAAAGAGGGAATGCCAAATCGGTTTCACTCGTCCAAAGTGTTGCGGTCGTAAATATGACAGGGACGAAGTATAGCTTCTCGCCCTCCGGCAGTGCTTTGCGTCGGCTGTGAAAGAACTCGATCAATCCATTTAATCCTTTACACACCTGTCCGGCGGCGTCTCGATCGCATCATTGCTTCCAATTCCCATTGGGGTGACCTTGCGTGTTGAGGTTCTCAATGAATCGAATCAAGCTGTATTGAACGCGTAACCATGGCGGTTCAATACTTTGCGATAGTTTTCCCCGAGGTCTAAGGGGTTAATGCTCTCGGTCATTGTTTTACATCCCGACCCGAAGAATTCCCACGATTGCAATCTTCGCCCTTCGTTTGGCTGATAGTAGAGGGCAGGCATTGATAGCTTCACAATTCTTCAGCGACACCTACCATCGGCCGATTTCCGGTGTCAATGACATAGGCTTCGTACTGGGACTATCGACAAATTCCTACGTCTTCCCTTGACGCTCGTCCCTAATCTGCCTTACTTTCCACTCAATTAAATTTGGCTGGGTCCTCTATCCGGTCACACCTTTGATTCGCACGAGTTCCCGAACTGGGTCTCATTGAGCCGGACAGTCTTGAGTAAAAATTTATGCGCAAAGTCTATGTCGTCGGCAGCATTAATCGTGATCTCGTTGTTTACGTCGACGGGTTGCCTAGACCCGGTGAAACGGTATTTGGGAATGGGTTTCAAAAGTTCCCGGGTGGGAAAGGGGCAAATCAGGCAATAGCAGCCAGCCGATTAGGTGGAGATGTTCATTTGGTCGGAAACGTGGGAGCTGATGCTTTTGGCAAAGAGATGCGAGATTTCTTGGCGGGTGAAAATATTGACACCTCGGAAATAGCAATTCTCGACACAGCGCCAACGGGCATCGCGCTTATTACGGTGGACTCGACTTCCGAGAACTCCATTGTCGTAGTATCAGGCGCTAATATGGTTTGGCACACGCGGGATCTCGCGCGCATGAAGATTGAGCGGGGTGATATCGTTATCTGTCAATTCGAAATTCCGCTGGAAATCATTGAATCGGTCTTTGAGCGAGCGGAGAAGATTGGCGCCACAACGATCCTCAATCCTGCGCCGATCAAACCCCCGACGGAGAGAATATTTAAGAACTCGGATTATCTAGTCGTCAACGAAGTGGAGCTTGAAGCATTCTCCGGCGCGGCCGTCAATCCTGGTGATCCGACCTCTGTCTATACAGCAATGGAGAAACTACACCAGCGCGGGTCGCTCGCCATTGTCGCAACCTTGGGCCCTTGCGGAGCGCTTTTCAGCGGCCCGACTGGACGATACGAAACCAAGGGTCACAAGGTAAACGCTGTCGACACGACTGGAGCAGGAGACTGTTTTATCGGTGGCTTCGCGGCAGCTCTCGCAAAATCGGACTCCGTTCCCGATGCAATTAATTTCGCAAACAAGGCCGCGGCAATCAGCGTCACGCGGCGAGGAGCAGCATCCTCCTTTCCGCTGGCCGTTGAGGTTAATTGAAATTGGCGAAAAAAGAGACCGGTGTGGG
>DAIRFP010000115.1:0-3780 GCA_036794995.1 Thermodesulfobacteriota bacterium | reverse complement strand
GCTCTTCAAGGCTAAACCGGACAACGGGAGCCGACTTCTTTGGCAATTGATCGATTTCGGCGTAAGATTATTGTAATTCAAGGGAGCACCCGAGCGATTCGGAGTGGAATCTACCCTATGCAGACCCGATACAAGATTCTGATCCTGCTGTTCACCGTCACTCTAGTGATAGGGGCGCTAGCGCTTTGGCATTCCAGTGGCGATAACGACGCCGTAGCGCGTTTCAGGTCGCTCTTTTCCAAAGGCACAGTGTACGACCTCAAGCGTGTACTGACATCCGTACCCGACAGAGCTAGTCTCTGGTACGGCGGTATTTCGCTGTTCGCGATCGTCATGATCGTAATGGCATTCAGGGCCGGGCGTCGTGACGGACCGGGTGCCAGGGAACGGTTAATCGAACTGAAGCCTGCCAAGGCGCAAGCGGGGAAGTTGCTGCATGACCGGCTGTTGAATGAGAGCCACCCGCGTCATGCAAGAGACGCCGCCCTCGAACACAGAATTCAGGCTTTAGAAAACGAGCTTCGTGACAAAGAGGAACGGCTGCAGAGCCGGGATGAAGAGTTAAAGTCGCTACGCTCTCGGGTGGCCGCCCTCGCAGACCCTCCCGGCGAGGCAGTCGCGGTGCAAGCGGATGTCGAGAGCCTGCGGAAGGAGTTGGAGAGAGGCACGGAGATCCTGCAGGGTAAAGACTCCGCCATCACACAACTGAAGAACAGGTTGATCGTGACACAGGAACTTGTGCAAAGCCGGAGCCAGGAGTTAGTCGAGTTTCAGTCTAAAGTGACTGGTCTGACCCAACAATTGGCAGATTTGAGACTGGCCAAGGAGCAAGCAGAAAATGTTTTGCAGCAGGAGCTTAAAAAAATCAAGGCGCTTCAGGCTTCCATCATTACAGAGCAGAAGAACAGTTTAAGCGAAAAAGCCCAAGCTCTGGAAAGCGAGCTAAATGAGAAACAAGAGCTTTTGCAGACCCGGAGCAAAGAGCTGAAGGCAGCTAAATCGAAAGTGAATAGCCTCAGGGAGCGACTGTCGGCTGCGGGATCGGCCAAGAATCAAACAGAAAATGTGCTGCAACAGCAGCTCACGAGGAAGGCCGAGCTTCTGGAGAGTAAAGAGGCTGTCCTGAAAGAACTGCAGGAAAGCTTCGGTACGAGGGTCGATGCTCTGGAAAGGGAGATCAAGGAGAAAGAAAAGCTTTTAACGGACCGCAATGCGGAGTTGGCAGCCCTCGGATCTGAGATGAATAGCCTAGTGCAGGAGCTACAGAGCCGGACAGTGCTTTTGCAAGCGAAGGATGCCATGGTGCAAGAACTACAAGAGCGGTTGCACACGACGGTTCATGCCTTAGAAAATGCTCAAAGTGAGGTGGAGCGGCTGGTGCGACAACGCGACCCGGAATCTGTGGTCAGAGAACAACCAAGCAAGGCCGGGCCGGCAAAGTCACGATCGGATCGTAAGGGTATGAATTCCAAACTCTTCGAGTTAGGCGCTGCCAAAGCGCGGGCGGCGGCATCACGACAGGGGGAAGAAGCCAAGCGCGGCTCGGAGTCCGGTGACTCTACCCGCAAAGAGCCAGGGGAAGTCGCGCGTAGAGATCGGGATCAGCAGGGAGGAAAGGGGACGTAACTTTTTTTCTCGACTATCGCTCTCCGCGGCTCACCGTTCCATTACAGGCTCCTGGCCTGGACTCATGAATAGTCCTGGCTAGCTAGCTCCCGCCCCTGCTTTCTGATATTGACCCGATCTTGAAGCCGTTCAGGACCAGAGCTTAGACAGGGAGGACCAGATGAAGCTGATCGCGAGGGCTCTAGTTTGGCTCGCATTTTTGGTTGTGCCGCACGCTGCAATGGCAGCAGATAGGCTCCTTGGCGTCCATTCTGCGCGGGTCATGTCTCAATCCATGCCCTGGATCGCCGAAGAAGCGGGACTGTTCAGAAAATACGATCTCGAGTTTCCACTGGTTTACATCGGTGCTTCGCCACTGGCGACGGCGGCCATGCTGGGTGGGGATGGCGAGCTGCTGATGGACGGCGGTCTCGGCATCGTGCGCGCTTATGTTCAAGGAAACACCGAGCTTGTTTGTATCGCGGGACAAAAGAATATTCTGACCCAGAGCATCCTGGCCAAGCCGCCGATCAAGAGGTTGGAGGATCTGAGAGGCAAGAAAATCGGCGTCACCCGGATTGGCAGCACGACCCATTATTTTGCCACACAGGCCTTCCGGAAGGTTGGGATGGAAGCGGGCCGGGACTATACGATGATCCAGACCGGCGGAGCGCCGGAGATGCTGGCGGCACTGTTGAGCGGCGCCATCGACGCCGGAACGCTATCGCCGCCCCTGGATGGCCAGGCCCTCGGTCAGGGTTATCACTATGTCGTCTACGGTCCCGATCTGCGCATTCCGCAAGTGGCCGTGGGCTTCATGACCCGACGCTCTACGCTGGCAAAGCGGCCGCAGGTTCTCGGGCGATTCATGCGCGTCATGGCCGAAGCCGCAAAGATCCTGCACACCGATAAAGAATTTACTTTTAAAGTCCTGAGCAAACAGCTGAGGCTTAGCGACCGCAAAGCCCTCGAATCGAGTTACAACGAGGAGATCAAAGTTTTAGAGCCCAGGCTGGCGGTCAGGCCCGAGGCCTTTCAGGCCATTCTAGATGACGTCGCGCAAACTGATCCCCGGGCTAAGAAAATCAAGCCCGAAGAATTCATCGACCGGCGCTTCCTCGACGAAATGACCAAGAGCGGTTTCTTCGACAAGCTGTGGGGAGAAAAATCGTAAATTAGATGCTGCAAGCAAAATTGCTCCCGACTGAGCTCTCGTGATTTGCATGTGCAGTTTTACAACGAGGGCTTTTGGGGTAAAGCACCTCTACTTTGGTACCCCAGCAGGAGAGGTGCAACTCGATGAGCCTGCGTGTAGACATCGGACAAGATTTCAGATTCCCAACTAATTAGCTATTGTCTTACATTAGTCACCAAAGTAAGATATCATAGCAATAAGGAAAGTGCTTATGGAAACCGCATACGTTACGAGCAAAGGGCAGTTGGTCATTCCCGCCAAGATACGTCGAAAACTCGGTATCAAGCCGGGAACGAAAATTTGCTTCGTGGAGCGCGAGCATGAAGTCCTCTTTCAACCGCTCACGAAGGAGCATATTCGCAATTTGGCCGGCATGTTGAAGAGCTCGACGTCGGCGACCGCCGAGCTACTGAAGGAACGGAAGTTGGACAAAGAACGAGAGGACAAGAAGTTTGCCAGGCGTCGTGCTCGATAGCTTTGCCGTACTCGCGTTTCTATTCGCGGAGCCGGGCTACGAGAAGGTTTTGGCTGTGCTGGAAAAAGCAGCGGAGACCGATTCTGATCTCTTGATTGCGGCGCCGAATTGGGCCGAAGTGCGCTACATCGTAGAGCGAAAAGTCGGTCTCGCCGAGTGGCGGGAGGTGCGAGCACGGCTCTTGGGCCTGCCTCTCGAGATAGTTCCTGCGGGCCAAGAATTGTCTGAGCTTGCCGGTGAGTTGAAAGTGACGAAAAAGATGTCTTTAGCCGATTGTTTTGCAGCCGCTCTAGCCAAGCGAGAAAAGGCGGAAATATACACCGGCGATCCCGAGTTTAAGGCGGTCGAGCGAGAGATCAAAGTCGTTTGGCTATAGAGGTGGCTTCTTCCAGGTCCGAAGAGATATGGCGATCCTCAGCCACGATCCGATGGCCGGTCCGCTAGCAGCGATTTTCTTGAGCTCGTGGGCGAGATGATTCGATCCGTGGGGTTGATCCAAGAGGGC
>DAIRFP010000380.1:0-3658 GCA_036794995.1 Thermodesulfobacteriota bacterium | reverse complement strand
TTCTTCTTCGCCGGCACCCGCTGCCGTGCCCGCTTCTCGCCGGTCTGATAGTGCTCGCCTTTCAATGCCAGCTGCGCATCTTCTTCGTCTTCGTCGGACCACAAGCCGAGGTTGTAGCCGAACCACGGGTCTTGGGGTTTGAGCTTCGGCAGTTCGAGGCGCTCCCACAGTTGTTTAGCACGCTCCATGTATTCTTTCTTCGGTAACGACACCGGCGGATAGTCCCACTTGCGCGTCGCGTCCATCAGCATCGCCGAACAACCTGCCATTTCGTCCAAGGAATTCTCCAGCTCCTTTCCGGGGGGCTGCGCTGACGGATCCATCTGCGGGCCGCGATTGCGAATGATCAAAACATCGCGATGCGGCTGCATGCGAAAGGCCAACGCCCAGAAGAGCGAATCCAGATTGCGCGGATTGATATCCTCATCGACGGCGATAACCATCTTACCGGTGGAGGGATTGTAGCCCACCATACTGTGCAGCGCTTGCCAGACATGGGCCTGATTCAGCTTTTTCATTTTGATAACGCAAATCTGCCGCACGGCGATGCTGTGAAAGACCACCTCTATAATGCCGGGAATGTTGCATTGGTCCCGAAGAAATCGCAGATAGTTCCCCTCGGCCGCCACCTGGCGCATCACACTCGACTCGCTGGGCGGCATCTGGCTGATGATGGTGGCAAAGATCGGATTCTTTCGATGCGAAATGCACTTCACTTCGAAGTAGGGATTGAGCAGTCGCTCCGCGATGTAACCCGTAGACTCGCCGAAGGGAGCTTCCGGTTCTAAGAACTCCGTCGAGATTTCTCCTTCTATGACGATCTCGGCATTGGCGGGAACCAGAACATCGTTGGTAATGCACTTCACAACCTCGATCGGCGCGCCGGCAAGCCCGCCCGCGACGTCGAGTTCGCTCACGCTAAAGGGTATGCGGGCCGGCGCCGTGTAAGAGACCGGTGGAGGCGCGCCGATCACCAATGCGGCTTGAAGTGGGATACCTCGCTCCTGGCACTTACGCCAATGATAGCCGCCATGATTGCTCGAACTGAGAAAAACACCGGTCCGTGTCGGGCTTTTGATATGGCCGCGGTAGTTGCCGATGTTGATCAGGCCCGTTTCCGGATCTTGGGTGAACCAATGCGAGGCCGTGGTGAACGGCGCGCAATCGTATCCCGGGGTCGATATGGGAATCGGGAATTCGCCCAAGCCACCTTTATCCATGAGCGACGATCCCCTATGAACTTCTTCATGAACGGCAGCATTCTCGACGATCTTCGGCGGGATCGGATTATTCTGCGCCTTATTCCAACGATCCACTATCTCCTCGGGTTTACATTGCAGCCCAAAGCCATAGATCTGCCGTGATGCAGCTAGGGTACCGACTACGACAGGGATATCGTATTTTCTCCCCTTGACGTCCGTTACATTGGTAAACATAAACGCCCGCCGCTCCTCCTCCGACAAGCCACGAAACTGCCACCGCACCAACGGCATCAGCTCCGTATCCTTATTGATCAGCTCGTCGATCTTGACCAGCAAGCCGGCTTCATCCAACGCCGCGATATGTTCTCTGAGATCCTTGAAGTAACCCATGATTGTCTCCTCAGACTTTTTCAAATGGCCGTGATTCCGTTACGGTCTTGATATTCGTCAATCGGTTTTGCCTTTTCTCAGGGTCTTGCTGAGTTCGGCGGCCGCACGCTCATAGACGTCCGCACGGGGTCCAAGCGCAACGATTTGCACCATGGAACCTACGATGCGATAGATGACTCGGGATCTAGCTACCCGGTAGCTTCTCAAGCCTGCCAATTCATCCCTCAACTCCTTAGCGCGATGGGGGTCATCAGAAATTGATCTTAGTGCAGCTTTGACTTTCTCTTTTAACTCCGGCGGGAGATGGCGCATGAGATCCCGCAGCACCCGAGGCATCTCAATGCGATAATGGATCATTTCGGACGTTTGCGGGGTCTCAAGGGCTCTCCGAAAACTTCCTCAAAAGTAAACCGCCGGCCTTTCTCGAGCTGCCGCAGACCTTGTCTAATTTCCTTCATCAGGGCGCGGTTGCGCATGATCTCTCTTGTCTCGCGCCATCCTTCATACTCGTCTGCGCTCATGAGAACAGCCGCAGGCCGCCCATTCCGGGTAATGACAAGCTCTTCCTCATCCTTTTCACAGTCAGCCACTATCCGGCTCAAATGGGCTTTGGCTTCTGATAAGCTTAGAACACGCGCCATAACGGTCTCCTAAAAAGCGGACTAGAATTCAGACTAGCGCCGGTCTATGGGGATGTCAAATTGAAGAAGTGACTTGGGACGATGGCTCGAGTCAAGCGCTTCTTTTCGCCTCACCGAATCACTTTGCTCTCTCCCGGTTGTAGAGTGAATCAATGAACCCCGTTTTTCTCAGCTCGTCGACAAAACGGACATCGACAAAATCGTCTACTTTGGCCTTGGCGGCCTTGGGATCAAACGACGCTTGGATCTCCAAGGTATTCTTAAGTCCTTCCAATGTGGGATAGACATCCTCGACCAGAAGCTCCCTGTAGGCAACGTAGGTTCCCTCCAGGGCAGCTCGATTCTGTCCCCGGGTATATTTCTGCATGATCTTGATCGCAACTTCTTTCTGGGTTTTATAGTAGTGCACCGCCTCCGCCATGGCCTTCACCATGCTCCGGACCACATCAGGATTTTGCCGGATCATCCTTCCCGTGGTCACCGTGCAAGAAAACTGAAACGGGATTTTTAGCTTGGCCATGTCTATAATGACCTTTAGACCGGCCTTCTCTCCTTCTAGTTTTCCCGAGTCAGTCGCCACCGTGAAGTCCACCCTGCCGGTGATTACGGCCGCATTGCGCGCCGGGGCGCCCCCGACGGTGACGGCCTGAATGTCCTTATAAGAAAGACCGACGCCTTTTAGGGCAAGGCGCATGGCAAAGTCCGCCGATGTGCCGGGGATGTGTACGGCAGCGGACCTCCCCTTGAGGTCTTCCGGAGATTTGATGGCAGACTTGCCAATGATGTAGTAAGGCAGCGTATTGACCAGGCTGCTTACAATCGCGATATCCCCGCCGGCCAGCCGGCCATTGATCGCGGAGGTTCCCACCGCATCCGTAAAGCTCAAGTCTCCCGCTATGAGGCTCTGGACACCGCGACTGCTGCCGTCAATGAAGATTAGCTCCATGTCCAAGCCGTGCTTCTTAAACAACCCGACCTCTTTCGCCAGCCAATACGCTATAGATGTGTCAGGGCCATCGGAAATATAGGCCGTATAGGATTTTGCCTCTAGCCCCCGCGTTGACCCTACGACGATGCCAAAGACTATCGCAATAACAACTAACTGCAGACGCGAATTTCTCATGCCGTCCTCCTCTATTATCTTAGGCTATCCTTTCCCCTCGCGAATCCGAAATTCTTCACCGGTGTCCCCCAATCCTCTTCTTGCTGACACCTGACCTCTGACTTCTGACCTCTGTCACTTAATCACTTTGTCCGCCCGGTAAAGCACCGCCTGCGGAATCGTCACGCCGATTTGTTTTGCGGTCTTGAGATTGATGATGAACTCAAATTTCGTCGGTTGCTCCACCGGCAGATCGGCAGGCTTGGCGCCCTTCAGGATTCTGTCCACGTAATATGCGACGCGCCGGTAGCTGTCCGCGAGGT
>DAIRFP010000114.1:0-15448 GCA_036794995.1 Thermodesulfobacteriota bacterium | reverse complement strand
GACGGGAAGCTGGTCATCTCAAATAAGAAGCCGCCCCTTGGAAGCATGATCATAAGGCAGCGCGAGCTGCCGGAGTTCGCGGAGACCCAATCCGGCAAAACGCCAAGCGGACCGGCGGAAGTCCCATCGAAGCTCTCCCAGAGCAAGTAGCGCGGGCAGTTGGTCATGGATGACAATTTCTACTACTTCCTCTTGGCGATCCCCGCCACGTGCGCGTTCTGGTTCCTGTATATGATCATCGTGACGGAGCTGGCGAACTGGTCTAGCCGGCGCCGGATTCGTGCCCGCGCGGCCCAACCCTCGCCGGTATCCGCTGCTTCGGATGAGTCTCGTCAACTGAAGAAGCAACAAACCAAAGCCATCAGGGGCTTCGACTCCCCGGACGTGTTCCGCGACGACCTATTGAAACGGATTCGACATCTGGAGAAGCAAATTACCGAGTCAAGCAAGGAACGGGAAACCCCCAAGAGTTAGTCAACAAACAACGTAAGGACTGATCTATGTCAAGAAGGCACACTTTCGCATTCGACTTCGGGTTGGTAACGGATGGATGGATTTCCATTGAGCCTACAGATGCAGACGGTTTCGAACGGGTTTACAAAAAGAGCATTCGCGAAGGTGAAGAAAAGCTCATGCTGGCGGTGCTGGAAGAGGCCGTCCAATGCTTCCAGGAGTTTGCTCTTGCGACCCGCCCGCGAGAAAAGAAGCTATTCCAAGAGGCGGAGGAGTGGATACTCGACAAGGATGGCGACTACATTTACTCCTTCGAGTACATCTGCGAAACTCTAGGACTCCATCCCGATCACATTCGCCGGGGCCTCATGACCTGGAGGGACGCCAAGCGTAAGATCGATGCGCTTCACCCGGAGACGAATCGACCCGCGAAGCTAATCAGAACCCGGCATATCCTAAGACCAACCCGACTCGCCAAGACAGGATGACCGCATGAAAGAACTTAGCATAACGGCCGCGAGCTATCTGCTTCTTGGGCTCCTCGGGGCAACCGCCTTCATCTTTTCCCTGGTCTCGATGCGAAAAGAGAACCAGTTCGGCCGCCCGCCGAGAGGCATTTTCTGGTTCATCATTGCTATCATTTGCCTCTGCGCCATCGTGCTTTTCGCTGACTATCTGGAAACCCTTAGAGCCGTAGAAAAAATCTCACACCGCGTGGAAGCAATGATACGCGGCCTTTGAGTGAAGATGCAGATCACGGAGGTCATAATCCACCCAAGCGAGCACAGTGTGTTAAACAGAAGGCGATATAGGGGGAATTGAAAAAACAGACGCAACAGCAATTGGCTTGTGTAAGCGTACGAATTCATCCCTTGTGTCCCCCTTCTTACGGGGCATACAAACTTTTTAAGGAGTTTATAAGAATCTCGACATTGCTCGTCCAAAAGACGAGTCGTTCCACGCGCGGGCAATGGGTCTGTGACTTGTCGGCCACCGCCCCGGTCCACTATCCCAGTCAGCAACACACAGGAAGGACGGGAGCCGTTGCGACCGCTAGGCGGTCCATATTCCTACTCCTCTGAAAACGGGTGTAAATAGGCAGTTGAAGGAAAAGGCAGGTGCTGCTATTTCTTTTCCAAATGGATCACGCCCTTTTGCGTGTCTATATCCATACGGAAATTGCTCAGGAAATTGAGACCCAGGAGCCCGGCGACCCTTGGGTCGGCAAGCACATCGTGCACGGCGGCGGTCAAATTGCGAATTTCCATTCCCGCAACGGTAATCGAATCCAGACTCACAAGCGGCGCTTGAATTATTCCGTTGGCGGTTTGGAATGGCGCCGTCCGGCGGTTTTGTTCGGTATCGATGGCGAGCTCTTTGGCGACGGCGCTTGAAATCATGGTGTAGCTTGCGCCGGTGTCGACGACAAATTTCGCCGAAGCTTTCTTGTTCAATGTCGCCTCGACAATCACCACCTGTCCTTGTTTCTCAAATGGGATCGAGGCCTTGGTCGGCAACAACGGGGTCGGAGGCGGTTGAGTTCTGGGCGGTTCAATCGACTGTATGCGTCCAGCTTTACCGCGCTGGGTTTCGGGGATGTTATGAGGATTATCGGTCAGATGAACTACGCCATTTGGATCCACCCAGCGGTAGTAATCGGCGGCTAGGAGCGGGTGAGAGCCACCGAGAAGAGCAGATAGCCAAGCGGCTGCAAATAGGAATCTGCGTGGCATCACAAAACCGATGGTAGCACAAGTCACAGTGAACGAAAACCGTAAGCAGCTCGTTGGTATCGCAATAATTTCTGTCGGACCAACAACTTCGTCAGGTGGCTTTACAAGGCGCCGTGGGTATGATAGAAAATTATGCAACAAAAACGAAAGAAAGAGAGAGAAAGAGCGGAGAACACATGGGAATTGCTCTACAGCAAAGACAAGAAGTCATCGAGCAGTTCAGGGTTCATCAGACGGATACCGGCTCTCCTGAAGTGCAAGTCGCCTTATTAAGTCAGCGCATCGACTACCTCACCGGGCACTTCAAGATTCACGTCAAGGATCACCATTCTCGCCGGGGCCTCCTGAAGATGGTAGGACAAAGGAGGAGACTCCTCGACTATCTCAAGAAAAGCAATTTCGAGAGGTATCAGATCTTGATCCAACGGTTAGGAATAAGGAAATAGTCATTCGCGACCGCTTGCCCTCCCGGACCGCCTCCGTTAAACACGTCCTCTCTCAGAGGATCCTCATATGATTAAGAAAGTGGAATTGGATTTTCATGGTCGTCCTTTGTCCATCGAAGTGGGCAAGGTAGCCAAGCAGGCTGACGGCGCGGCCTTGGTCCGCTACGGGGAGACTGTAGTTTTGGTAACGGCAGTGGCCGCCAGGGAGTTTAAAGCCGATACCGATTTTTTCCCGTTAACGGTTGACTATCAAGAGAGAACTTTTGCGGCAGGAAAGATTCCTGGCGGTTTCTTCAAGCGCGAGGGTCGCCCGTCGGAGAAAGAGATTCTCACCTGTCGGCTGATCGACCGCTCCATCCGGCCGCTCTTTTCGGACGGTCTTCGCTGTGAGACCCAGGTGATTGCCACTGTGCTATCGGCTGATCGGGAGAACGATCCTGATGTCGTAGCGATGTTGGGGGCCTCGGCCGCTCTGCATGTCTCCGATATCCCTTTCAATGGGCCGCTGGCGGGAGTTCGGATAGGCCGCATCGACGGCCAATGGGTCATGAATCCCACCCAAAGCCAACTGCCGGAGAGCGACATGGACATTTTCCTCTCTGGCAGCCGTGACGCCATCGTCATGGTCGAAGGCGGGGCCAAGATGGTCCCCGAAGACGAAATCCTGGAGGCGTTGTTTAGTGGACACCAGGCGATCCAACCCCTGCTGCAGATCCAGGAAGAGATCCGGCGCGAGATCGGCAAACCCAAACGTCAAGTGCCGTTGGCGGAACTAAACGCAGCGGTGGTTCGAGGTGTCGAACAGTTGGCGCTGTCCAAGTTGCAGCAGGCGATCGAGATTCCGGAGAAGTTGGAGCGCTATAAACAAATCGCCGAAATCAAAGGCGAAGTCATCGCCCAGATGCTGGCAGAGTTTCCCGGCAAAGAAAAAGACCTCAAGGGCGCCTTTGAGGAGCTCAAACGGAATTGCTTCCGTGGGATGATCATTCAACGCGAACGCCGCATCGATGGTCGCGGATTGAAGGATATCCGGCCGATCACCTGCGAGGTGGAAGTTCTACCGCGGACCCACGGATCGGCGCTATTTACCCGCGGGGAAACCCAGGCTCTCGTGGTGACGACCCTCGGCACAGCGTCGGACGAACAGAAGATCGACGCCTTGATCGGCGAACATTACAAAAAGTTCATGCTGCATTATAATTTTCCGCCGTTTAGCGTCGGTGAGGTAAAGTTTCTACGGGGCCCGAGCCGACGCGAGATCGGCCACGGTAATCTCGCCGAGCGTGCGTTGCTGCCGGTGTTGCCCGCGGAGGAAAGTTTTCCGTACACGGTCCGGATCGTATCGGAAATTCTGGAGTCCAACGGCTCTACCTCGATGGCCACGGTCTGTGGCGGATCGCTTTCCTTGATGGATGCGGGCGTGCCGGTAACCGCGCCGGTGGCCGGTATCGCCATGGGTCTCATCAAAGAAGGGGAGCATGTGCGCGTCCTCTCCGACATACTCGGGGACGAAGATCATCTTGGCGATATGGATTTTAAGGTCGCGGGTACCCCCGATGGTGTGACCTCGCTGCAGATGGATATCAAGATCAGCGGCGTGGACCGCGACATCATGCGTCAGGCACTCCATCAGGCAAAGGAAGGCCGGATGCATATTCTCGGCATCATGGGCGCCACCATGGGGTCGAACCGGGAAAGTGTCTCCGGCCATGCGCCGCGGATTATCACCCTAAAAGTGAAGCCCGAGAAGATTCGTGAAATCATCGGACCGGGCGGTAAAGTCATTCGCGGCATCATTGAAGCCACCGGCGTGAAAATGGACGTCGAAGACGACGGCACCGTGACCATTGCGTCGATTGATGAGGCCGCTGCGAGGATGGCGATCGAGATGGTGCAAAGGATCGCTGCCGAAGCGGAGGTCGGGAAGATTTACAAAGGGACGGTGAGAAAAATCGTCGATTTCGGCGCCTTCGTTGAAATCCTTCCGGGCACCGATGGGCTGATCCATATCTCGCAACTGGCGTCCGAACGGGTGCGGCGGGTGAGTGATGTGCTAAAAGAGGGCGACGAGGTCATGGTGAAAGTCCTGGACATCGATAGACAGGGTAAAATCAGACTCAGCCGCAAGGAAGCGCTCCCCGACAACGGTTCGTCAGGTTCGTCCGGGCCCGGCTCGGACAACTCGCCCCAAAAATAACTCAATGAGCCCCTCATTCCTCCATGTTCGCTAAGGCTGTTCTCGACAACGGCATCCGCGTTGTTACCCAGGAGATGCTGGATCACCGTTCGGTAAGCCTGGGTATCTGGGTAGAAAACGGTTCGCGTCACGAAGCCCGGCACGAAAACGGCATTTCCCACTTCATCGAGCATCTGCTCTTTAAAGGTACCGAGCGGCGCAGCGCGGCGCAAATCGCCGAAGAGATGGATTCGGTGGGCGGGGTTTTGAATGCCTTTACTTCGAAGGAACACACCTGCTATTACGCCAAGGTCCTGGATGAAGACCTCCCCTTGGCCATTGATCTTTTGACGGATATTTTTCTTCACTCCAGTTTCAACGGCGAAGAGATCGAGCGCGAGAGATCCGTCATCCTTCAGGAGATCTCCCAAGCGGAAGATACTCCGGATGATTATGTCCATGACCTTTTCAGCCTCGACTTTTTTCGGGACCATCCCTTGGCGCGCCCGATTTGCGGCAGGGCGGAAACGGTCAACGCTTTTCGGCGCGAAGATTTACTGAGCTTCTTCAAGTCACGCTACCGCCCGCGCCGTGTGGTGGTCTCCGCCGCTGGCCATTTGCGTCATGCGGAGCTGGTGCAGAAGATGAACGAGAGCTTGGGTTCGATTAAGGACTCCGGCAATGGCCGGTTACCGTCTGAGGAGGACGGCAGCGCGCCGGAGACGGGGAGCGGCGTTTTTCAACATGCAAAATCGCTCGAGCAGGTCCATCTCTGTCTCGGGATGGTGGGTCTGCACCAAACTCATCCAGAGCGATATGCCGCGTATGTTCTGAACACTTTGCTCGGTGGCGGCATGAGTTCTCGACTCTTTCAGGAGATCCGCGAAAAGCGCGGCAAGGCCTATTCGGTTTATTCATTCTCGTCGGCGTATAAGGATGTGGGCTATGTGGGTGTCTATGCCGGGACCAGCACGGAATGGGTGGAAGAAGTTATCGAGCTGATTCTCAAGGAACTGAAGATTCTCGCGGCCGGCGAGGTCAAAAACGAGGAGATTCGCCGAACCCAGGGGCAACTTGTGGGCAGCATGGTGCTCGGGCTGGAATCCACCGACTCGTGGATGAGTCATATCGCGCGCAACGAGATCTATTTCGGCGAGCCGATCACGACGGATGAAATATGCCGCGGGGTTCGCGCCGTTACCCGTGACGCGGTTGTCGATCTCGCCTCCAGGCTTTTCGGCTCCCAGCGAATGGCGTTATCTCTCCTGGGCGATTTCAAAGACAACATCAACATAAAGATCTAGCGCACCAATCGTTTGCCTTTCTGGGTTGTGCAGGGTGGAGAGCCGGTGGAAGCGATACGAATTCAGATCAAACGGCTGCGCCCGGGCGCGACGCAAATCCCACTCCCTCGCTATATGACGGACGGGTCTGCCGGCCTGGACCTTTGTGCAGATATCGCGGCAGAACTACGGCTGGCCCCAATGGAACGCGCGCTGATCCCCACCGGTATCGCGATTGCGTTGCCGCAGGGTTTCGAGGCCCAAGTTCGTCCGCGCAGCGGTTTGGCTTTGAAAGAGGGGTTGACGATGGCGAATAGCCCCGGAACCATCGATGCCGATTACCGCGGTGAGATTCAACTGATCGCCATCAATCTCGGTAAAGAACCGCTAGTGATTCAGCGCGGTCAACGCGTTGCTCAAATGGTTATTCAGCGAGTGATTCGAGCCGAGTGGCTGGAGGTCGAAGAGTTGCCGCCGTCGGAGCGCCAAGACGGGGGATTCGGCCATACGGATGAAACCAAGAAAAAATAAAAAGTTCAAGGTTCAATGTTCAAGGTCAAAAAGGGGGCTTGAACCGTATAAACTCTGAGCCTTCAGCGGTCGAAGCATGATCGAGCGTTATACACGGCCGCAAATGGCCCGGATTTGGTCCGAAGAAAACGGTTTCCAGAAGTGGCTCGATGTGGAAATTCTTGCGGCCGAGGGCTTGGCTCAGCTTGGCAAAGTACCCAAAGCGGCGGTCGCGAGAATCAGAAAAAAGGCCCGCTTCGACGTCGCCCGCATTCGCAAAATCGAAGGCGAAGTTAAACACGAGATCATCGCCTTCTTGAGTTCCGTGGCGGAATCCATCGGCGACGATGCCCGCTTCCTCCATGTCGGCATGACGTCTTCGGACGTCATGGACACCGCCTTAGCGATTCAGCTTAAGGAAGCTTCCGCCATTTTGCTCCGGGACGTGAAGGATCTCATGAAGGTGCTCAGGCGCCAGGCCTTTAAGTACAAGTGGACCGTGATGATCGGGCGCACTCATGGAGTGCACGCCGAGCCCATAACCTTTGGCTTAAAGCTGGCGCTCTGGTATCAAGAGATGGCACGCAACTTGGTCCGGTTGGAAGGGGCGGTGGATGGGATTTGTGTCGGCCAGATTTCGGGGGCCGTCGGTACCTTTGCGCAAATCTCGCCAAAGGTGGAGGCCTACGTGTGTCGGAAAAGCGGCCTCAAACCGGCGCTGATTTCCAATCAAATTATCCAGCGTGACCGGCACGCCTATTTCTTTGCCACCTTGGCCGTAATCGCCAGCTCCCTGGAAAAATTTGCTGTTGAGGTGCGTCACTTGCAGCGCACGGAAGTGCAAGAGGCAGAGGAGCCGTTCACCGCTGGGCAAAAGGGCTCGTCGGCGATGCCGCACAAGCGAAACCCGATCCTCTCCGAAAACGTCTCGGGATTGGCTCGGCTGATGCGGTCCTACGCTATGGCCGCTCTGGAAAACGTTCCGCTATGGCACGAGCGGGACATCAGCCACTCTTCGGTGGAACGGGTGATTGCCCCGGATGCGACCATCGTCCTGGATTTCATGCTCCACCGCATGATCTATGTTTTGGGCAATCTCTGCGTCTATCCCGAGAACATGAAACGGAATCTGGCAAAGAGCGGCGGCACAGTTTTTTCCGAGAAAGTGTTGCTGGCGCTGGTCGATAAAGGCATCCCGCGGGACACCGCCTATCGGTTGGTGCAGCGCCATGCCTTGAAAGTTGGGCGCGATGGTGGTGATCTAAAACAAGAGCTACTGCAGGATCCGGAAATTCGCCGCACTCTGTCGGCGCAAGAACTCGAGCAGGTTTGGGGCGTGCAACATCATCTCGCGAACGTCGATCTTATTTTCCGAAGGGTTTTTCATTAGTGTGGTATCTCAGAAGTTCATTTAAAAGCTCCAAACGATGGCAGCGGCTGAAGTTGCACTCAGAATCCCCCTCTGTCCCCCTTTTTCAAAGGGGGAATTTTTCTTCGCAGGACTCTAACCCCTCTTTGGAAAAGAGGGGAAGGGGAGATTTTGGTTGAAAGCGTTCAAAGGGTTCAAGCCGTTCAAAGGGTTTTAAGTAACAGTCCCCGCGGAACAGAGTAGACTATATGCGTGTTAGAATCTTCGTCTCACTAAAAACTGGCGTGCTGGATCCCCAAGGGAAATCTATTGCAAGGTCGCTGCACACTCTGGGCTATAGTGAGGTGCAGGATGTCCGAATAGGGAAATATCTCGAGGTCAACGTCGAAGCGCCTTCGCGTGCCGCTGCCGAGACGCGCATCCGTGAGATGTGTGATAAGCTGCTCGCGAATCCGGTCATTGAAGACTATCGATTTGAGATCGAAGAGGGAACCGCCTGACCGATCAGGGTACAGCGTGGGTACGTTCAACGTTAGAGACCTGAGCAAACAGGTTTCAGGTCTCGGGTTTAAGGTTTCGGGTTCAAACTTTGAACCTTGAACCCGGAACCTGGAACTCCTTGTCTATAGGGGTGACTTTATATGCGTTGGGGTGTGATTGTTTTTCCCGGCTCCTGCGATGAGCAGGATGTCTTCGACTCTCTGAAGCGCGACCTTGGCCAGAAGGTCAAATTTCTGTGGCATAAGGATCAGCTCACGGGCCATTTCGATTGCCTGGTGCTGCCCGGTGGGTTTTCCTACGGCGATTATCTCCGCTGCGGCGCGGTGGCGCGCTTCTCACCGATTATGAAGGGCGTCATTGATTTCGCCCGGCAGGGCGGCCTGGTGTTGGGAATCTGCAATGGTTTCCAGATTCTCTGCGAATCCGGTCTGCTGCCGGGAGCGTTGGTGCGAAATAGCGGTCTGCAATTTGTTTGTCAACAGGTGTCCCTGCGTGTGGAGGAAACCGACACGCCGTTTACTTGCGAAGCCAAAAAAGGGCAGCTGCTCAAACTTCCTATCAAGCACGGAGAGGGCTGCTATTACGCGGACCCGGCGACCTTGGAGCGGCTGCGCAAGAACCGGCAGATACTGCTGCGTTACGTCGACGCCAAAGGGCGAGCTTCACCGGCGGCCAATCCCAACGGTTCGGTGGATAACGCCGCAGGGGTGTGCAACGAAACGCGGAACGTCTTTGGCCTCATGCCGCATCCCGAAGATGCCTGCAATCAGCTTGTGGGCGGCGAGGATGGCGTGAAGATTTTCTCGTCCATCGCCGCGGCCTGTGCCGAGAGGGAACCGCGGCATGCGTAATGAAAAAACGCTGCCTTTGGCCCAGCCGCCTGTAACGGACGCAATCATCGCCAGTCACGGTCTGACTGCCGAGGAGTACCAGAAAATCGTCCAGATGCTCGGGCGCGAGCCGAACTATACGGAGCTTGGCGTTTTCTCTGTGATGTGGTCGGAGCACTGCAGCTACAAAAGCTCGCGGCACTATCTGAAACGTCTCCCGACAGAAGGACAGGTTGTGCTTCAAGGCCCGGGCGAAAATGCCGGCGTCGTCGATATCGGCGACGGGTTGGCGGTGGCCTTCAAAATGGAAAGTCACAATCATCCCTCGTTCATCGAGCCCTATCAGGGCGCGGCCACAGGCGTCGGGGGGATTCTGCGCGACGTCTTTACCATGGGTGCGCGGCCGATTGCTTCTCTGAACTCCCTTCGGTTCGGTAGTATCGACCATCCGCGCACGCGTTATCTATTGTCGGGCGTCGTCGCCGGCATCGGCGGCTATGGCAATTGCATCGGCGTTCCAACGGTGGGCGGCGAAGTGTATTTCGACGAATGCTATAACGCCAACATCCTGGTGAACGCGTTTACTTTGGGCATTGTCAAAAAAAAACGCATCTTCACCGGCGTGGCGAAGGGCGTTGGCAATCCGGTGATCTACGTCGGTTCCAAAACCGGGCGAGATGGGATTCACGGCGCGACCATGGCTTCGGAATCCTTCTCCGAAGAAAAAGCACAGCGGCGTCCGACCGTTCAGGTGGGCGACCCGTTTACTGAAAAGTTGCTGTTGGAAGCTTGTCTGGAACTGATGGAGACGGACTGCATCGTCGGTATTCAAGATATGGGCGCGGCCGGATTGACAAGCTCATCGTCGGAAATGGCGGGACGCGGCGGCACCGGGGTCGAGTTAGATCTTTCTCGGGTGCCGCTGCGCGAGCCGGGCATGACGCCCTACGAGATTTTACTGTCTGAGTCGCAAGAGCGCATGCTGCTGGTGGCCAAAAAGGGCACCGAGGATGAGGTCAAGCGGATCTTCGACAAATGGGATCTGGATGCCGTGGTCATCGGACGTGTTACCGATGATCGGCAGTTTCGCGCGCTATTCAATGGCACCGAGGTCGCTTCCATTCCGATTAGCGCCTTGACCAAGGACGCGCCGGTCTATCAACGGTCGGTGGAACGCCCGAAGTCTCAAGACCAGCTGCAGCAATTCGATCTGTCTAATTTCGGGGAACCGGCCGATCTTGGCGCGACACTCAAGCTTCTGCTTGGGTCACCGAACATTGCGTCCAAGGAGTGGGTGTTCCGTCAGTACGATTACTTGGTTCGCAGTAATACCGTCGTCAGCCCTGGCGCCGATGCGGCGGTGATCCGAGTTAAAGGAACGGAAAAGGGGCTTGCGCTTACCGTCGATGGCAATAGCCGCTACTGCTATCTTGATCCCTACGTGGGGGGGGCCCTGGCTGTGGCGGAGGCCGCGCGCAACCTTGCCTGCGTCGGGGCTCGCCCTGTCGGCCTCACGGACTGCCTTAATTTCGGCAGTCCGGAAAACCCGGAAGTCATGTGGCAGTTTTCTCAAGTCATCGAGGGGATACGAGACGCCTGCATCGCGCTCAAGATCCCCGTTGTGAGTGGCAACGTTAGTTTCTATAATGAAACTGACGGGGTTCCAATCTATCCTACGCCGACAGTAGGCATGGTCGGTCTTCTTGCCAAAGTGTCGAGGGTGGTTACGCCATGGTTTAAGTCCGCTGGCGACGTCGTCGTGCTACTCGGGCGCACCCGCGAAGAGCTGGGCGGCAGTGAGTATCTAAAAGTTGTCCATGGCTTGGTGAAGGGAACGCCGCCGTGGATCGATCTCAGGTTGGAGCAAGCGGTGCAGAACTGCTGTGTCAAAGCGATCGAGCAGGGGATTCTCCGCTCGGCTCATGATATATCGGATGGCGGGTTGGCTGTGGCGTTGGCTGAGTGCTGCATCGGTGGTCCTGAGAAACCGTTGGGTGTAAGGGTTGAGATGCGTGAGATGATTCGTGGAGACGCTTTGCTTTTTAGCGAGTCCCAATCGCGCATCGTGGTTTCGGTTGCGGAAGAGAACCTGGCCCAACTCCGGGAAGTGGCGGCCGAGCAGCGTGTCCCAATGCGGGCCATCGGAACGGTGGGTAGCGGACGCTTCGCGATTCAACCGCTATTGCAATTGCCGGTCGAGGAGCTCCGGGCGACTTGGGGTGCCGGGCTCACGGGCCGGCTAAAATAGGATCAACGAAGGTGTTCGACAAATTTCACGAAGAATGCGCGGTTATGGGCGTGTATGGCCATCCCGAGGCGGCCAACATGGTTTATCTGGGCCTCTATGCGCTGCAGCACCGCGGTCAGGAATCCTGCGGTATTGTTTCCTCCGACGGCAAGGGCCTGATTTCCCATCGGCAGATGGGTCTGGTCGCCGATGTATTCAAAGAAGAGGTCATCAAACGTTTAGAGGGTTCGAGCGCCATCGGTCATAATCGTTACTCCACCACCGGTCAAAGTCATCTGAAAAACGCGCAGCCCTTTGTCGTCGAATACTCCCAGGGACCCATTGCGATTTCTCACAACGGCAATTTGGTCAACGCCGAAATACTGCGCAAGGAGCTGGAGGATTCCGGTTCCATTTTCCAGTCCACCTCCGATACGGAAGTCATCATTCACCTGATTGCGACCTCCAAAGAGTCGACTCTCATGGGCCGTATCGTGGAGGCCTTGAGCCGGACCCGCGGCGCCTATTCGCTGTTGTTCTTGACGTTAGATCGGATGATCGCAGTGCGTGACCCCATGGGGTTTCGTCCCCTCGTGATGGGACGGTTTAATTCCGGACCTAACGAGGGCGCCTACGTCGTCGCCTCGGAAACCTGCGCGCTGGATCTGATCGAAGCGACGTATCTGCGCGAAGTGGAGCCCGGAGAGATTATTACGTTTGGCGCCGACGGCATGCAGTCTATCAAACCTTTCCCTCCGGCGCCGCAAGCTAAATGTGTCTTCGAGTATATTTATTTTTCGCGCCCCGACAGCAATCTCTACGGTCACAACGTGTATCAAGTTCGCAAAGCCCTCGGCCGGCAGCTCGCGCGCGAAAGCGGCGTCGAGGCGGATCTGGTGACTCCCGTGCCGGACTCCGGAGTGCCGGCTGCCATTGGCTATGCCGAGGAATCAGGCATACCGCTCGATTTCGGGCTCATCCGTAACCACTATGTCGGACGGACGTTTATTGAGCCGCAGCAATCGATCCGGAATTTTGGGGTTAAGATCAAGCTCAATGCCCAACGGGAAGTTTTGCAGGGAAAACGCGTAGTCGTGGTGGATGACTCCATCGTCCGCGGCACCACCAGCCGCAAAATCATTCGGATGCTGCGCGATGCCGGCGCGACGGAAGTGCACATGCGCATCAGCTCGCCCGCCACTATCAGCCCCTGCTACTATGGTATCGATACGCCGACACGCTCGGAGCTCATCGCGTCGTCCAGTTCGGTGGAAGAAATCCGCTGTTTTATCGAGGCCGATACGCTCGCCTACCTGAGCCGCGATGGAATGTACACTTACTTCAACGGCCAGAGCCGGGGTTTTTGCGATGCCTGTTTCACCGGCAATTACCCCGTTCACTTTGAAGACGAAGGCTATACCCGCCAGCTCCACCTTTTCGAAGCCGTGAGCCGCTAGAGTAAGCCCGATCGGCACCGGTGTCAGACTTGCCTAAGTCTACTAACGCTTTACTCAATAGAAGAGGCTTCGCGGCTTAAGTTTGAAAACAACATCCCTTCCTGGCTTGTTGTTCAAGCCGGACACTGGCAAAGACGCCAACAAGGCAAAAAACTACGTCGCTCCGTCAGCGATTGCTGGAAGAGAATTTTAGAACTTCCAAGGCTATCGAGCACACGATAGCCTTGGCTGCCTTTTGAACTGAACGAAAGGAAAAGGGAGCTTACTTTACGTGCTTGCTGACCAGCTTGGTCATCTCAAACATGGTGACCGTTTTCTTGCCACCGAAGACGACTTTGAGTTTGTCATCGGCGTTGATATTGGTCCTCTTCTTCTTGTCCTGGAGGCTGTTCTTTTTGATGTAGGCCCAGAGTTTCTTGGTCACCTCAGTCCGCGGGATTGGCTTGGTGCCAACGACAGCGCTCAGAGCAGCATCGGGCTGCACGGGTTTCATGAAAGCCGCGTTCGGTTTGCGTTTCTTTTTTGCTGTTGCCATTGTTCCTCCTTCAGGAAATAAATTGATTAAACGTTTTTATAACAGAGGTGAGCGATATTTGCCAGTATTTTTTTGCTTTTCTCCTCGTAAAAGTCGGGTTTCGGTAAGATTCAAGGTCGGTTCTCCGCCGACACGATCTACCACGACACCATAGTCCGATCTCGCTCTCATCATGGAGACATAACCCTGACGTACGTCCTCAAGGACGTTTTCCACCGGCCGCTCCAGCGGATTGCCCAGGCCGCCACCGCCGGGACGTTCTAGACGCAATAGATCGCCTTGCTGCAACCGATAATCACCAAAACGAGAGGGCAGGCCTTTTTGGTCTGTCGCCCCCGGGTTGATGATGCACGAGCCTTTTCCTCCAGGACTCCCATTGTCGCCGCCCCAGGGCTCGATGGCATGCTTGTCCGTGCGCATGGAGAACCGCACATCGTCGGTCAGAATCCGATAATCGCGGGCGAAGCCCAGCCCGCCGCGCCACCGGCCCGCCCCGCCGGAGTCCGGGATCATCTCGAAGCGCTCGACACGGGTGGGAAACTCCGATTCGATGATTTCGATGGGTGCGGTCTTGCAATTACTCAAATGAAAGGCGGTTGCGGATACCCCGTCTTTTCCGGAGCGGGCGCCGGTGCCGCCGCTAAAGATCTCGTAATGGACATAGGCCCGGTTGCTGCTGGCGTCGCGCCCGCCCAACACCAGGGCGGCACTGCCTGAGCCGCCGGCGATTCGCTTCTCAGGCACCAGAGGAGCCAGGGCTCTAAAAATCGCCTCCGCCACGGTGAGCGCCGTCGGCATGTAAGTGTTTACCGCGGCGGGAAAACGGGGATCCACCACGCTCCCCTGGCGAAACGTCGCTTCAACAACCCGTGCCAAGCCTTGATTGATCGGCAGGAAGCGGTCGACCAGGGCGACCAGGCAGTAGGCGCAGGCGGCCCGCACCAGCGGCGGTCGAATGTTTGCCGGCCCGGTTGTCTGATCGCTGCAGTCGCTGAAGTCGAAATGGATTCGATTCCCTTGTTTCGAGATCTTTACGTGCACGCGGATGGGCCGATTAAGATCGATACCGTCGTGATCAACGAAGCTCTCCCCCTCCGATTCGCCGTCGGGCCACGCGGCAATGGTCTGGCGCACGCGGCTTTCCGTGTAGTCGGACAACAGCTTCGTGGATTCCCGCACCGTTTCTTTGCCGTAACGCTCCATCAGCTCGATGATTCGTCGCTCCCCCAGGCGCGCGGCGCCCACCTGCCCGCGCAGATCGCCGATGACGAGTGCCGGCGTGCGGCTGTTGGCCGTGATCACGGCTTCGATCTCTTTGACCGGTTGCAGCCGGGACATGAACTTTACCGGCGGCAGGTGAAGCCCTTCCTGGAAGATCTCCCGGGCGTTGCCCGAACCGCTGCCCGGTACGGTTCCACCGATGTCGCTCTTATGCGCCATGTTCGCCGCGAATCCCACCCAATCCCCCCGGTAGAAAATCGGCGTGAGCACGCCCATGTCCGGCGCATGGGGGCTGCCGCCCAGATAGGGGTGGTTGATGATAAATGCATCGCCCTCTTGGATCTCAGCCGCTGGGAAGGTTCTCAGAATGGCCGCGGCACAGGCTGGAAACGCGCCCATATGGAGCGGCAGCACGACGTGCTGGGCAACCACGTCACCCGCTGTATTCAAGATGGCGCAACTGGCGTCCTGAGATTCTCTAATGATCGTAGAGTAGCCGGTGCGGAACAGGGAATTCTGCATCTCCTGAACGATACCGGCCAGCCGGGCCTGGATGACTTGTAAAGTTATGGGATCAACGGCCATGATTTGTCAGTCAAGGAAAGTGGTTTGTGGTCTGAACGATTGCAGGCGGACCGGGATCTTTCAACGGTTCAAATCGTTTAAGCCGTTCAAAACGTTCAAACGGTTATTCCAGGAAACTAGTG
>DAIRFP010000113.1:0-15536 GCA_036794995.1 Thermodesulfobacteriota bacterium | reverse complement strand
TACGTCGGCGGCGCTTACGGCAGCAAATCGTATTTCAAGATCGAACCCTTGGTAGTCGCCATGGCCCGCAAAACCGGTGGTCGACCGGTGCGCGTGGCGCAAACCGTTCCCGAATCGATGCTCACCACGCGCCGCCACTCCGCTCGTTGCCGGATCCGCACCGGCGTGGCGCAAGACGGAACGCTGATCGCGCGCGAAGCCGAAGTTGTGTTGGACACCGGGGCTTACACCGATAACGGCCCGCGCGTAGCCAAACGGGCGATCAGCCGGATGATCGGCCCCTACCGGTTGCCAAATTGCAAGGTCGATGTTCTAGCCGTCTTTACCAATACCGTGCCTGCCGGTTCCATGCGCTCCATCGGCGGGCCGCAAACCATTTGGGCGCTCGAATGCCATATGGATACCATCGCCGCGCGACTGGGATGCGACCCCTTGGAATTTCGTCTGCGCCATTTGCTGGGGCGCGGCGAGGAGCTGCGCACGGGAGCCACGGCCATCGATGCCGATTTGAGAGCGGGAACCAAGATCGCCGCCCAAGGGATCGGATGGAAGGAAACTGCGAAAGCTCTGGGGAAACCCTTGGGGATTGCAGTTGGCGTCTCCGATTCCGAAGCGATGCCGGTATCCGTGGCGCTGGTGCGGCTGCTGGCCGACGGCAGCGTCATTGTGATGGCGGGCAGCACGGAAGTGGGACAGGGCGCGCGGACGGTGCTCAGTCAAATCGCCGCCGAAGAACTGCAAATGCCGGTTGAAAAAGTAACCATGCGCGGGACCGATACCGCGGCAACGCCCTTTGACCGTTCGACGGGCGCGAGCCGTTCGACCACGGTCATGGGCAGCGCGGTCAAAGCCGCAGCGCGGGATCTCCGTGAGCAACTGCTCGCCGCTGCGGTAGAGTTATTTCACACGAGCACGATCACACTCAGAAACGGTGAGGTCTGCGTTGCGGGCGAGACTTATAGCTACGGTAATATCGTAAGCCGCTTCTTTGGCATGCCGGGAGGCGAGTTGATCGGCCGCGGCTACATGCGTCCCGGCGGCGGCATGGGGTCTAGACTGCCGCTCTTTTGGGAGACGGGGATGGGCGGGGCCGAAGTCGCGATCGACTTGGAAACCGGCGAGATCAAGCTCGAGCGCTACGTCACGGTTGCGGACGTGGGTAAAGCGATCAACCCGCTGCAAGCGGAGGGACAGGACGAAGGCGCGGCCATGCAGGGGATTGGTCATACGTTGTTTGAGTCGCTCCAATATGAGAATGGCCAGGCGCTCAATGCCAACTTGATTGACTACCGAGTGCCGCGCTTTATGGATCTTCCCGAGCACTTTGAGTCAGCCCTGATCGAGAACGAAGACGGTCCGGGACCCTACGGCGCCAAGGGCATGGGCGAGTCCGGTATTGTGTCCGTCGCGCCGGCTGTGGGTAATGCCATTGCCCGAGGGACCGGAGTCAGGATTCGCGAGCTTCCCCTGACCCCAGAGCGGGTCTGGCGCGCTCTGCGGGATGCGAAACGAGGACAGTGAGGACAGTAAGGTTCGAGGCCGCCTATGTGGAATCGAGTAGGTGGCAGGCTGGAAACATCCTTTGACCCTTCGACGGCGCTCAGGGCGAACGGATGACCGCTCGACGCATAAAGATTTACCCGCACGTGCCGAGCCTGGTCGAAGCATGACACTGACGGGTTCAGTGAGAACTGATGAGCGCTCTGCCGGAGGTTTTTATGATACAAAGCAAGCTGCTTCTTCTTGGTTTCATCGGGCTCTTTCTGTTTCTGACAAAGGACTTGGCGTTGGCTGAAGCCATCCGCGTCGGCATTCCCGGTCTCAGCGCTGAATTTGCACCTCTGTGGGCAGCCAAAGATAGAGGATTGCTAAAAAAATATGGCCTGGACGTGGAAATCATCTCCATGCAGGGCGGCACGCAGCTGGTTCAAGCGATGATCGGCGGAAGTATCGACTTCGCCGTCATGGGCGGGGCTTATCTCACCGGCGCGGTGAAGGGCGCCGATCTCGTCATGGTCGCTACCCACATGGACAAGTTTCCTTATTCCTTGATCGTCAAGCCCTCGATCAAGCGCGCTGAGGACTTGAAGGGAACCAAGCTCGCGATCAGCCGTTTCGGTTCCAGCAGCGATGCCGGTCTGCGAGTCTCGCTGCAGCGCTCAGGGATCAACCCCGACAAAGACGTGACGATTCTCCAGGTCGGCGGCCAGACGGCGCGCTATGCGGCTTTGAAATCCGGCGTGGTGGATGGCACCGTTGTGATTCCGCCGCTCAGCGGCGCGGCCCAGCGGGCGGGGTTCAATGAGCTCTTCAATATGACCAAGCTGGGCATTCCCTATCCCCAGGAGGGAGTCGTCGCCAGCCGGCAATACATCGCGCATCGGCGTGATACCTTGCTCCGTTTTCTCAAGGGCTTCATCGAGGGCGCGCGCGATATCAAGGCCGATAAGGAGCTTACCATCGCAGTTTTGGCCAAGCATCTTCGGATGGATCCGAAGAAAGATCGAGAGGCGTTGGAAGACAGTTTTCAGGAAGTCGTGATCGAGCAGATGCTGAAGATTCCCAATCCAAATCTCGAAGCGGTGAAGATGGGCATCGAGCTTCTCGGCAAGGAACGGCCGGCTAAAGCATCCACGGATCCCAAGGATTATGTCGATATGAGTCTCATGTCGGAGTTGGAAAAGTCCGGCTTTCTCCAGACCGTCTACAAATAGCAAAGGATCGTACATGAAAATAGGTGTTCAACTCAATCCCCAGGTTTCCATCGACAAGCCCGCCGCATCGCTGATGCCCACTCTCATCGAGCAGGTGCGGGTGGCGGATCAAAGCGGATTTTATGCTTTCTCCATGGGCGAGCATTACAATATTCCCGGCTTGCAGCGCGTGCACCAAGTCCCGGCTTTGGCGCGCCTCTGCGCCGAGGTGAAACACTGCGAGGTCGGCACTGCGGTGATGCTGCTCGGGCTACGCCATCCGGTGACCGTTGCCAACGAGCTTGCCACGTTGGATGTGCTCAACCACGGCCGATCTTTTGCCGCGTTTGGCCTCGGCTATCGCGACGACGAGCTCAATGCCTTTCACCTGACCAAGGCGCAACGCTTTCACCGCTTCATCGAAGGCATCGAGATTATCAAAAAACTCTGGACCGAAGATCACGTGAGTTTTACCGGCAAGGAGTTTCAGATCAAGGACGTCACCGTGGACCCCAAGCCGCTACAGAAACCGCGGCCGCCGATCTGGATTGCTGCCAATTCCGACCTGGCGGTGGAACGCGCGGCGAAAGTAGGGGATGACTGGATCATCGGGCCGCATTCGGCGATCGAAGAATTGGAACGGCAGGTGAGCCTGTTTCGAAAAACCTGGGCTGCCGTGGGAAAGACCGGCGCGCCAGAATTGCCGATCATTCGCGAAACCTTCGTCGCGAAAACCCGCCGGGAAGCGGTGGAAAAAGCGCGGCCCTGCCTGGAGCAACTTTACCGTTCGATTTACATCAAGTGGAAGCAGAACGAGGCGATGAGCGATCCCGGCGAATTGACCTGGGCCTTCGACCGGCTGGCGAAGAACCGTTTCATCCTCGGTTCTCCGGAAGAATGTCTCGACCAAATCGCCGAGTACAAAGAGCGGCTCGGGGTCGCCTATATGCTGCCCCGTTTCGACTGGACCCCCGGCTTGGGACAGGAAGATATCCTGGCATCCATGCGACTGTTCGGCGAAAAGGTCATCCAAAAGATTTGATTTGCGCTACTAAATCTCCCCTTTGTTATAGACCGCGTCGAAATGCAAATCTCCCCTGGCCCCTCTTTTTCAAAGAGGGGTTTTTCAAAGAGGGGTAATGATATCGGATCTTGATAAATAGAATTCCCCCTTTTTTCAAAAGGGGGATTAAGGGGGATTTTGAGGTGCTCGTGTTAACGTTGATGTTCGCGATCGTTCGTGGTTGTTCACGTTTGGAACGGCTTGAACGGCTGGAACGTTTTGAACTCGGCAGCCCGTTCGGGCTGCCGTCCGCTTGCTTTATCCAATTCGATTGCATATCAGAATATCCGGGGTTTACACTGTCCGTGTCGTGTACCGGAAGCCGCTTTAACGTCGCCACCATAAACCAAGGGGGTGCTCATGAGAAAAGGTAAAGTCGCCCTGGCACTGATCGCGTCGATATTTTGGTCCGTAGGTTTTTTCGTTTCCCCAAGTCACGGTAAGCTCATCGTCGGTCTTTCATCCGTGAATGTGGCCTTCCTGCCGGTTTATGTCACTGAAGATAGAGGTTTCTTCAAAGACGAGGGGCTGGATGTGCTCTTGGTTCTCTTCAATGCCGGCGCCACCAATCTTCAGGCGCTGGTGGGTGGAGACATCCAAATCATGGGGAGCGCCTTCGTGGAAACCATAGGAGGACGCGGCGCAGGATTCGACGTCAAAAATTTCTGGGGCATCTGCAACATCATGCCTTTTCAGCTCTACTCGCAGCCCGAATTCAAGTCGATGAAGCAAGCCAAAGGCAAACGCTTCGCGATCAGCCGTTTCGGCTCCCTCACCGACTTTCTGACCCGCGCCTCGCTACGCCATTTTAACATCGATCCGAAGGACGTAACCATACTTCAAATCGGCAGCACCCCGGCGCGCTTTGCCGCCTTGAGCGCGAAAGGAGTGGATGCATCGGTGGTCTGGTTCCCGGTGACCGAGATTGCCCAGAAGCAGGGCTACAACAAGCTCCTCGATCTCAAGGAAGTCTTTCCCGAATGGCCCTATGAGACGTTCGCGGCCAAGGAATCGTTTCTCAGCAAGGAAAAAGAGCAGGTCGCGAAATTTCTCCGCGCCTATCAAAGGGGCGTGAGGTACACCCGTGAGAATAAGGACGACTCGGTGCGGATCTTGAGGAAATACGTCAAGATCGATCCCGCCTATGCTCCCGCCGGCTATGACGAATACCGGGATTCGTTCCCGCTCAACGGTCAGATTGCCGAAAAGGTGATTCCCACCGTCATCGAGCAGGAATTCGAGGCCGGTCGGCTCAAAAAGAAATTAACCCTGGACGATATGGTGGACCGCTCGTTTATCAACACAATGGGCAAAAAATAAAAATATCTTTAGAGGCCAGCTAACAAGATTGCAGGCCGTTCAAAAAGGTTCAAATGCAAGGCGCACGAAAATCGATGAGCTGAGGCGTACTTATCAGTACGTTGAAGCGAAGCGATTGAGCGCAACGAAGCAGATGGACCTTTTTCAACGGCCTGCCTAGGAGGCAAAAATGATTATCGATTTAGATTCCCATCTCCGTGAAGGCTACTTCATGGACGAAGTGTACAATCTGCCTGAGCCCTACGCGCGCTTCACGCCGCAGAGAATGGGCGACGGTAGAAACCACAACACCAAGTGGGTCCATTCCCTGGATCCCGGCGATCCCCAGGGACGCGCCGCGCACCGCCATCCGTATATCTACGATCCCAAGGTCAACTGGAAGAACGGCGAGATCGCTGAACGGCAAGTCGCCGGCTACGACATGGAGCGGCGCCTGCGGGACATCAAGAAAGAGGGCATCGACAAGCAGATTATTTTTCCGACGGGCATCAACGTCGCCACGGAAAATATCGGCGGCTTAGGACTGGCCTGCGCGCAAGCCTATAACAACTGGGTGGCCAAGTTGGTGAAGGGACACGAAGACGTGTTGCGCCCCGCTGCCATGATGCCTGCCGGCTGCCCCGAAGCGATGGCCGGTGAGTTGCACCGTTGCGTTAAAGAGCTGGGATTCAAAGCCAGCCATCTGGTGCCCTATATCGGCAACCGCAACGTCGATCATTCGACCTTCTATCCTTATTATCAGGCGGCGGAGGATCTCGAGGTGCCGTTGTTCTGCCATCCCAACAGCAACGGCGAGTTGACCGACCGTTTCGATAACTTCTTTAAGACCCACGTGCTCGGCCGGGTATTGAACTGCACGCCGGCTTTGGTGGCCTTGGTCCTCGGCGGGGTATTTGAAAACTTTCCCAAACTGAAAGTCGCCTTCTTCGAATGCAGCGCCGAATGGCCGCTCTACTGGATGCACCGCATGGACGACGATTGGGAATGGGCCAAGGACTTCCCGCAGATCTCCGGCGGATTGAAGATGGCGCCTTCGGAATACGTCAAGCGAAACTGCTACGTGACCTGCGAAGCGGACGAAGGCGATATGACGCAATCTCTAAAAGAGGTCGGCGAAGATCACATCCTGATGGCCACCGATTATCCGCATTTCGATTCCGAATATCCGCACACGGTTTCAAACATTCGCGAGCGCAAGGATCTGACTGCGAAGCAGAAAGATAAAATCCTCGGCGAAAACGCCGCGACGCTTTTGAACCTGTAGCTCTTCGAAGGACACGCAGCTCGATCTGCGCCGGTTGGGGAAGCGCTCGCTTCACAACCGGCACTCCGCTCCACCCATTCAGTTCGCAGGCCGCTCCAAGGCAGAGGTCTATTGCCTTCGCTCCGGAGGGCTCGTTCCTCGATCGTTGTCACGAGTGAATCATCCGGGCTAGGAAGTCCATAGGGCCAACCTAGACGGTCGGAAGCAGGTCGAGTCGGCGATTGATCTCGTCGACGATCGCCTGGTAGCGGCGCCCGTCGACGCCACCGTAGCGGCTTTGGAATTCGGCGGCGGTAATGTTCTCGGGCAGCCCGTCGGCCGGCGGAAAGAATGCATCGAGGTCAAAGCCCCGCGCCAGCCGCGCTTGCATGGCGCGGGCGCTGGACTGATCGCGCATCGCGGCCACCCCAAAACGGGTTCCCGCGGAGTTGGCCAGCATGTCGGCAAACGAAAAACCACTTCCACCATCCTGTGAATCGAGTTGTTCTTTCAACAGTCCGATGCGATCGCTGGTCGCCTCGTTCGACAACAGCACCAGCGCCGCACTGACCCAAAAGTGACGGGTCCAATCTTTTCGTCCACGCAGAGTTACCGTTCCGATTATGCGGTTCGCCTGGGCTCGCAGGGCCGGGTCGAGCAGCTCGCCCACGAATGCCTCAAGGTCCGTGTGTCCCAAGAGAATCGCCAGAGCAAAAATCGCGGCGCGATTCTCCAATAGGGGATCGTGGGCCGTTGAGCGCTCGGCCGCCATGGTGAAGGCGGCTTGGAGCAGTGAGCCGAAGCTATCGGCGTCCGCGGGAAGGCGCTCGTAGACCGCGATCAAATAACGCAGGTAGAGGCCGGTCTCGAAGGCCACGTCGGGGCGCTCCCAGAGAAGCTGCACCAGCGCGGGGACGACCTGCTGGCCGAGCGCTCCTGATTGAAAGACGACGTTGATCGCCGTCGGTTCCGTGTTCAAGGTGACGATCGCTTCGATGATGCGTCGAATCTGCGGATCGTCCATCAACATCGCGTACACGGAAGAAGACAGCATGCGCAGCAAAATTGCCGGCGCCGAAAGGCTGCCCAGTCGAAACTCTTGGACGTCCAGATGCAGCTGTCCTTCGTCAATCGACAGGTGACCTGCCAGCTGAACATTCAGGAACTGACCTTCTCCCCAGCGCCGCGGCACCGCCAGCGAGGCCTGGGCGGCGAACGCTGCGGGTTCGAAATGCACGCTCGCCTGGCGCTGGGCGCCGCCGCGGCCAAGAGCTGAATTCACGATGGCGTTGATTTCGCCATCGGTCAGACGCAGAAGCCGTGGTTGGTCTTCCCGCGGACGCGTATCGCGAATCCGCTGTGCGAGTTGCCGCTTGGCAGCCATGCCCATCCCGCCGGGCTGGAATGCCAAAGGCGCCGTGGAGAGTGCCTTGCCGGACATGACCGCCGTCGTCGCAAGCAGTAACAGCAACAGCACTCCCAGTTGTCCGGCAGCCCAAGCAAGAGGGCGGGGGCCACCTAGCGCAGCCGCGCTCAACCGAATCCCCACGAGGTAACTTAGAAAAGGCAGCAGCAACGAACCGAAGGGCGGAACTTCGTTCCAGGCAATCGCGAAACATAGCGCAATGGTTGCCAGACCAAAGCTGCACCACCCCAACCACACCAGCCAGGGCCGGGGGCGATTTCCGCTGGCCGCCGCAGGCGTACACGCGGGAGCAGTCAGCAGGCCAAGCAGGAAAGCCAGGCCAAACACGATTACCTCGCGCCGGACCAGGCCGCGTAGCCAGACGATGACTTCGTCTGAGTTCTGGAATGCCCAATCGACTTGCACGAAGGGTGCGTTTCGGGCTTGCCACGCGCGGTACACGAGATAGACGAGGTACAGCCCGAGAATGCCTCGCCAAATCCAGATTCGGTTGGTCAGGGATTTGGACGAGCCCGCGGCCTGACGCCGGTTTATAGTCATTCGATCGGGCATGGCAATGAAGACACGTAACGTTCCGCCAAGTTCACCCCGACAGTTTAACGGGCGGAACAGTTGGGCGTGAAGTGGGCGGCGGGATGACAGCGCGGCCGGCGGTCAGGGAGGAAGCCCGTGACGTCGACGCCGTTGGGTCCGATGGCTTTCTCACCCAGATCTGGCAACCGATTCTTTACATAGTACATCAGGCGGTCGTCGATGGATCGCAAGGAGCGGGGCATGCCGGCAGACTATGCCAACCCGCTGTCTTGGTCAAGAAAACGGTGTAACCTAAAGCCGTGAACGCGCCGCACATCGGGTCCCGTTTGGATTCCACGGCTGCCGGGTTCCCGGGAAGTGACTTTCAACTTTGTGCTGTACGGTATTCATGGTGCAAGTCACCCAGCTTCACTCTAAGCGACCACGCTAAGGGACCACGACTCCCGAGCACCGATCAATCGGACAGCCCAACGTCCGCGTGCTTTATGACACGGGCGACGCATTGGCGACTAAATGTCCGGCTCCTTTCCGTTGCAGGGTAGGCATGGATCTCGACAACCCGCCGTCGACAGCGTACAAGAATTTTTATGCCGTCGTTGACTACCTTCACTACTACATTCGTGGCAACGTTTCTGGCGTTCAATCTGCTTACCGTTGCGCCGTCTTTTTCCTGGTTCGACAAAGGTCATCGGATCGTGGCTTTGATCGCGCGGGCAAATCTCACGGCCGAAGCGCGCAAGCAAGTTGACGAGATCCTTGCCGAGAGCACGACCCTCGCGGACGCTGCCGTCTGGCCGGATCACGAGGGGCGAAGCCTGCGAGATTTCAACCCGCTCCATTACGTTAGCATTCCCGAGCATGCGGCCGCTTACGATCAAGCACGCGACTGTCCGGAAAGAAACTGCATGGTCGAAGCACTCCAATGGTTTTCAACGGTCATCGCAGACAAAAATGCGCCGATCACGGTGAGGCGGCTCGCGCTTTACTACGTCGCGCATTTGGTCGGCGACATGCACCAGCCGCTCCACGCCGGTCGAGCTGGGGATCGAGGCGGAGTCGATTTTCCCGTGTCTTACCAAGGTATGTCAACCAACCTTCACTTCTTTTGGGATAAGAACCTGGTAGATCTGGAAACCGGCACCGAAGAGGAGATCGCCCAGCGGCTTGTTGAAAATTTCACGGAAGAAGAGCGAGCCAAATGGCAGGCGGGAGATCCAGTGCAGTGGACCCATGAATCGTTGGCGCTGGTGAGATCGCATGCCTACAACACCCAACCATCGAGCGAGCTTTCCGACGATTACGTGGAGAAGGCCCGCCCGATTGTCCGAATCAGACTTGCTCAGGCCGGACTCAGGCTAGCCTGGTTGCTGAATAGCGTTTTGAAATAGGAACAGCCCAAAGAGTACTGACTTATGTCGTCATCCGGCAGCGGCATTTGCTTGACAAGTGTGTGACGACACAGGACAATCGCTCCGCGTTGTCGACGATCGCGCATACCAATATGCTCAATATTTGAGCTAATGTTGCATAAGCTAAATCACGGATGATCTCGACCTCTGATCTAAAGGCGATCGCGCGTGCTCGACTAGATGACGCGAGAATGCTGGTTCGGGGGAAGCGGTTCGACGGCGCGGTGTATCTTTCCGGCTACTCGGTGGAAGTAGCGCTCAAGGCGAGAATCTGTCGAACACTGAAGTGGAATGGTTTTCCCGATACCGCTGCGGAGTTCAAGGGACTTCAATCGATCAAAACGCACGACCTTGAGATCCTCCTGCGACTGTCGGGGGTCGAGGGGCGAATCAAGACTAAGTTTCTGGCGGAGTGGTCCCTTGTCCTGGATTGGGACCCAGAGAAGCGCTACCGTACTGTCGGCCAGTTTACAGAGCAGCAGGCGACGGACACGCTTGCCGCCGCGACCCGGCTCCTGGGGGCTTTATGATTTCGACAAAAAAACTTCGAAAGGCGATGCAAGACATCGCTGCCAAGAAGGGCGACTTCGCACTCTTCGGGCTTTTCATGCGAGCTGAGGCTCCTGGCACATGGGACCTCGTGGTGTCAGCGCCATGGCTGGAGCAAGGAAATCTGAAAGCGCTAGAAGAATTCACCGGAATGTTGTCGAAGGAGATCGGTGAACAGTCTCTCCGAGATTTCTCTCGGATCGTCACGTTAAAGCCCAGCGATCCCGCTGTCGCTGCTGTCGTGTCGGCGTTCTCGATTGACAATGGCGAACTTCGGGTGCAACGCTCAAACCTATTCGGTCTCGATATGGAAGACGCAATTATCATGCGTGCCAAGAAGGCGGCATAGCCAAGCCACAGAGTCTACCATCCGCATTCGATTCCGAGTATCCGCACACGGTTTCGAGTATTCCAGAGCGTAAGGATCTGACGTTGCAGGCAGAAAAGATAAGATCCTCGACGAAAAACGCCGCGAAACTGCTGAACCTCTGATCAGTTCCGGAATCTGCCTCTTGTGGTCCCTTAACTAAACTTGCGTTTGCTAGTACAGGTCCGCTCCTATACAGTGAGCCATAGTTCATGCCTTGGTCATAGCGGCGCGTAAGAGGTAGAAGACCGGGCCACTAATAGCAACGGTGGCATGAAATTCGGCTCAACGCCGAACGGTTTCCCTGTCTTGATCCCCCTTCCTCTTCCTAAATCCATAGGCTATCAAAAGCCTAAAAAAGGAGAGTTATGAATCCTCTATTGATCATCGCTGTACCTCTAGGGTTGGTGATTCTGGGCATGGTACTCAACAGCACCGGGCTTGCTTACGACCAGCCCCCCAGTTCGCCCGAGCAGGATCCGATTAAAAAATTGACCGCGGAAAAGGAATCTTACCGGAAGTTCTTTGATCTACAGAGAGCCCGGTCCCTCAAGCGGCAGAAACGGGTCGGGCAGTACGCCTGGTTAGTGATGGCCGCGTTTATCGGCGCCTTCATCTGGTTGTATAAGGACACTGTGAACACGACCAGCCTTGCCACCCGCATTGCCGCGCTCCAAACTCTCGGAACTGAAGAGGGCAAACAGATGGTTCTCTCGGTCACCCTGAGTGACGGCAACAATGTTAAATACCTGATCAAGCTTCCCCAAGCCGATAAACTGGCAGCCACCGCGAAAGAGACCCCTTCGAAAGAAAGAGTCTCATCCTGGGAGCTGGAAAGATTGGGTACGGCTTTGAGCATCGGTGATAGCCCATTGCCGCTCGGCATCGCACTGAAGATCACCAACTAGAACTCGGATTTAAGGCATAGATCCACAGCGGGCTTGAGGCGCCGTATCGCGCCTCAAGCCCGTGATTGTCTCGTTTCATCATCGCAGGTTCAATTCCCCGCAGCTTTCCGCGCAAAGAGCTATTCCCCAGACCTCCTAGAGTCCGTCATTCCCAAATGCCTCTATCCCTCCGACCAACGGAGAAAATCGACTTGTGATTGCTTGACAGCCTCTCGCCTATTGCCGATCTTCATGCTGGACGATCCGGCCAGAAAACGCGCTACCAAACCTTGATCTCTGCATTGATATTATTGTTATGCCAGTCAGCGAAAGCGGCTTTCCTTGGGAACCATTTTTATGTATATCTCGGCTTCCATCATTGACCTAAGGAGTATCTCATGAATTGGATTTCTGCCCTTTCAGTCTTGTTTGTCTTCTTGTTTCACGGCACCGTGCACGCCCAGGATGTCCAATTGGTTGCGGCTGCCAAAAAAGAAGGGGCTTTGATCTTCTACGGTCCCAGTACTCTAACCCATGACGGGGTGCAACTTCTCGCCCAGGCGTTTAACAAGAAGCATGGCACTAACATCACGCTGACCTATTATCCTTCTAAGAGCATGACCGCCGAGGTCAACAAGATGATAGGTTTCTCGGCGACCGGAATCACGCCTGAATGGGACGTCATGGCTATTATCGATGGGCTTCATGGCGCTCTTTGGAGAAAGCAACTTCACGTACCTTTCGACTATGCGTCGCTTGGAGTGGATCCAAAGACCATTCACTTCGATCGAGGGACCGTCTCCATCGCCAACCAGGTCGTTTTACCAGCCTACAACACAAAAACATTGCCTCCGCAGGATGTGCCAAAGAGATGGGAGGACTTGCTGGATCCGAAATGGAAAGGGCGCAAAATCGGTATTCCAACGGCCACAGGCCAGATGGATTACCTGGCAATCAGGTGGGGAGAACAAAAATTCCTTCAATTCGCCACGGAGCTGGCCAAGCAGGAACCCATACCTGGCAGATTAGGTGAAGTCTACACCCGTCTTCAGGTTGGCGAAATTCTTGTTGCTTCAACTCTGATCGACAGCTTCATCAACCTTGCGGAGAAGACCAAGGCTCCGATAGCACAAGCACACATACAGCCGGTGATCTCTCCCGCTTACCATGCGGGTGTTCTCAAAGGATCGGCTCATCCCAACACCGGCCATCTCTTTGTCGCATTCCTTGTCACTTCGGAGGCACAGAGTATATGGGAAAAATACGGCGGTGAAAGCTCTGCTTTTATCCCAGGAACGAAGATGCATAAATACGTCCAAGGAAAGGACGTCATTTACCTGACTCAGAAAGATGTGGAAATGGTCAACCGGGTCACGGCAGCGATGGCAAAGATTTTTGGGTTCAGCGGCTGACGTGTGGCCGTTGGTAACATGTAGAGGAGAGCAAAGATGCCGAAAGAAAGACTTTATCCAAAAGGGATGTGGAAACCTCAGGGGAGCTACTCCCAGGTAGTTATTACCGAGCCAGGACGGATGGTATTTCTTGCTGGCCAGGTGGCGGTAGATGAAGAAGGCAAAACTATCGGTATCGGTGATGTGCGTGCGCAGGCGAAACAGGCGCTTCAGAACATCAAACGGGGAGTTGAGGCCGCGGGCGGTACACTTAGCGATATCGTTACAATGACGGTATTTACCACTGATGCCCGCTACCATTCGGATGTCAACGCAGTTCGTCGCGAGTTTTTTGGTTCCGATTTTCCTGCCAGTACGATGGTCCAGGCGGTGGCGCTGGCGCGGCCTGAGTTGCTGATCGAAATCAACGCAACCGCAGTTATTTCAAAGTAAGCTCATCAGCACGATCACGTCGCAGACGTTAGGTTGCGATTGACCCGGCAGCGCGAGCAGAGGTTGGTGGCCTCATTATTAAAACCTGTCAAGACTCTAAAATGGGCAGGGAGGTACAGATATGTTCCCACATCTGAGCAAATTCAATCTTCGGCAATGGATTGATGCAGATAAAGACAAATGGGGCCGGCGCAGGACCGTATGGCAGGACTCGGATTTCATTACTGTGGTTCACCGCGGCCCCAATCGCGGGAAACAATTTCACATCAATGAAGGTGACGAGATTTTCTATCAGCTCGAAGGCGAACTGCAGTTCCACTACATTAACCCCGGTGACCAGCGGGAGATCATGGTGCTCAAGCCCGGGGAGATGTTTCTGCTCCCCGCTTATGTCCCGCACTCACCACGACGCTCCGAAGGATCGTGGACTTTGGTCATCGAACGTAAGCGCCGCCCTAACGAAGTGGATCGTTGGGTTTGGTTTTGCGAAAAGTGCGACAACAAGCTCTATGAGGCGGCCCCGAGATCGGGCGAGGGACCCAACGACGGCGGAAACTTCTCAGTCGAAGAAACCAACAAGAGACTCAAAGCCGACCGCAACCTCAGCACCTGCAAAAGGTGCGGTGAAACACTTCAAGTCGAGGACTAGCCAATCTTTCTCAACCGGAGCAGTCAAAAAGCGAATTACGGGACGAACGCCTTCTAATGGGTGACCCCGATGTTTGTTGTGCAAGCCGACAAGTTGGAGGCCACCGCGAAAGAGACCCCTACGAAAGAAAGAGTCTCATCCTGGGAGCTGGAAAGAGCGAGATTCTGCAACAACCTGTTGCAGAAAGTGGCGACGCGACGGTTAATCCGCCGATTGTAGGGAACGGTCGCGACCGTTCCCTACGTGGAAACCGTGTACACAATCAACCCGTTCAAGATCGTGGCAATGAATCATAAATGCGATATGGCTGATTGGGCGTCCCCCAAAGGGCAAACAGCCCATGCGTGAACGAAAACGGACGCGGTTAATAGGATTTGATTACGCGACACCCGGCGCATATTTCATCACGACGGTCGTGAAAGATCGCCTTTGTGTTTTTGGTAAGATCAGGAACGGAACATGCTTGTTAAATCCTTTCGGTCAGATTGTAGAGGAACAATGGCGGTGGCTACACGATCAATATCTCTATCTGACCATGGATGAATTCGTCGTGATGCCAAATCACGTTCATGGCATCATTAACATAGCCGATTGTCCGGACAATCGGAGCGTAGGGGACGGTCGCGACCGTTCCCTACAGAAAATCAAATCGTTATCGGAATTGATCGGCGCATTCAAAACCACATCATCGAAACGTATTCATAAGTCGGGACTGCCGGCCTTTCGGTGGCAAAAATCATTCTATGAACGGATCGTCCGTAACGACCAGGAATTGCAGCGTATACAGGAATACATCCATTCGAATCCGCTGACATGGGAGCGAGATATCGAGAATTCACGTGATTTCAATGTAGGGGACGGTCGCGACCGTTCCCTAAAAAAACAATCGACAGGCAATCGGTCCGTGCAAGATTACTATGATAAAATTATAGCCCCGAGATGAATGCCGCCGATTCGGCAGGCGCTTAAGGAAATTATATGGCTTTGGCGAAAAAGCGGAAGTCAGTGAAACGAAGATCGTCAAGTATCTACTTTCTACTACTCACCGCGCTGGCAAAAGCAAGGCTGCATTTTTCATCGAATTCGGTTTTGATCCGCAAAAATGGGAACAGCTTGATAGAGCTCGGAGGCAACACGCGATGGACAACGAGATCGCCCGGCAGGAACGAACGATTTTCGGCTCGCTACGTAATCGAAGGATCTTTGAAGGCTCCAGACGGACGATCATTGAACGTCCGCACTGCATGGTTTATCGACAATGAAAGTGACATACCCAGATTCATTACCGCTCACCCTTTGAGAAGGAGACGGCTATGATTGAGGAACTCGAAGATGTAATTTTGACCTGTGACTTACCGAAGCATGGCCTTACAGGGGGCGATATCGGTACCGTCGTGCTCGTGCATAAAGAGGGCAAAGGTTATGAGGTCGAGTTCACGACGCTGGACGGAGAAAGCATCGCGCTGGTTACCCTCACAGCAAATCAAGTTCGCCCCAGTAAACCGCGAGAGATTGCGCACGTGCGTGATTTGGCCGCCAATCCATAGCTGTG
>DAIRFP010000112.1:2373-15566 GCA_036794995.1 Thermodesulfobacteriota bacterium | reverse complement strand
CAGTCTCAGCCTAAGGCTGATCAGCCTCTGGCTGAACCGTCATCAGGTTCAAGGCACTGGGGAGATTTCTAAAGAGCAGTGTCACGTTGTTGACTAGCTGGACAAAGTTTTTGGCAACTACGGCACACGGTTGCTTTCGACCCGCTGCCAAGACAATCGATTCGAGCCGGTCTAAACCGAAACTTTCCTGACGATTTCGTCCAAACAGGCTAGGCGGCTTACCCCTTTTGGCACTTTCGACGCGAGCATTGATCGCGTCCAGCAGTTCGTCCACCGCCTTCTGGTCCAATAATATCGAAGAGCCGCGGCCGTTTACGGTGTTTCTTCCTTGCCGGTCTCTGAAACTCAAATGGAATTTCTGATTCTGGTCAGCGCTTGCAGGTAGCGGAGCCGGTCATTTACATCCTTACCAGATCCGTTCAATCGGATACTGATCGAAAGCAGGATCGGCGCTTATGATCGGAATCCTTTCAACAAGCGCTTGGGCTATCAACAACCGGTCGAAAGAATCGCGGTGGTGCAAGGGAGCCGAGCGATTTCAAAAGAGGTGTCTGAGTTCATTTTGCATTCACGTTCCTCTTAGCGATTAATAATATAGCATTATCCGGGAATCTTACTCAATTCGGCGTGGAAACTCCGAAAATGAGATCACAGGTTTCCACCCGAACGTTAACTATCCGAGAGGCGAGAAGTGTTACGCTACTTCTTTGTGCAGGGTGAAATCAACGCGTACCGCGCTGTAGGGAAAATGAATGCGGCCGTCATCGGTGCGATCGAGCACGCCGGCATCGAGGAGCGCATGCACGTCGCGATGGACCGCCTTCACGTCGCGACCGACGCGCCGAGCTATCTCGCGAAGGGTCATGGCATCTTGTCCGGTCATCACTTTGAGCACTTCCCAGCGTTTTTTTGTCAAGGTCTGCCAGAGCAACTCGACTGAGCTGAAAGAAATATGTGCGCCCTGCTTCTTTCCCATGAAAGCGGCTCGGGCGCGCCGGGTTACATCGTCACGAGAAGCGATAGATAAAGTCACGGTTTTCATTTTGACCTCCATGTATCCACGTCTAACCAAAAGTCGGCCAGCAATTGTTCCGGGGTGGTAAAATTATAGGACCGATCCTCTCCGGCCCAGTGGATATGATCGCCCTTGCCCGCTTCATTGTCGTAGCGCAGCACGCATTCGCTCTCTACCACGTAGGCCAAGGAATACTTGAATTCATGCCCGCTTGCCCGCACCGATCGCGGCACGCGCCAGATGCGCATCTCAACGAACGATTTGCTATCGAGCTGGTGCCGTTCGCGAAGGAGCAATTCGGCTCTCACTACCGGGAATGGTAACAACACCGCGCATGTGTTGTCAATCAGTCCAACACCTTCTGTCGCGCTAAGGAAATCTCAGGCAGATGAAAAGGGAGGACCTGCTTGTAGATTCTCAAGGATGTCTTGCGCTTATCATCCGCGATTCGCGATACAAAAAATCGGCTTTCTGAGAAGAAAGATAGAGGGCCTGAGTTTTTTTTGGACTTGGCCCAGGGTTCTGGCCAACCGGGCTTCACTCTTTAGATCTCGGTGCCCGCCATATCAGGATGAAAGCTTGCTCATCATTGTCACATCTAGATGAAGACGACTTCCCAACTTCTTCGCCTTCATTCCTCAACACTCTCTCGCAAAATCCACAAGCCGCGCTCCTGCGGCTATCCGCCGCCGCTGCCTTGGCAAAACGGTTAGCTGTCTTGATTCGGTTTCACCACAATCCACTTTGCGCTATAAGAAAACCATGAGCGACGTTCGTTTTGTCGACACAACCTTGCGCGACGGGCAGCAGAGCCTGTGGGCTTATAGCATGCGCACCGGGATGATGGTGCCGATCGTCGAGCTGATGGACCAGGCGGGCTTCGAGGCCATCGAGTTCGGCGGCCCGGTGGAGTTACCCAAATGCATCAAGGAGCTGCGCGAAGATCCCTGGGAGCGCTATCGCCTGGTGATCCCGAAATTCAAAAAGACACCCCTACGACTGATCCACGGCACCCGCAGCGGCTTCGCGATCTATCCCGAGGCCCTGCATCAGCTCTATGACACCTGCATGGCAAAGGCGGGCATTACCGAAGTGCGGATTTCCGATTCGTGGAACGATCCGGCCGATTGGGCGTGGCGCGTCAGGCAAGCGAAAACCGCCGGGATCAAACCGATCATTAACCTGATTTACACGGTCTCGCCGCGCCACACGGACGAATACTTCGCCGCCAAGATTCGCGAAGCGTTCGCCCTGGATGTTTACCGAGTTATTCTCAAGGACCCCGGCGGCATCCTGACTCCTGAACGTACCAAGACTCTAGTGCCGGCGGTGCTCACCGCAGCGGATGGCAAGATTGTCGAGCTGCACACCCACTGCACCACGGGGCTCGGCACGCTCTGTTGCTTGGAAGCGATCCAAGCGGGCATGACGCATATCAACACCGCAATTCCCCCCCTCGCCGACGGCTCATCCAATCCGTCGTTGTTTAATGTCGCCATGAATGCCCGCGCCCTGGGCCATAACACCTTGGTCAACGAACTACCGCTCCGCGCGGTGGCCGCGCACTTCACCGCCTGTGCCAAGCGGGAAAATTTGCCCATCGGCAAAACGCCGGAGTACGATTACGCCCAGTACGTGCATCAGATTCCCGGCGGCATGATTTCCAACCTGCGCCATCAGCTACGCCTGGTCGGCATGGAGAACAAGCTTGATCAAACCCTGGAGGAAGCGGCACAGGTGCGCGCCGAATTCGGCTACCCGATCATGGTCACACCGCTGTCGCAGTTCGTCGGCAGCCAGGCGGCGATCAACGTGATCGTCGGCGAGCGTTACAAGCAGGTCACCGATCAGACCATCGAATACGCCATGGGCATCTGGGGCAAAGAAGGCGCCGCGTTCATGGATCCCAACGTTAAGGCCAAAATCCTCAACCGCCCGCGCGCCAAGGAGATCGCAGCGCGGCCCCACCCGGCCGATTCGCTCGACGACCTGCGTCGCAAGTACGGCGGTGCCGGAGTGAGCGATGAAGATGTGCTGCTGCGTTTTTTCTCCAGCAAGGAAGACGTCGAGCGCATGCGCGCTGCCGGCCAGCCACGGACTTACAATACCGAAGGCAATCCCCTGCTCAATCTCGTCGCGGAGCTGAGCAAAGCAACTGATCGGAACAGCGTCTTGATTCAGCGACCGAATTTTTCCCTCAGACTGGAAAGACGCCGGGCGATTTGACCTCTTCGAAAGGAAGTCATGGCTCGCGTACCGCTGATTGAAGAAACCGAACACGCCAACCTGGCTGGATCCATCGCTAAGATCAAAGGCGCGCGGGGTGGGCGGTTGATCAACATTTATCGCTTGATGCTGCACAGCCCCACGCTGGCGGATGCCTGGTTCGAGCTTAATCAGGCCGTGCGCTACGGCACCGAGATCGATGGGCAATGCCGCGAGCTGGCAGTGATTCGCGTCGCGATCTTGAACGATGTCGAGTATGTCCAACGCGCCCACGGCCCAGTCTATGCGTTAAAGGAAGGATTGACACCCGAGCAGGTCACGGCCATCGCCGATTGGCCTTCGTCGAAACTATTCACGGAGAAACAACGCGCGCTGCTCGCCTACACTGACGCCATGACGCGGACGATCGACGTGCCGGACGCCGTCTTTGCCGAAGTCAGAAAACACTTCAGCGAGCGCCAGGCCGTCGAGCTGACCATGCTCATCGCCGCATATAATATGTTGACACGGTTCCTAAAGGCATTGAAGGTCGATCCGGAGCCCTAAGAAGCGGTTCAACGTTTCACGTTCAAAGTTCAAGGTTTTCACTCCGGGGGGCCCACATTGAACATTGAACTTTGAACCTTGAAACCATCTTTCTATGACGTCATTGCCCAGGCTAAAATTCGTCGTTGAAAACGACACTTTCCTCCGCTTGATTCAGGTCGTACTTGACCCATCAGCGCCGCGGGAACGCTTCGAAGCCTTTGCCCATTTCTGTTTGCATGACCTGCCCGATTTCCACGGTTGGTGCGAGAAGATACGCGCCCAGGTACCCAATCTTTATCCCTCGGACGTGCATCTCGTGGACGATCATCCTCGACTCCTGGCGCACCTCCCGGGGGCAAGTGTCGCTGTAGTGGAAGAATTGCCCATCGGCCCGGCCGAAGTTGCGGCATCGGCGGGCTCTCTCCGCTTCGTACAGAAATACGGCTTCACCACGCGCAATATTGATCCTGCAGCTTGCGAGAGCGCCGGAATTAAGATTCTAACCATCAGGCGGCGCGCCAATATTTCCACCGCGGAGCAGGGCTTAATGCTCATGCTCGCGCTCGCGCGCCAGATCACCCGGAACGCCAATTTGATCAGCCTGGAGCAGTTGAAGGCCGCCGGTTATCAACCCACGACTTATGATCGCAAGCACACCCCCAACGGCAACTGGGCGCGCATTCCGGGTATGGTCACACTTTACAACCGCCAACTGGGTATCATCGGACTTGGAGAAATTGGGCGGGAGCTCGCGCTGCGCGCCGCAGCGCTGGAGATGCGCATCGTCTACGCTCAGCGACATCGCCTGCCGGCCGATATCGAGCAACGCCACCACGCGACCTATTGCACGCTGGATGAATTGCTCGCAACGTCGGACTGCGTGAGTCTGCACCTGCCCCGTGTCGATGAGACTCGCAATTTCATCGGCGCTCGCGAGCTTTCGATTATCAAACCGGGAGCCTTCCTGATTAACGTCTCTCAACCCAACCAAGTCGACCGCCACGCCTTGCGCGAGGCGCTCGCTTCTGGCCGATTAGGCGGCTTTGGGCTCGACACTTTCTACGACGAGCCGGGCGATGCCAACGACCCGCTCATCAAATTCCAGAACGTGATCATCAGTCCCCACCTCGGCGGGTCTCCCCGCTTCAACTCCCTGGACGATATCGAAGAGTTGTTGGTCAACCTGGGAACCGTCCTGCGTCAATGTTGAGATCCTAGAGCGGCGAATCTAAAAACTTTCGTTGAGGTCAGGTGGTGATGAATAAGATTTACAACGGCAGGTAAAGAACTTTACCCGTCCATTCAGAAGCTTCGCTACATGTAACGACCAAGAGGATTTCTTCGATAGCCTGTCCGACTGGTAAACGATCATTGATCACAAACACACCGGGCATGGGCTCGCCTGCCACGACACGCTCATAGGCGAAATGAGGCAGAGTCGCGCGGTCGTGAGTCACGATAATCCGGTGGTCCTGGGCCGCCCAGGCAAGCACAACTGGATCGATTGCTTGCTCCAGGCCGACATCCTGAACGCGAACTAAGTTCAGATCGGGGCGACGAAACAATAAGCCGCGTACGATGTCACCGTTGAAGTTCTCATCGCTGACTAACCGCAGCATTGAAACGTCTTACGAACTTCGCTGGCCGAGCAGGCGGCGGCGGACCTCAGACAAGTCCCCTTGCCGGGCTTCAATGTCTTGCCGAAGGACTTCAGCTTGTCGCTCACGTTCCGTAAGGTAGCGTTCGACAAGAGCGCGATGGCGCAGGTAATAAGCGATTACAGAATAGATATCCGTGAGAGTCGTTGTTGGAAAGCGTTGCACGATGGCCTCAGGCGTAGCGCCGTCTTGGAAGGCTCGGATGACGAGCTCCAACAAAACCCGGGTGTCGCCGATACGAACGGCACCGGAATCATCGTGCCTTAGCGGCGGAGTGTCGGTTCGGATCTCTAGTGTCGGGAATTGTTCTTGTGTCATTTTCTATTGCCAAATCCGCGTTAACTTATTATCCGCGTCACGTGCTCCCGGAAAGATCCATCCGAAAACACCGTATTTTGTCGCCTCCACCTCACTTCTCTGAAAGTTTACTTGAAGCACAAGCAACCAGCAACACCCAAGTGTCGGTGTTCAGTGCCGCCCAAAACGTTGGGAGCCAGCCGCCATATTCGCAATCACCGAATAGTCATTACCGTTTGCAATCAGTTAAGCCCGTAAAATACCCGCGGATTGTCTTCGACGATTTTCTTGTGCATCTGGAACGTGATGCCGCCGCTCTCTTTCAAGGTGGTGAGAGCGTCCAACTCTGTCGACGAATCGGCGTGGCCGTAATCCGTGCCGATCATGAGCGTATTCTCCCCCATGCAGCTCTTGATCAGGTAAGGCACGTCGTCGCCAATCTGGCAAGTTACGAAGATTCCGGAGCGCTCGAGAAAATCATTGGGCAACTTGTTGTTCACCGTATCCAAGCGACGGCGCAGTTCGTAAACCACCCAGGGGACCCAGGAGGCGGCCGTTTCAATAAATCCGAAGCGAAGCTTGGGAAACATCTTGGGTATGCCGCAACTGAGAATCCGGAATAACGCGCCGACATTGAAAATTCGGTATTGGTTGAAAAAATCACGGCTGCCGTCAGGGTTGACCATCATGTCCACAGCCGCGGCGCTGCCGTTGGCTTGGTGCAACCCGATGCAGAAGTTTATCTTCTGCGCTTGTTCGTACAACGGGAAAAAGTACGGGTCAGTGATCTGTCGGGATCCTTCGAGGGGGCGCATAAAAACCCCACACCCGCCATTTTCTTGCGCAAACCTTAACTGATCCAGCGTATCGGGCATGCTCAGCAGGGGCAAAGTCGCCATCCAGCGCAAGCGTCCTTTGCTCTGCTTCCAGACATCCGCCAGCCAGCGATTGTAGGAGCCGCACAGAGCCACATCCGTATCCGGCCGATCCGTGCAAGGGTCGAGAAAAATGCTCGGGTAAAGCACCTGCACATCGATTCCCAACTCATCCATGTGCTTGATGCGCGCCGCGACATCGGCAAGATCACGAGTGGCCATGGTTGTCGTCATGTTCCTGCCAAATTGCTCCGATTTCTGGGCAACATCTTCCGCGCTAAAGGTAAATCGGAACAGGCCGCGGATCTTCCCGTCGATGACCCAGTGCGCCTTTTGCGAATCGCCCTCCGGTTTAAACAACTGCGGACGAAACCTTTGCTCGGAAGGAAGTAAATAGTCCCACGTGTGCGGGCTTTCGACAACGTGCGCGTCAGCGTCTACCCATCCCATGGCGGCCTCCTGATCACTGGTTTCGGGTTCCAGGTGTCGGGTTTCAGGTTAGAAGAGCTCCGCGAATCTCGCTGCTCTCTCCAACTGCCGGACGATCGTTGGAGACTGTCGTATTCGAACGCGAGTACGTTCTGACCGAAACCTGAAACCCGACACCCGAAACCCTTTCTTCGCGTCTTCCCGAACTTTCCGGATTAGCTATGACGCCTCACCCAATCGAGAATCAGGGCGTTGGTTTCCTCCGGCGCTTGCCAGAAAAATCCGTGGGACTGACCTGTTAGCACTTTAAGCTCGGCCCCGGGTATGCGCTTGACCAATACTTCCGACTGCGCCCTGTGGTTGCTCCCGACTGTATCCGCTTCGCCGATAACCACTAAGGTCGGCGCTTTGACATCGCCGAGACGGTGGGTGCCTTCCCAGTTATGGCGGGCGATGCAGAGATGGACGAACTCCGGCAGTTTCGCATGGGTTGCCCAGAACAGTTTGAAGAGCTCCTGAACCTTGTCGGGATGGCGCTCGCGAAAGTCTTTCGTGAAGAAGGTATCGGAGTCACAAACTTCGTGACGGATAAACTTTTCAAACCCCATTGTCACCATATCGACAACCAGACGATGCGGCAGACCGGTGATGCAATCCGAGCCTTCCCGTGCCGCCGGGCCCGACCCGCTCGCCGCCATGATCAGGCTCTTTACCCGCCCGGGAAAGTTTTGCGTCAGACAGAGGGCGATCCTCCCGCCCATGGAATGGCCCAAGAGATGCGCAGCCGGGATTTTCAGATGATCCATCAATGCCACGATATCCGCAGCCATCTGTTCGATGGTGTAGACTTGCTGAGCGGCAACGGAACGGCCGCATCCTCGCGGATCATGGAAGATGATACTGAGCGATTGAGCCAGCGGCATCTGCGACGGTTTCCAGACTTCGCCGGAATACGCGGTCGAGGGAACAAAAATGAGCGGTTCTCCTTGACCGTGAGACTCGTAATAAAAATCCACTCCGGTTGGCAGCTTTACATTTGGCATGTGCCCTACTCCCGTGCGCTATCTGTTACTCCCTCTTTAATCCTTCCCGCGACGGGGGAGGAAACAGGTGGGGGTATTTGATTCGTCGGTGACTCGGGTTCCTCAGCGATTCGACTTAGGTTCAACCTAGTCGATCGGGTTGCGACTTTGAACCTGGAACCTTGAACATGAAACTGCGCGCGTACGCGCGCTTCAGTTCGGCAACCAGCACACCGCCGCAATTTCGCTTAGCTCCCTGCGGAGCTTTTCCCACGAAGCCCCGCGATCGTCGCTCCGGTAAAGGTAACCGTAGCGGCTTGCCGCGAACAGAATGTTCGGATCCGCCGGATTCGTGCCAAACGTCCAGACGGTGGAATTCGGCTCCACCGGCAAGGGCAGCAGCTTCCAGTTTTTGCCGAAATCGTTGGAGCGCGCCACGGCGCCCGACGTTCCCGGCGTGAAGTCGCCGAATCCCAACAGGATGCTTTTTGGATCTGCGGAATCGACGGCGATGCCGCGCAGGTAGGTTTCTTTTCTGGGGTACTCCCAGGGAAGACTCGTCTGCATGCCACGCGCTTCCCAACTGCCACCGTCATCCGTGCTCGCGTAGATCTCGCGGTTGGCCATGATGAAAACCGTTTTCGGCGGTCCCGCAGTGACGGCAACGTTGTGGATGTCCTTACGACCGGTCACCTCCACTAGCTCCCAGGTTTCTCCGCCGTCGCTGCTATGGCGCGCGCCGTCAACTTCGATGCTCACCCAGATGTTTTTCGGTTCCACCGGATCGACGGCAATGCCGGTGAATCTCGGCGTGCCGACGGCCTCGCACTCCGCCGCGACTTCCACCGGCCGCTTGTCCCAACTCTGACCGCCATCCTTCGAGCGAAAGAGCATCGCCGGCGTCGGCGTGCCGGTGCCGACAAACAGGTTGTCCGGATTAACCGGATCGATCCCGATCGCCCAGATATAATGGGGATTGAGCGCGGAGTCGATATATTGCCAGTTCGCGCCGCGATCTTCGCTGCGATAGAGCCCTCTTTCCGTGCCGGCGAAAAGAATGTTCGGTTGGCGCGGGTTCATGGCGATACAGCGCACCGACGCTTCGTAAGCGAATCCACGCCTGGGCCCGATGCGCGCCCAGGTTTGGCCGTTGTCTTCGCTCCGCATAATACTTTGGCCGATGGTACCGACTACGATGGTCAAATCCTTCATGGTTCCCTCCGTCAAGACTTGAACTTAGAACAGCTTACAAGAACTCCGCGGTGTCAATTCGAAACCCGAAACTCGCAACTCGAAACTAAACATTCACCGCAAACCCAGGTCCGCACTCTACTAAAGCCCTTATTGACTCGAGTTGATCTCACCGGCTTTAGGATTACTCCAGCCGGACGAAGCGAGTCAATCCGATAGGGTCTGAAAACCGACTGCTCCCCGTGCATTAGCGTTTACCGAGTCCCTTGAGCGCTTCATCCAGATAGCTCTGATCGACGTATTTTCCCGGCTCCGGCAGCGGGCCCTTGGCGCCGACTTGGTCGCCGTAGATACGGATATTGTATTTGAGCCCTTCCATCGTGACTTCGCCGTCGGGCGGCCAGAGGTGATTCTGCGTATAAAACTCCCAGCCTTTGTGAGCATGGGCGGATTTCAGCTGCATTTCTTTGGTCAAGAACTCCACCGCGGCTTCGCGGTTGTCATGCAGCCAGCGCAGGGATTGCACCATCGCCCGCATGAAACGCACCATCACGGGGCGATTCTTCTCCGCCCAGCTCCGGCGCGCGGCAATAACGTTGGTTTGAAAATGGGGCACTCCGTCGGAAAGCTTGCCCACGATATTGAAACCGGCCTCTTCAGCCGCATAGTTGAGCGGCACTGCCACCGTCGTCGCGGTGATTTGGCCTGATTGCAAGGCCGCGAAGTTAGCTGCCGAGCCGCCGGCGACGATCAAAAGTTTATAATCGCGGGGATACTCCAGCCCTTTTATCCTCAATGCCTCGCGCAGCACCGTGATCGTGCCGCCGGTTAGCGACGCCGTGCCAATGGTACCTCCGCGCAGATTTTCGTAGGTCTTGATGTTCTTCGCAGCGATGAGGTGTTGGGCAGTGCCGTTGATGACGCCGCCGGTAAGGATGAAATCCAAGCCCCGCTCGGATGCGTCGATATAGGGCTCGGCGCCTCCCGAGCCGATATGCAAAGATCCCGCGGAAAGCGCCTGGACGGTCATCGGCATGCCGCGCAGGAGCACTAGCTGAACGTCGAGTCCTTGTTGTTCGAAAAAACCTTTCTTCGCGCCAACCCACAGCGGGCTGTAGCCGAGGGTTTTGCTTGACGCGCCCAAAAAAATTTTCGGCTTATCTTGGGCCACAACCGGAGTAACGAGGAGTACCGAACCCAGAAAGGCTACTAACCATCCAAACCGGATGAACATGGGACCCTCCGTATCGAGCCACAGTTACCGCAGATGGAACGACCGTGTCAAACTTCAATTCACAGTCCGCAAGGTCGTTAGAATACTTGTTGCGGAGACCGGAATAGTCAAGGAAACCGTGGTACTTCTAACTTCTGATGGCAAGGAGTTTGTGATTGCCGAAGCCGACGATTTCGATCAAGAAGTGTCCGCCCTTCGTAACAGCCAAACGTTTCAACGGTTTCTCGCCGAACGGTCTCAGAGCATTGGGCGCATCCCGCTGGAAGAAATCGAAGCCGAAATTGAAAGAGAACTGGCCGCAAAACGCAAAGCGACCTGACGATCGCCCTCGTTCTTGTGGCTCCGGACAATTGTCCAAAAGAAACCCGCAGCGTTAGCTCATCAACTAAACTTCTGTCATCACACTGCGCCCGAATCTACTTCCCCAACAGCTTTTTCATCCGCTCGATCACTTCGACATCTTTCGTGATGACTTCCTTCGCCAGCTTTTCCAACTCTTCCCCCGACGTGTATTCGACATCCATCCTGCGACGGGTGGCCTCGGCGATCAGGTCCGGATCGCTCAAGGATTTCGCAAACCCTTCACGAATGATCCTTACCTGTTCCGGCGGCGTCGCCGGAGGAAGCGCGTAGGGGCGGCCGAAGCCATTGGACCCAATAACGACGTTCGCCAACTTCCGGATCGGCTCCGCGGTCTTGTACTCATCCATCAGTTCAAAAACGGTCGGCACATTGGCCAGCCGAGGGTCGCGCTTGCGACTCGTCTGTACCAGGACATGCGCGAATGCCTTTTTCCTCCACTCGGCGTAACGCTCGGTGGAAAACCAGCCGGCGATGGTGGATGCGCGGCAATGGGTTTCATTGCGCTCGACCGCCAAGTCGATCTCAGGTCCGCCGGGATAGCCCATAACGACGTTGAACTTGGTGCCGATGGCGTCATTCAAAAATGTCGGCAGATAATGTCCGGTCGTGCCTGCGCCCGTCGCACCGCACTTGGGCCCCTCGGCGGCGTTGCGTGCGTCGTGAATCGTCTTGAACGGCGTGTCGCTCCGGATGTACAACGAATCTTCCGACCGATCCGGGCTGCCGACAAACAGCCATTTCGTCCAGTCGAATTGGGCGTCCTTGTTGCCCGCCAGTTGGTTGAAATAGAGCCCGGCGTTGAACGTCCCCATCGTTAACCCATCGGGTTTGGCAATGGTATAAACATAATTTGCGCCGACCATGTTGCCGCCGCCGGGCATGTTTTGCACGACCACCTCGGGTTTTCCGGGAATATATTTGCCAAGGTATTGAGCGATCAATCGCGCGTAAACATCGTAGAGGCCGCCGGGGGAGGTGCTGACGACAATCCTAATCGTCTTTCCTTGATAGTAAGGCGACTGCGCGTGGAGCGTGGAGCTCAATGAAATAACCACAAGCACTATAAGAATAACCCGATTCAATGGGTTCTCCTTTCTGCAGAGAACAGCTGCGCATGAAAAAACACGCATGGGGGCGCGGCGCAAACTATTGATTGTCGGCGCACCGTTGACCTGACGGCGCATTGCTATGGTTACAATCCTCGAACTACCGGCATCACTTCCGCTGCGAATAGTCGCATGGAAGACAGCACTTTGTCTTGCGGCAGGCTGCCCGAAGCGATGTTTAGCATCAGTTGCTCGGGGCGAAGCGCGCCCGCGTAAAATTTGATCTTCTCGATGCATTCGTCGGGCGTACCCCAGACGGCCATGACGTTGGGCCATTCCGCCGTAACCGCGGCGCGCGCCTTCTCCGGCGTGCATAGCTTTTCGAACGCTTCTCTCGACGCGGTCTTGGTCGCGTAGGTTTGAACTTGACCGCTGAGGGTTGGCCGGCTCAGTCTGCCGCGCAAAAACACGTCGGCTTGGCTCGACAGCGCGAGAGCACCGTTGGCAATGGCCTCCTCGTGATCGCGCGCGACATGCAGATGAATACCGAGCACAACGTCGCTATTGCTTTTTGCGGGCAAATTCTTGCGGTAGGTCTCGGTCAAACCGCGAACCAGCTCGAAAGGAATACCGAGATAACCCGGCTGGACTAAACCTTGACCGACTTCGCCGGCAAAGCTGGCGCTCTCAGGTGTCGTCGCCGCGGCTGTGTAAATCGGCGGATGCGGCGCTTGCACTGGCGCCGGGCTTAGCTGGAAGTCGCGAATCTGCCAGAACCGACCGTCGAGTTTTTCGATATACTCGCCTTTGAAAATCTCCACCAGCATACGAATGCCTTCTTCGAACCGCGCGGTGCTTTCGGCAGCATCGACGTTCATTCGGTTAATCACCCAGGGATGACCGCGGCCGATGCCGACCATAATCCGTCCGTTGGCGAGCAGGTCCGCGGCGGCGATTTCGCTGGCCAAAATCGCTGGATGATGCAGCGGCATGCTGATGATTCCGGTGAGAAAGCGAATGCGTGTCGCCCGCTGCGCCGCGGCCGCGTATAGACCCAAGGGAAACGGCGAGCACGAAAACAGGTCCTTCCCGTAACTCTCCGTGATCGAGAAGAAGTCATAGCCCAGTTCATCGGCGACGGCGATCTGCTCCAAAACGTCGCGGTAAGTTTGCTGCTCCGATTTTCCCGGGTACGAAAACTCCGTGAACAAGCCTATTTTCATCACTTCCGCGTGCGGTTAGACCTTTTGAGCCCGTTGAATTTTGATTTTTTACTTTGAACGTTGAACCTTGAACTTTGAACCGGGTT
>DAIRFP010000112.1:0-2363 GCA_036794995.1 Thermodesulfobacteriota bacterium | reverse complement strand
AGCAGGAAAACAGGTCTTTGCCATAACTCTCGGTGATCGAGAAAAAGTCGTAGCCGAGCTCATCTGCGAGGGCGATCTGCTCCAAAACTTCGCGATAAGTTTGCTGCTCCGATTTGCCCGGATAGGAAAACTCCGTGAACAACCCGACTTTCATCTACTTGCGTCACTCCTTAAACGTTTTGAACCGCTTGGACATTTTGAACGACTTGATCGTCTTGAACTCGGTGAGTTTTGAGGTTTTACTTTGAACGTTGAACCTTAAACTTTGAACCACATCTTCATACGCCAATGACCATCCGCGTGCCAACACTGTTGGGGACAAAGGCATTCGGAAATTTCTGCGCGATCAAATGCATCGCGCGCCAGCCCGTGCAATGCTCGGGGACGATAACGCTTGGGTTAAACTCCCTTAGGGCTTGCAGGGTAGGGGCGATAATCGGCTCGAACATCGGACCCGTGAGGTGGAATCCGCCGATGACGGCATAGATGTAACTCACCCCCGTGACATCGCGCGCATGATTGAGCGTATTAATTACGCCGGCGTGACCGCAGCCGGTCAGCACCACCAACCCCTTATTCTTGACATTGATGATCACCGCCTGATCGTCGTGAATCCATGGATCGGGCTGCCACTGATCGTCGATCCAAGCCACTTGTGCCGGGCTGCCTTTTTCGTACGGTGTCGTACGCGGGATTTGCCCGGTCACCAACGCCTGGCCGCCGACTAACATCGTCGGGCCGCGCTCTTCGATGATCTCCACGTCCTCGGCTTCCAGGTCGCGCTGGCTCGGTGGAATATGTTCGGTCTCGTGGCCGTCGGGAAAGACGTTTTTTCGTTTGAGGAAAGCATCCGGATGAAGAACAATCGGTATCCGCGGCCGGCCGTAGCGTTTGATCAATCCGACGAGACCCCGGGTATGATCCGTGTGCCCATGACTGAGGACAATGGCGTGCAGCTCGTTGCCTTTGACGTCCAGGACATTCATGTTGTGCAACACACCATCGACGGTCACGCCGGTATCGAACAGGAACGAATCCTTGTTTCCGTCCGCATACGTCGTCACCAGCATGGACACGCCGTGCTCGGCCCTCAGTTGCGGCTTCGCCAGGCTGTCGCGTTCACGCGGCGCGCGCTGGGCCACGGGCGTGTTGCCCATGAGCACATCGATTGAATTGTCCATGATGCTCAGGACCTCGACTCGGTCGACGGGTTTTAGCGGGATCACGGGCATAAAACTTTCTTTTCACAACAGGCGGGCCGAGAGATCAATGGTTCTCTTTTCAAAACAGCAGAAAGGGCTGTTACACCGACCGGGTATCTATGCTCTTAGCGCCTCACTCGTAACTCTCTCCCTGAACGAGGAAGATCAGGATTCCCCTTTTTGGAAAAGAGGGGCCAGGGGAGATTTCCGAAGTCACCGAGGGTTCCACATCTAGAAAAAATCCCCCTTAATCCCCCTTTTGCCAAAGGGGGAACCTTTTCGGGGTGACGGAGAAAAAAACTCGGACAACCGGAGAGACTCCATTGATTAGCCGTACGCCGGCGCCCTTTTATGTGGAGAATCATCGAACTTCCTCACGGAACGGTTTCTTGAGCATCCAGTTCACAATTTCCTCGACGGTCTCCGATTCCCTGCCGAAATAGCCATGGGCGCTGAAGGCATCGCAAGGCCCTGATTCCGGCGCACGACCGCCAAAGACGGAGATCAGCGGGTATTTATCCACGAGCCTCGCCGCATCGCTGTATGGGGTCACACGGCATTGATCGCTGACGTGATGCACGAACAGAACCGGAACCTTGACAGTCCCGAAATCAAACTGACTCAAGCCAAGATTGGTTTCACCGGACCGGCCGCTGCTCCGAAACAAAGTCGAAGACAACACTACCCCCGCCAGTCGAGGCCCGAACCTGGCGCCCAGAGCGGCAGCGGAGATTGTGCCTCGGCTCGTCCCGACAAGAAAGATCGGGATCCCAGGGAACCGCTTGCCCAGATCGGCAACCACAACGGCAATATCCGTGAAGTGTTCCACCCCCATACGAAAGTCATCACTCATGCCGCTGCTCTGGTGATCCGACGGCGCGTCCACAATAACCGCAACGACCCCGCGCTTGATGTATTCGGCCCGGCTTCGGACCAGGAAGTTATTGGGGCCAAACTTGATCTGGTCTTTATCCTGCCGCAACCGAATGAGCCCACTGGCGCCGGGAAACAAGAGCGCTACGGCCTGCGGATTTTGCGGTAGGCCGGCGATAAAGAACGACTGCGTCGCGCCGGGTCGCGAGGGCAACGTAACGATCTCTTGCGCCGAAGCGGCACTCACAAACCCGCATAGCCACAAAAGTGAAAACAGCCCCTGTCGCC
>DAIRFP010000379.1:0-3703 GCA_036794995.1 Thermodesulfobacteriota bacterium | reverse complement strand
AACAGGCCGAATAGAACTATCGATAGGCCATGTTTATGAAAGATAGCTTTCATAGGCCCTTTCCGCGAAATGGGTCAGCCGAACTCTTGTCCCCACCTCCCTTCCGACGAAGCTGATCGTTGCCCGGATCACCCCCTTTTCAGGAAGCCAAGCAAATTCAAAGCCGGCCTCGGCAAGAGGTATGCTCTTTGAGCGGCACAATGTTTTCCAAGGTCCGCCAGCTGATCGATCGTGCGGAACTCGAGCAGTTGGGCAAGAAATTGGAGGAAGCCAAAAACAAACGATCCCGGAAGGCCAGCTAGCCCGAATTTCTCACCGATAGAGGAGAATAAGGCCGCACTTCGTGGCATAAAGGTTGTGTCACCAAACAGTTACGCGCAGGGAGAAGAGCGGCCTTATGGAAACAGAGTGTATAACAGAACAGCTGGAATTTCAGCAACTGGGGCGTCGTGCAGTGATCGGGAGATTTGACGGGGGTAAGATCAGCTCCGATGCCGGAGGGGTGTTACTGCGAGAGGTGGAGAGCCGTGTTGATATACTGAAGCGGCTAGCGAAAGACTGTTTTCGGGACTATCGCGATAAGGATCGGATCGAACACACAGTGGAGTCGTTGATCCGCCAACGAGTCTATGGGATGGCGCTGGGCTACGAGGATCTCAATGACCACGACAGCCTACGCCACGATGTGGTGATGGGACTACTCAGTGAGAAGCAAGATCCGAGTGGCAGGGATCGAGTGCGGGAGCAAGACCAAGGCAAGCCGATAGCGGGTAAGAGCACATTGAATCGGTTGGAGTTAACCCCCGAAGATGCCAATGAGAAGAGCCGATACAAAAAGATTGTGGCCGACGGTGCGGCGATCGATGAGCTGATGGTTGCGGTATTTATCGAATCCTATCAGAGTGCACCGTCCGAGCTAGTGCTCGACGTAGATGCCACCGATGATCCGCTGCATGGCAATCAGGAGGGGCGATATTTTCACGGCTATTACGCAGAGTATTGCTATTTGCCGTTGTATATCTTCAGTGGCGAGCACTTGCTGTGTGCGCGGTTGCGTCAGGCTAATGAGGATCCGGCCAGTGGGGTGCTAAAAGAGCTCAGCCGAATTGTCGAACAGATCCGAGGGGTGTGGCCAGAGGTGAGAATCATTGTACGCGGGGACTCGGGGTTTTGTCGGGATGAGATCATGAGGTACTGCGAAGGGGTGGGCCAGCTCGACTATGTGCTCGGTTTAGCCAAGAATAGTCGTCTGGTCAAAGCGATCGGCACCGAGATGGCCGAGGCCCAACAGATTCATCAATCGACGCAAAAGCCGGCACGGGTGTTTAAGGATTTTCGCTATCGAACGCGCAAGAGCTGGTCCTGTGAACGGCGAGTGGTGGGCAAGGCCGAATACTTGGCCAAAGGAGAAAATCCCCGCTTTATCGTTACCTCGATCAGCAGCGAGAAAAACGCTGCCAGGGCGCTCTACGAGGATTTCTACTGTGCCCGTGGGGATATGGAAAACCGTATCAAAGAACAGCAACTGGGTTTGTTTGCCGACCGAACTTCGACGGCGTGGATGCGTTCCAACCAACTGAGGCTTTACTTCTCATCATTCGCTTACATCTTAGTCCACACGCTGCGTCGGGTGGGGCTACAAGGAACCGAGTTGGCCAAAGCCCAATGCGATACGATTCGACTTAAGTTGTTCAAGATTGGCGCGCAGATCCGAGTGAGCGTGCGCAAAGTGTGGATTTCATTCTCCGAAAGCTATCCTTATTTCAGCCTATTCCAACAGGTGTTTGTCCGACTCCAACAAATTCCTTTACGTTGTTAGCCGCCGTTTGTTCCTCTAACAGCGAGATCTGTGGGGGCCTGAAACAGGGCCAAGGAAGCCCCATGCCTGTAAGCCAAATCTCACTGGATCCAAGGGCCATCTCGCCCCGATCAGACCTCAATTTTCTCCGCGCCATGGAACGGACTCCTCCATCTCACTGCCATTCTCATCTTTCTGGGCTTGCTGCCCTTCATTATTACCCCCCTGGTGAGAAATCCGGGCTAGATCGAAGGTGTCTTTGATCCCTGGCCATTGGACCAGTTCCCGCAGATAGTTGACAAGATTCGGATAGTCTTGAATGCGGCGCACATTGCACTTGAAATGGCTGTAGTACACCAGGTCAAACCGCAGCAAGGTCGGAAAGGCCCGCCAATCCGCCTCGGTGATGCGATCCCCGGCTAGATAACGGCGTTCCCCAAGTTGCTCCTCCAAGCGGTCGAGGCAATAAAAGACCTTTCGCGCCGCTTCCTCATAAGCCTCCTGGGACCGGGCAAAGCCCGCGCGGTAAACGCCATTGTTGAAATGGCCGTACACCAGTTCGTTGATACGGTCGATTTCGGCGCGCAGGTTTTCCGGATAATAATCATAACTAACGTCCGTGAAGTTCGCGAACCCGGAATTGAACATCCGAATAATCTCCGACGATTCGTTGTTTACGATGGTGCGGCGCTCACGGTCCCAAAGCGTCGGCACCGTGACCTTTCCCGTGTATGCAGGATCGCTGGCTGCATAAACCTGGTAAAGGCGAAAGACGCCATCCGCACCAGGCTGCAAATCATCGATGCCTTGGGAATAAGCCCAACCCTCCGTCTTGGGCCGATCAGCGTTGGACATGGAGATAATACCTTCGAGCTTCTTGAGCTTGCGCAAGATAATGGCCCGCTGCGCCCAGGGACACGACGGGGAAACGAAGAGATGATAACGGCCGGGTTCCGCCTTGAACCCCTTATCTCCCGAGAGGCCGGCGCTGCCATCCGCAGTGATCCAGTGGCGGAATCTCGAATCTGCGCGAACGAAATGCCCGCGCGCGTCACTGGGGATCTGGTCATCGTTGTTCCACTTACCATCAAGCATGAATCCCATAGGAGTTCTCCTTTCGCCGTTAACGCCATTCTTGTATCAAAACCTCTCGGTGTTAGAAAGGCGCCGCACACCGACGAACGGCCCTTACCTCGTCGCAACACACAGATTGACACCCGGATCTTGGTTCTGCGATATAGTTACAAAGTAAACCCCAGTTGAAGAACGGTCATAGGAGATCGCATGGAAACAGTGGGCTTTATCGGCCTGGGCGCCATGGGTGGTCCGGTCGCAGGTCATATTCAGCGCGCCGGATATCCGCTGGTGGTCTACGATGTCCGCAATGAGGCAACCCGTGCCTTTCACGAGCACGGTGCTACGGTAGTGGATTCAGCCGCGGAGCTGGCACGCCAAAGCGACGTAATCATGACTGCTCTACCGATGCCGGAGGACATTGATAAAGTTGCGTGCAGCGGAGGCGGCATCATCGAGGGAATAAGACCTGGGTCGGTTTACATAGATATTTCCACCAGCACGCCGTCGCTCATTCGCCGGCTTGAGCCGCTCTTTCGCGCAAAGGGCGCATCGGTTCTGGATGCTCCGGTGGCTTCCGGACAGCCGGGGACCGCACGTGGAATCCACGAAGTCATGGTGGGTGGGTCGCCAGAGATCTTTGAGCGAGTCAGGCCGATCCTCGCGGCCTTTGGCGACCAGGTCCTGTACGCCGGACCGTTGGGCTCCGGTAGTATTTGCAAACTAGTCCACCAAATGATCGGTTCGTCCATTTCTCAAGCCATCGCGGAAGGTTTGTCTTTGGGAGTCAAAGCCGGGGTGGAGCCTGTGGCACTGGGGGAATGCGTGCGT
>DAIRFP010000111.1:0-15948 GCA_036794995.1 Thermodesulfobacteriota bacterium | reverse complement strand
TTTCGCGAGCGCTAAGATTTACGCTTGAAGGAGGTTATTTATGGCAGCTTCCATTCCAGACAAGTACAAAGATCTGTTCAACAAGGTTGCCCTTGCCCATCTCGCGACTTTAATGGCGGATGGTCGTCCTCAGGTCACACCGGTGTGGGTTGATCTCGATGGATCGCATATCCGGGTCAACTCGGCCAAGGGGCGGGTCAAAGACAAGAACATGCGGCGAAACAAGCGAGTGGCGCTATCCATCGCCGATCCGGACAATCCCTATCGCTATCTGGCGGTTCAAGGCGAGGTGGTAGACGTCACCGAAGAAGGGGCTGACGACCACATCAATAGTTTGGCGAAAAAATACTTAGGCAAGGATCTGTATCCCTTTCGCCAGCCCGGAGAGGTGCGCGTCATCTATAAAATTAGGCCCGATCGCGTGACGCAATCGGGTTAGAGAACCTATAGACTAGCGCGTTAAAGCGTATCCGGATGGCCGCTGGCGAGAGTCTCCGGGAGATTTCTCTGCGGAAAGCGGTTGAGCGCGGCTAAGGCGGCAACCTTATAGCATTCGGCCAGGGTGGGGTAGTTGAAAACGTTGTCGACAAAGTAATCCAGTTTTCCGCCGTGGGCCATGACCGCTTGGCCGATGTGCACGAGTTCCGTTGCTCCTTCGCCGATCACATGGACGCCGAGAAGCTCTCGAGTCTTGCTGTGAAACAGGAGCTTTAACATGCCCACCGTATCGCCGATGATCTGGCCGCGGGCGATCTCCCGGTAGCGCGCCACGCCGATCTCGTAGGGGATGCCGTCCCGGGTCAGTTCATCCTCGTTGCGTCCTACCATGGAGATTTCCGGGATCGTATAGATGCCATAGGGTAAGAGATGGCTTGACGTCTCGCAGGCGAGACCGAAGGCGTGACAGGAGGCATGCCGCCCTTGCTGCATCGACGTCGAGGCGAGGGCAGGGAAGCCGACGACGTCGCCGACGGCGTAGATGTGCGGCAGGTCGGTCTGAAAATTGTCGTTGACCTGCAACCGGCCCCGTTCGTCAGGCCGAAGACCGATGCGCTCCAGGCCTAAACCCGTGGTGGCGCCGACCCGGCCGATGGAGTACATCAGCAGGGGCGCGCTGATTTTCTTGCCGCTTTTTAGATGGATCGCCACCGAGGTGTCCGGCGATTTTTCAATGCGGACGACTTCCTCGTTGAAGCGAAATGTGACGCCGATGCTGCGCATCTGATACTGCAGGGCTTCGATTATCTCGCTATCGACGAACTCGAGCAGCCGCGGCCGCCGTTCTACTAAGACGACGGGGATGCCGAGAGTGGCGAGAATCGAGGCATACTCGCAGCCGATCACTCCACCGCCCACGATGGTCAAGGAGTTCGGCAGCTGCTTCAAGGTGAGCAGTCCGTCGCTGTCAATGATCGATTCCAGATCGAAAGCGATCTCCGGAGGCCGCGCCGTCTCCGTGCCCACGGCAACCACGACAAAATCCGCGGTATGCTCGTTGGTTTCCGAGTCTTGTTTGATGGAGAGCCGGTGCGGGTCGAGGAAGGTTGCGGTGCCGACGATGAAATCCACGTGGTTTCGCAGCAGTTGGTGCTGGATGACTTCTTGTTCGGCCTTCACCACGTGATCGCACCGCACCGCAAGGTCCTCGAAGGTGATGTCTTTCTTTACGCGATAGCTGGCGCCGTAAAGGTTGCGTTGCCGAAAACCGGATAGGAAAAGCACAGCCTCGCGGAGGGATTTGCTAGGGATTGTTCCGGTGTTGATGCAAATGCCGCCGGCAACTTTCTTGCGTTCCACAATGCCCACTCGCTTGCCGACTTTGGCGGCCTGGATGGCCGCCTTCTGGCCGGCGGGGCCAGAGCCGATCACCAGCATGTCGTAGTGGGCCATCTTTGATTCCTAAGGGTGACGTATCTAGTGTCGAGTCTCACCTTGTTGGTACTTCATGTGAGCGACCGTGGCAGACCTTAGCTGGGGATGCTTGCGATAGGTTTTTAGTTTTGTGCGAATTGAATCACGAAGGTCGTGAAATTCAACGAAACATAAGTTGCCGTATTTAAGCAACCCTACACCAGCTACAGTCGCTCTGCAATGTTGCTATCCTTGATTCTTTCGTAGGCGGCAAAACCGACGGCGACGTCCATGATGCCGATGCCTTGAAGCTTGAAGAGCGTTATCTGGTCGTCGTGGGTTCTGCCGGGAACTTTGCCGAGCAGGAGACTCGATATCTCGTGGACGCTGTCCCATGAAAGGATTCTGTCCCGAACCCCGCGGAAGATATCGCTTTCGTTGACGCAGGCGGTCTCCTTTGAAGTGATGAAAATCCTGTCTGCCCGACGGATCGTGGTTTCGTCGATCTCCTGCCGCGTCCTTGTCCTGTCGCCGTTCGCTATCGAAGTGATTTGAGTTCCCTTCTTCAGCAACGTCCCGTTGAAAACCGGCGTCCGGGAATCAGTCGCTGTAATAACGATATCGGCGTCTGCCAATGCTTCTTCAGGGCTCGATGCCGGGCGGACCGCCATTGCCAATTTCGAGCCCATCTTGGCGGCGAAAGCGCGACGGTGATTTTCACTGGGGCTAAAAACTTTTACCTCCGTCAAAGTCCTGACGGCCGCGACCGCCTTGAGCTGCGTCTCTGCATGAATCGCACTGCCGAACACCGCAACTCGACTGGAGTTTCTCCGGGCCAGGTGTTTGGCGCCAATGCCGCCCGCGGCTCCGGTCCTGAGCTGATTGATGGAACAATCTTGAAACAAGATCAGGGGCTTGCCGGTCTCTACGCTGTAAAGAATAACGCTTTCGTGATGTAAACGGCGATCCAGGTCCGTCTGGAGGTAGGCCCCCATAACGCCATGGACCGAACCGGGCAATAGACCAAAGATCATCCCATTCGGGTGATGGATTCTTCGCCGCGGCAGATCGAAGCCGCGCCCGAGGGCCATTTCTTTCAGGGCTTCCTCGATGGTCACGATCATCTCGTCCATGGAGACGATCTGATCGATGGGAGTGTCTTTGAGAAAGAGCATGTCACCCGAGGGCGAAGGAGGCTTGATTACCTATGGCCGCGCATCAACCGGACGGGCCTTTAAGGTCAAGTTTAACGCAGTCGGTTGAAAGCCGTCAATGGATATTCCCGCGCGTGAAAAATTCCCGCCCGCGGGCCGGATGATCGAAAAACTTGCGAAAGGGCTGGGCACCTAACCTGGATTATTTCATCCACCGAGGAAAACACACGACAGAGTGGTGGACGAGGAGTAAGCTTCGTCGAGAGCGGGCACAGGAGCGTCAAGCTGCATTGACCTATGGGGTGCTTGCATTTTCCCCTCGATGGTCGCGACACCGCCTAAGTTTGCAGGTCTCCGCGAGGTACAGGCCCATTGCCCGCGACCGGAGAGGCCCTGCTCCTCGGGTTCTAACCGTGCGCATAATGCGGGGCTAAGCGGGGATTACGCCAAGCCGCCGCTCAAGATACCGGGCATAGCGGGACATTCCGTAACTGCACAGCCAGTAGATAATCGCGATGAACAGGTAAAGCTCAAAGGGCCGGATCTCGCGGTTGTTGACGATCTGCGCCGCCTTGGTCAAATCTACATAGCCGATGATGGACGCCAGGGAGGTGTCTTTGAGCAGCACGATGGATTGGGTGACTAGTGCAGGGATCATGTTACGGAGCGCTTGGGGCAGAATGACGGTGCGCATCGTCTGTGCCCGGGTGAGCCCGGTTGCAGTGGCCGCTTCCGCCTGGCCACGGGGAACCGATTGGATTCCGGCCCTGACGATCTCGCCAAAATACGCCGCTTCAAAAATGACAAAGGCCGCGAGAGCCACGCTGTACTCCGGCAGAGATTTTCCGACAAGAACCGGAATGACGAGCCAGAACCAAAAAATAACCATCACCAACGGCACACCGCGAAAAAACTCCACATAGAGCGTTGCGGGTACGTGAATCCAGCGCGAACGGGCAAGGCGGCCCATGCCGATAAAAAGACCGAGAAACAACCCGAGCATGATGGCCGGGACCGCCAGGCGCAAAGTGCCCCCGGTAAAATTGCCCAGGCCAAGAAAACCCTGGAAAATCAGAAAACCAAGGTTGTTGGTGATGACCGCGAAATCCATGCTCAGAATTCTCCGGTCTGTCTTTTGGCGATCATCCCCGGGATCGCGAATCTTTTCTCCACCTGCGACATGATGGTAGCGATGGTCACGCAGAGCATGAGATAGATCAGCGTCCCGGCGGTCAAAGCTTCAAAGGCTTTCGCGGTGTAGGTTTCGATCTGGCGCGTTTGAAAGGTCAACTCGGCCACGCCGATGGTCAACGCCACCGAGGAGTTTTTGATCAGGTTCAGCGACTCGCTGGTGGCCGGGGGAATGATCAGCCTCAAGGCGACGGGGATGATGATCAAACGATAAGCTTGAACCATCGTGAGACCCGTGGAGACCGCGGCTTCGAGTTGGGTTTTCGGAACCGACTGGATTCCCGCGCGGATGACCTCGGAAAAACGCGCGCCATGATAAACTCCGAGCGCGAAAACGCCGGCCCAAAATTCTGCGCTATGTTCGAATAGCCAATCCTGCAGCGGCTGTGGCAGTAAGGGAGGAACGGCGAAATACCAGAAGAACATCCAAACCAGGAGGGGCACATTTCGGAAGAATTCGACATAGAAAGATGCGAGCCAGCGTAGCGGCGCGACGGCCGCGGTCCGGAGCGCGCCGGAAAGTATCCCCAGCGCGACGGCGAGCGTCCACGCAATGACGGAAATCTCGATGGTCGTCACCAGACCTTGAAGCAGCCAAAGACCGGATTGGCCGCTCCAAAGCACGTTCCAATCGAAACTGTAGGTCATCGATCAAGAAAGGTTTCGAGTTGCGGGTTCCGGGTCTCGGCTTGAAATTCGGAACTCGAAACTCCAAACCCGAAACTTCACTTCGGCACGACCTGCATCTGGAGGAAGCGCTTGGTCTCCGGCGCGAGCGGATAGGGCACTTCACCCTTCGGGCCAAACCACTTGTCGTAGATCTCGAAGTAACTGCCGGATCCAATGGCGTCCATAAGACCGATGTTCACCAGGTTGCGAAAATCCGAATCATTTTTTCGCATGGCCATGCCATAGGGCTCATAGGAGTAGAATTCGCCGACGATGACCCACTCCTCCGGCTTGGGTGCTTTGGCTTTCAAGCCCGCGAGTTGAATTCCGTCGTTCGTATAGGCCTGCACTTGCCCCTGGGCCAACGCTTGAAATGCCGCCGGCTGATCGGGGAATTCCAACAGTTTCGCGCTGGCCACGCGCTCGCGGATAATGCGTGCGTTGGTGGAACCTTGTTGGGCCGCGATTCTTCTCCCGGCGACCGTTTGAATGCCTTTGATCGGGCTGCCTTTTTTGACCAGAAATTGCGCGCCGGTAGCGAAGAACGTTAGGCTGAAATCGACGCTGTCCCGGCGCGACTGCGTATCGGTCATGGTTTCAGCGATCAAATCCACGGTGTTTGAGGTGAGCAGCGGTATTCTCGTCTGTGGGGTGGATTCTTTCTTCTCAACTTTAATTTCCTTGCCGATTTTCTTCGCGATGACGGGAACAATCGCCTTCTCCACCAAGTCGATGGAAAAACCGACCCACTCATTACTCTTGTTCACGAACGCAAAGGGTGGCGACCCGGTGCGGGTGCCGATGGTCAAGGCCCCGGTCCGGCTGATTTTTTCCAGTGTGGTTTCCGCGCCGGAAACCGTGAACTTTCCGGTAACGGCCAACAGGGTAACGAGAAAGACTAGCAATCGTTTCATCGGATTCTCCTCAATGGGAAAGAATTTTACTCAGGAACTGCTTGGCCCTGGGTGAATGGGGCGCGCCAAAGAAAACTTCGGGCTTGCCTTCTTCGATGATCTCACCTTCGTCCATGAAAACAACCCGGTGAGCGACACGCCGGGCAAAGCCCATCTCATGAGTCACCACCACCATGGTCATGCCGTCGCGCGCGAGGTCCGTCATGGCTTCCAAGACTTCGTTAATCATTTCGGGGTCCAGAGCCGACGTGGGCTCATCAAAGAGCATGATCTTGGGCTTCATCGCCAGGGCGCGGGCGATGGCCACGCGCTGCTGCTGTCCGCCCGAGAGGTTGGCAGGATAGGCTGCGGCTTTGTCCGGAATCCCCACGCGATCCAGCAGCTCTTTAGCGATTTTTGCGGCCTCGCTGGCAACCAACCCTTTTACCCTAGTCGGGGCGAGGATAATGTTCTGGAGCACGGTCATGTGGGGGTAGAGATTGAAAGATTGAAAGACCATGCCCACATGGGTTCGTAGTTTCGAAGGGTCGAGTTTCGGATCCGAGAGAGACTGACCATCAACGACGATCTCGCCCGATTGAATCGATTCCAGCCGATTAATGCAGCGGATGAGAGTGCTTTTGCCGCTGCCGCTGGGTCCGCATATCACCACGACTTCTCCGGCATTGATCTGCAGATTTATGCTCTTGAGAACGTGGAGCGAGCCAAACCACTTGTTTACATCGCGAAACTCGATCACGGCAAGAAGTTTTTTCCACCGGCTAAGATTGCAAAATATCGGATCGCATACTATATGAACAAAGTCATTTTGCAACAGACACTAACGCGTCCTCTGTAGAATATCTCGCCTGGGCCGGTCGGCAAATCTTCGATCCGAGGTGAACATTCCGCAGAAAAGGATGGGGAATCGAGTCTGGCGTGAACATCTACCTCGTGCGACACGGGGAGGCGGTGTCGGCGCAGCTAGATCCGGAAAGACCACTGACTCGCGTAGGGCGGGAAGAGGTCGAGCGAGTGGCTCAGATGGCGGCGGCCAAAAACGTTCAGGTCTCTGCCATACTTCATTCCGGGATCCTGCGGGCAAAGCAAACGGCGGAGATCCTTGCGGCGTATCTCCAACTCACCGGAAAGGTACAGCAGCTTTCAGGCTTGTTGCCGCAAGACGATCCGGCTATTGCCAAAGCCGAGCTCGAAGCCGCGGAGAAACCGATCCTGCTGGTGGGTCATCTCCCCCATTTCAGCCGGCTAGTGACGTTATTGGTGAGCGGCACCGCGGAGGCGGAAGTTATGGAATTTGCCCCAGCCACCGTGGTGTGCTGCCGCAAGGACGGATCAAAATGGCAAATCGCCTGGACGCTAACGCCGCGTCTTTTGTAACGCGCAGTTGACCAGTAGGTAGGGATGGTCTAAAAAGGAACAGGAGAGTTCGGTATATCGGTATAATCGAAAGGCAGATGCAATGGCTTCAGAGACACTAACAATTATCGACAACCGGACAGGCAAAAAATACGAGGTTCCCATCCGTAACGGCGCGATCAAGGCCACGGACCTGTTCCAAATCAAGGTTGCCGAGGACGATGGCCTGGTCAGTTACGACCCGGGCTTCATGAACACCGCCTCCTGCCAAAGCAAAATCACCTACATCGATGGCGACAAGGGTATTCTGCGCTACCGGGGCTATCCCATCGAGCAGATCGCGGAAAAAAGCAATTATCTGGAAACCGCTTACCTCATACTTCACGGCGAGCTTCCGACCCCGTCTCAATTGGCGGACTGGACACACAACATTACCTTTCACTCGATTATTCACGAAAACATAAAAAAACTCATCGATGGGTTCCATCACGATGCCCACCCCATGGGGATTCTGGTCAGTACCGTGGGCGCTTTGTCGACTTTTTATCCCGAAGCCAAAAAGATCTTCGACGCGCAATCCCGGCGCGATCAAGCCTACCGGCTGATCAGCAAAATGCCGACCTTGGCCGCCTTTGCTTATCGCCATAGTCTGGGCCTGCCTTATTCCTACCCGGACAACGACCTGAGTTATACCGGCAATTTTCTCAACATGCTCTTCAAAATGACGGAGCTCAAGTACAAGCCCAATGCGGTGCTGGAACGAGCCTTGGACGTCCTTTTCATTCTCCATGCCGATCACGAGCAAAATTGCAGCACCAATGCCATGCGCGGCGTCGGCAGTTCCCAGTCGGACCCCTATTCTTCCGTCGCAGCGGCGGCCGCTGCCCTTTACGGCCCGCTCCACGGCGGCGCTAACGAGGCGGTTCTTAGAATGCTGATGGAAATTGGGTCGAAGGACAAAGTTCCGGAATTCATCACTAGGGTCAAAAGCGGCGAAGGACGGCTGATGGGCTTCGGCCATCGGGTGTACAAGAACTACGATCCCCGCGCCAAGATCATCAAGGAAATAGCCGACCAAGTCTTTGAAGTGAAAGGACGCAACCCGCTCTTGGACATTGCCCTGGAGCTTGAGCGCATCGCCTTACAGGATGACTACTTCATGAAGCGCAAGCTCTATCCCAACGTCGATTTTTACTCCGGCCTGATTTATCAGTCGATGGGCTTGCCGATGGATATGTTCCCGGTCTTGTTCGCCATTCCCCGTACGTCGGGTTGGATTGCTCAATGGGCGGAAATGCTCACCGATGCGGATCAAAAGTTGGCGCGCCCCAAGCAGATCTATCTCGGTCCTGAGAAGCGCGACTATGTGCCGATGGAAAAAAGAAAATAGGAAGCAGCCCGGTCCTACCTGATCCCGCCGCGAAGCCCGTCCATTATTACTTTGAGCCTCTGGCCGACCCGCAGAGTCGGGTTCGCCAGGCCGTTGAGTTCCATCAAGGATTTAACCCGTTGACCGTAGCGGCGGGCAATGGAGAAGATGGTTTCGCCGTTTTTAACCTCGTGGGTGACGAGCTGGGCCTGTCTCGTTTCGTACTTTTGATAGGCTTCGGCGAATATCGCCGCGTGTCCGGTTGGAAACTTCACCCGGAAACCGCCTTCGGTTGCGGGAATCTGGCTCCGCAACAACGTGGGGTTGAGTTCTCGGATGGTTTCCGGGTCGGCGCCCGCCATTTCGGCCAAAGCAGCCAAACGTAAATCTCCCAGTACCTCCATTTCTTCGTAGTCCAGCGGCTTTTCGTAGGCCACGCTGTCGAAACCATATTTTTGCGGATCGCTCGCGATCAGCGATGCCGCGACGAACTTGGGAACAAAGTTACGCGTTTCATCTTTCAACTTCGCTTTCACGCTGAGCGTCCAAAAATCCGTGGCTCCGGAACGCTGTATGGCTTTCTCAATGGTTCCCTGCCCCGCGTTGTAGGCCGCCAATGCCAGATACCATCGACCGAAGTAATCGTGGAGGTCTTTAAGGTAGGCGGCGGCGGCCCGCGTTGATTTTTCCGGGTCCCGGCGCTCATCCACCCAATAATCAATTTTCAAACCGTACTGGCGCGCGGTGCCAGGAACAAATTGCCAAAGTCCCACCGCGCCCGAAGGCGATAAGCTGTTTATGACAAAGCCGCTTTCGATCAGCGCCAGGTAGGCAAGCTCTTCCGGTACCCCTTCCTCATGAAGCACCTTCGCAATCATCGCTATATACTTGCCGGAACGAGCGAGCGCTTTTTCCAGGTCGTTTCTACCGCTCTTGGAAAATTGGTTGATAAAGTAGCGCACCCTGGGGTTTTCGATCACTGCCTTGGAAAACTCCAATCGACGCCGCTCCACGGGGTGGTCAATGGCTTTGTTAAGATCTTTTTCCAACCAGTTCAAGAAAGGATCTTCTGTGGGCGGTCCGGAGACATTTCTCAAGGCCGAAGACTCGTTCTGAACTGATGCGGTTCTTTTTCTTGCCTCTTGCCGATCGGATTTTGGCGCGGTTTGTTTGTCGATTTTTGAAGCACCGTCGACGGAGGCCGGCGCAAACCACTCTTCCTCTTGCACATCGAGCTGCGCGGGGGAGGCTGCGGACACCTCATATTCGAGGAGCGACGGTGGGGGAGACGGGCTATCAGCTTGTGTTTCTTGTGTCGATTCCACAGGAGGTGGCCCACTGCGCACCACAGTCATGGCAATCTGCGCGCAGCCCTGAAAGAGGCCAACCGCCAAGCTGAGGACTAGAATTTGAGTTCGTGTCGACATAGCTTGGTCACTAAGAACTCGCGAAGGGTACTAAAATCGGCACCGCCGTGCAACCCAAAAGTGCTTGACAATCACGCGTCCAAGTCTCTAGATTCTGCAATGGCTCCAAAAAATTGCAAGCAATTGACGCATTGGAGCAAAAAAACATAAGAAAAATGTTCTAAGGAACTCTCGAAGCTCCGACGAGGGAGGATGGAGTACCGGTATATCTGAAAGGAGACGTATCCATATGAAAAAAATTCGTGAGTTTATGACCCATAGAGACCCCAATGAACATATTTGGGTGGAACGAGATGAGAGCGCAGTCATAGGAACCGCCCGCATGGGCCAAAGGTTGGTACAGAAAATTCGCCCCTTCGACTTGCTCCGCAGCGCGCCGCGTTCCGGTAACCGCGCCCGCGTAACGGTTTGGGAAGGCGACAGCTTGCGGATAGCGACTGAACAGATCGACGGAGTCGAGGAGCAGCTCACCCGGGCAGCGGATCATGATCTGGTTTATTTCCAATTCTGCGGCCGCTCCACCATCGAGAGCGAATGCGGTGTTGTAGAGCTCGAGCCCGGCGAATTCGTTTTGATGCCCGCGGCCATCTCGCATCGCTCGACGGGGCAGGAAGAATGCCTCCGGCTCAGGGTCGCGACTCGCGAGCTCGTGAACTTGGGCGTGGATCCGGAAAAGCCCCTAGCGGAGATCCAATTCAAAGTGCGCCCTTCAGAACCCTTTGTCGTGCAAGGCGGCCGCCGGCAAGAATCCCGCAACGGCCACACGCTGGAGCACATCGCCTTTTGGGATGGGCAATCCGACGTCTGGATTGAGCGCGACCCTGCCGGGTTGGTAGGCAAGGTCACCGACGGCTGTCGCCCGGTCAAGAAGATCAGCGGGTTCAACTATTTTACCGGCATGACCGGAAAAGGTGGCGCCAAGGCGCCGGTGCTCTATAACGGCAAGGAGTTCAGAATTGACGTTTACAATCTTGAAGAGGAACAAAGAGGCTTTCATCGCGGCTGCGATGAGGACGAAATTTGGTTTCAGTTCCGGGGGCATTCCCTCAACCATACAGAGTGGGGAGCGCTGGAGTTGGACGCCGGCCAGACGACGATGATTCCCCGCGGCGTTGCCCATCGAATTACCGGAAGTCCGGGATTTCTGCGCATGGTTTTTTACAGCCGATCGTTGGTTCAACCCAAAGCTTTCAATAACGTCTCGGAACGCGAGACGCGGTTCGATGTTCAGTAACCGCGCCGGGAGGACGGATGGTCACGGAAAAAACAAGAGCGATTGCGTGCGCGTATCGAATTGGACCTCCCTGGGTTTCGGCGCGCTACTGGCTCTATGGTTGCCATCTTTTCTCCTGGCGGCGGAGTGGCAAGCGGAATGGGAGCGAACTTTGGCCGCGGCCAAGAAAGAGGGCAGCGTAGTGGTGGGTATTCCCGCCAGCAGCGAATTGCGCAAAGCGATCGGTACAAAGTTCAAAGAGAGGTTCGGTTTCGAGCCGGAGCTCTTTCCCAGCCGGGGTCCGGAGAACGTGACTCGAATCATAAAAGAATACACCGCCGGGGTCCGTTACTTCGACATCCTGGTGGCCGGGGGAGCGACGCCGCTCTCTATGGTGGCGGCCGGGGCGGCGGACGATTTTCAGCCTTATCTGATCCTGCCGGAGGTGAAGGAAGCAAAAAACTGGTGGGGTGGACATATCTGGGAGGATAACGTCAGCACGAAACGCTACATCTATGCGTTTCTTTGTTACACCAGCGAGACCTTTTGGTCTAACACGAGCCAAGTCGAAGCGGGCGAGATGCGCTCCTTCGACGACCTGCTGAACGCCAAATGGAAAGGCCGGATCGGTTTTCTCGATCCGCGCAATCCAGGCTCGGGGCAAAACAGCTGGGCCTTTCTCTGGAAGATCAAGGGGGAAGAGTATCTCGCCAAGCTCGCGCAGCAAGATCTCCTGATCACGCAAAACCAGCGGCAGATCGCCGAAGCTTTGGCCAAAGGGAAACTAGCTTTTAGCATTGGGTTGAGCCACTACAGCTACGAACCCTTCATCAAGGCCGGGTTGCCGGTCAAGCCGGTGCCCAATATCAAGGAAGGCGCACATGCCAGCAACGGCAGCGGCGTCGTGACCATCGTGAAAAATCCACCCCATCCAAACGCTACCAAGTTATTTGTCAACTGGCTGCTGGGAAAGGAAGGGCAGGAAGTATACGGTAAGGCGATGGTCCAGGGAACGCGCCGGCTCGATGTCGATACGCAATGGCTGAAAGAGTCGGGTGTCGAGGCCTGCAAGGATATCATGACGGTGGACGACTATTATCGTCTGGAAACCCATCTGGAATCTTCGGTGCTCAAGCTCAGGAAGCCGGCGACGGCTCTTGCAACCAAGCTGTTGCGATAGAAAAATCTACGCTAGGTTATCCGTCGACATGATGACCTCGGAAGAAAATCAATTCCTCACTCAGGTCGGTAGTGGCACACCTGCCGGGGAGTTGCTTCGGCGATACTGGCAACCGGTGGCGCTTGCGGAGGAGCTGCCCCCGGGAGGGGCGCCGCTGCCAGTGACGATCATGGGTGAGAACCTGGTGTTGTTCCGCGACGATCAAGGCCGGGCGGGCCTTTTGGGGATTCATTGTTCCCACCGCGGCACCGATCTCAGCTACGGGCGAGTCGAAGACGGCGGGCTAAGGTGTCTCTATCATGGTTGGCTCTATGACATTAAAGGACGCTGTCTAGAGCAGCCAGGGGAGCCCCACGGCGGGGAGCACAGGGATGCCATTCGTCATCTCGCTTATCCCTGTCAGGAGGCGGGTGGAGTGATCTTCGCTTATATCGGACCGGGGGATGAACCGCTACTTCCCAACTACGAATTCCTGAAGGTGCCGCCCGGCTATTGTCTCGTTTATAAGATCTTTCACGAATGCAATTACCTCCAGGCCAATGAGGGAAACATCGACCCGGTTCACCTCTCCTTTCTCCATCGCTTTCTCGAACGCAAGCAGGAACGGTACGCTGGGGTGCGCGGCACAAATGAATCTCACTACAATCTGGTCTCCAAGGACATTGTCCCGATTTTAGATGTCGAACTGACGGGCTTGGGCGTACGCATCTATTCGGTGCGCAAGATGGGCCCCGACCAGTTTTATCTCCGAGTGTCGTATTTTGTTCTTCCCAATCTGAGCGCTTTTCCCGGACAGACCGGTGGCGAAGGCTATTCGGTCAACTGGCACGTGCCCATCGATGATACCCACCACTGGAAGTACGTGTTTGTGTTCAGCCGCGAAGCTCCGCTGGACAAATCGGTGATCGACCACGACCGGTCCGAGTTGGCGGACGGTTACCGACTGGTTCGAAGTGAAGCAAACCGTTTCATGCAGGATCGGGAGGCGATGAAGACGCAGACCTTTAGCGGCATGGGGGGCGGCTTTCAGGCCCAAGACGCTTTCGCCACCGGCAGCCAGGGCGTGGTGCAAAATCGAGCCGAAGAGCATCTGGTTTCGTCGGACAAAGCCATCATCGCGGCGCGCAAGCGCTTGGAACAGGCGATCCGGGACGTCCAGGAAGGGCGCGAACCGCCCCACGTGATCCGCAAGCCGGAAGAGAATCGCTTCCCCAACTTGCTGGTGATATCGGATTTGATCACCGGCACTGCCGATTGGAAAGCATATACGAAAAACCTGGAGGCGGAAGCGAGGGCGAAACTCCAAGGGCTGGATTGAAGTGAAACTCGACAATCGGACTTAGCCACCATCGGCAGCTTGGAAAGTTCTACTCTCAGGTCTTGAAGTTCGGATAGCCCGCCCTGGCGGCTTTTTCTTTATAATCTTTGACCAACTCTTCCCTCGGCTTCTCGTGGATCCAAACCGCTTCGGTGAAGCTCCACAGCGTGAACGGGTGCGCGCCGAGAGCGTAAAGCTTGCCGTAATCTTTGGTCGCCAGCGCTTCGCGCTCCTCCGCCGTGAATTTTAGTTTCTGGCCTTTCTCCCACTTCTCGACAAACCCGCGGGGATTGCTCACGTACTCATCCTCGGCCGACTCGTTCATGTTGACGTGATGGATCAGCTTGTTCATCAGGTATTTGCTCATGATGCCTCCTGCGTCACCCGCGACGGCGCCGGGAACGTCCGTTCAATGGCTTGGCTGAACGAGATGTTCGGGCTGTGAGCCACGTCGCAAATGACGACTGACTTTCACCGGAAGGTTTGCCAGCTAACAGCCCCTCAACGCTAATATCCTCGTCAATGCCTTCCCAATGTATTCCCTGTCCCTTGCCGATTAGCCGCCAGTTTCTACGCTCCTTTTGCGACGCATGCAAGAGTCGCGGATACCAAGATAGCGGCACAGAAATCGTTCGCCCGTCGCTTAGATCAACGGAAAGAGTGTCTTCGCTAACGGTCACATTTTCGGCGTTTGGTACTTCGATTTCAACCGCGGAAGTACGCATTCCAGGCCTCCAGTAATTCTCTTCGATTTCTCGTTAGAACTCTCTGAATTCGACTAATCTCCACCCTAGAAAACCCACCGCTGCTTTGCAAACGGAGGGGGTCAAGCCAATACTTTGCAATCTTGTTTTCCCGTTCAATGTGAATGTGCGCGGGTTCATCGCGATCGCTGGCGTAGAAAAACAAACGGTAAGGTCCTACCCTTGTTACCGTAGGCATCTAATCGCCCATGGTATGGAATTTCTAACCTGCCGTCCAGTGCTCGATCACACCCTAGCACCAGTTGATTCTTTTCACAGACTAAGCTTTGATCAGCGTCCAAACACCAATTGCGATGAATCCAATTCCCGCGACGTACTGCAAAGTCTTTTCGCTGACGTACTGGGATATGGCGGAACCTGCGAGGACGCCGATTGCGGATGTTACGATCAAGGCCAAGGCCGCGCCGGCGAAAACCGTCAACTTGCTGGTGTCTTTGTCCGATGCGAACAGCATCGTGGCGAGTTGCGTTTTGTCGCCGAGCTCGGCGATAAAAACCGAAGTGAACACCGTAGACAGAATTTTCCAGTCCATAGGTTTATTGGATTATCCATTATCCCAGCTAAAAAACGGGATCGCCGGAAACCCCGCATCCAAACCCTCCGCGTAGGACGGCGGCGCGGAGTTGGCGACGCCCATCATCATGAGAAAGTTCAAATAGCCGGTAGTCATGTTTCCGGCCTTCATCATCCGTTCGGGGGTGCAGCCTTCGGAAGCATTCTTGATGTCGCCGTTTTGGATCCAGCCCACGGCGTCGACGTCGAACTCCGGATCCGTCAAATGACGCTCGAACTGCTTCGGGCCGCCTATTTCCAGCGAGAGATGGCCGCTGACGAGGACGCCGATGCGTTTGTTACTCGGCAGGTCATCGATGGCGGCGCGAATGGCCCGGCCCACTTCATAAAAACGCTTGGGCCGCGGCATCGGCGGCGCGATGCAATTAGTCAGAATCGGCACGATGGGAATATCCATCTCCGGCCGGACGAACAGCATGGGCACGATGATCGAATGGTCGATGGTCAATTCGTTTGAATAGGCGAAGTCCACGCCGCGGTCGAAGGCGCCTTCCATGATCGCATCCGAAAGCTCCGGATCCCCCGGCAATCGGCAGATCGGCAAACCGAACTCGCGGGTCTCGTCGTAGAAAGTTCCGTCGTAGGCGTCCATCTTGCCGATCATGAAGGCCGGCATGTTGTCCATGAAAAATTGATGGAGATGATCGTTGCCGATGGTAATGAGCACGTCGGGCTTCGCCTCGGCCAGTTTTTGACGCATCATGGCGATACGTTCCAAGACTTTTTCGCACCCCGGCGGCCGTTGAGGCTGCTTGAACAGGCGCGGCATAAAGGGGTTGTGGGTGATGCCGACGATGGTGACGATCTGGGCCATGTTCTACCTCCTGTTCGTTATCGTGCCTGTGTTTAACATGGAAGAATTATGGCTGTAAATGGCGACGGATTACTCTTGGGGTGCCCCACGACAGAAATGATTTCTCTTCCCCCTCGACGGGGAAAGACTAAGATGGGGGTGTATTCGTCGGATCT
>DAIRFP010000378.1:0-3754 GCA_036794995.1 Thermodesulfobacteriota bacterium | reverse complement strand
AAACCGACGTTGAAGATTGTTAAAGCGGCGGGTGTAAAGGTGGCATGGGAAACCCACCTCGCCGGCGCCGAGGCTTTGAAGCGGAAAGGGACGACCCTGCCGAAAGAGTTGATGGACTCTTTTGAACGGCACAAGGTTGCGTTGAAGGGCCCGGTGACCACGCCGGTGGGTGAAGGCTTCGCCAGCGTGAACGTAGAGCTGCGTCAGAGCTTCGATCTCTACGCCAATCTGCGACCGATCAAGAATCTCCCGGGGGTAAAGGCGCGTTATCGCAACGTGGACCTGATCGTCGTGCGCGAGAATACCGAGGGGCTGTATTCCGGCATCGAGCACGAAGTGGTGCCGGGCGTTATGGAGAGTCTGAAAATCATCACGGAAAAGGCCTCTACGAGAATCGCCAAGTTCGCCTTCGAATTCGCCCGCGCCCACCACCGCAAGAAAGTCGCGGCCATCCACAAGGCCAACATCATGAAGCTCACGGACGGGTTGTTTCTGGATTGCGCGAGAAAAATGGCGGCTGGTTACACCGACATCGGCTTCAGCGATCTCATCGTCGACAATGCTTGCTTGCAACTCGTGCTCGATCCCGTAAAGCTCGATGTGCTGCTGCTGGAAAACCTCTACGGCGATATCGTGTCGGATCTGGCCGCTGGTTTGGTCGGCGGTCTCGGCGTCGTTGCCGGGGCGAATCTCGGGGATCAGCACGCGCTGTTCGAACCCGTGCACGGGAGCGCGCCGGATATCAAGGGTAAGAACATCGCCAATCCCACGGCGATGATTTTAGCGGCGGTGATGATGCTGAACCACATCGGCGAGGAGAAAGCCGGTAAGCGCATATTCACCGCTCTTAAGACCGTCCTGAAAAAAGGCGGATCGCTAACCCCGGATCTGGGCGGCTCCGCGACGACGACGCAATTTGCCGAGACGATCATTCGGGAGATGGAGCGATAGGGTTGCTCCTTTTCCGTTTCTGAATACTCAGTCTATTCACCACGAAAAGTCTCGTGCGGCAGAGCCGCAACCAAAACAATCGGCATATATCTCCCGCAAAGACTCAAAGGCCGCAAAGAAAAAGAAACAATATTTATCCGAACTTGGCGTTCTTCGCGCCTTGGCGGGGAAAATCCGAGTCCGAGATGTTTCATATATCGAAAAATTTGCGCAAGCCGCGAAAACTTTCAAGCATAATAGTACACAGAGTTCACAGAGATCGGAGTATTGCTTGATCAATAACTTTTTGCTCAGCGTACTCCGCGCCTCGGCGGTGAAATGTCCGAATCTCTTGCGACACGGCACACCACAAGTGGACGACGCCATTAAATTTCTGCCAACACCAAAAACTTTCTAGAACGGAGATCTCGGCCGGTGAGTTCAAGCTCATGCCCACCTCGGTTCCGCCCCAGCTGATCGCGCTTGCCGCGGCGCTCTCCTACGCGATCTCCGGCATTGCCGCCAGACGGGGTATGCGCTATTCGACGCCCATCACGGTCACCCTCGTTTCCGTCGCAGTGCATGCCGTCACTCTGTGGATTGCGGTGCTGCTTACAGGGAAAGTTCCATCCGTGTCGTGGTGGGTGCTGTTTCTCTTCGCCCTGACCGGCACGCTCCAGCCGATTATCCGGTTCTTGACCTATGCCGGAATTTTTTACGTCGGCGCGTCCCGCGGCACGACATTGCGCAGCGCGCATCCGCTTTTCAGCACGCTGCTGGCGATTTTGTTTCTCGGCGAAGAGGCCAGTTTGCCGGTAATCGGTGGCACCCTGCTGATTGTCGCGGGCATCACCTTGATTTCATGGCAGCCCGAGACGCAGAAAACTTCGTTTCGCTGGTGGCACCTCGCAGTTCCTCTCGCTGCCGCTTTCCTGGCCGGCATCAGTCATCCGCTGCGGCGGTATGCCTTGGGTTTGGCAAACGAGCCGCTCTATCTTGCGGCGATTATCGGCATCGTCGCCCTGCCCTGGCTGGGCAGTTATCTCTTGATCCCGAGCAAGAGAAAAGAAGCGGTTTGGGATCCACGTTGCATCCGGCCGTTTCTCGTCGCCGGCATATTTGAGACCCTGGGGATTTTGCTGGTGATCATCGCGTTAAGTGTGGGGCAGGTGGTCGTGGTATCGCCCATCGTCGCCACGGGACCGATGTGGGTGCTGCTCGGGACCTGGCTGTTCTTGCGGGGTATCGAGCAGATTACCTTGCGCACCGTGCTCGGCACGTTGGCGGTTATTGCTGGAACCGTCGCGATCTCGCTAGTCCGCTAGGCAGGCGGGCAACAGTTTGAGTTCAAAACGTTCCAGCCGTTCAAATCGTTCAAACCGTTGGAGAGGACGCCAGCCTCTGAGCGTTTTTTGCGGAGGCTGTTAGATTAATTCCCAGTACTCCATCACTCCAGTACTCCGCCGCTTAGTCCCCGCACGTCACCCATTCCCGCGGGTAGGCGTTTAAGCTCTTGCAGCCGTTCTTTGTCACCACCAAGGTCTCGCCGAATTGCAGGCCCATGGTTTCATCGTGAGTGATAAGATTGGGCTGAATGACGATCACCATGTTGTCGCGGAAGACCATTTCTCTTGAGTCGTGACGTTTGCGGGTTTTGGTCTGGAAGATCGGCGGATACTGGTTTACGCCGTGGACCAAGTCGTCGTAAGTGCTGTAGCCGCGCTGGTGGATAATCTCCGCCGCTTCCTCGGCTTCGCTGGTGGTCGCGCCGTCTTTGATGACCTTGGACAATATCTCGAAGGCTTCCACAGCCGCATCGTGCATTCGTCGCCACTCCGAGGTCGGGCCTTCACCGATGGAAAAGGTCCGGTGGATTTGACCGCTATAGCCGGAGTAGGCGCCGCTTATTTCAGTGATCAGGCAATCGCCATTTTTTAGCTTCCGGCTGGAGTGAAATTGCGAAGGAACTGGAAAGTCAGGTTGGCGCATTGGCATGCTGCTCATGAAATGAATGCCGGCGTAGCCGCCTTGTTTGAGATAGGCCGGCTCGATGATGGCGGGAATTTCGTCCTCGCGCATGCCCTCTTTCAGTCCTTGCGCCAGCGCCTGGATGGACTGATCCGTGAGTTGCGACGCCAAGCGGATCCGCTCGATCTCCTCGGCGCTTCTGATCGTCCGCATCATCCGGAGCTTGCCGCTCACATCGATGAAGCTGGCGTTGGTAAATTGTTCCCGCAGTCGATTGTAATGCTGATAAGGAAGAGCGCCCACTAGCCCGATTTTCTTCGACTCCAGTCCCCGTTCGCGAACCAGGTCCGTCACGCTGTTGACGGTGTTGGCCCCCGCCCAACGGACGTCTTTCACGACGGACATGACGCGAGCCATTGGAAAATGATTGAAAAGCTGCAAGAGAACCGCCGGCTCTTTGCCGTTCTGAAACAGCACGTAGGCCTCGCGGCTGCAGGGCCAATCGGTGAGCCAATAGACGTCGGAAGAATAGCGCCCGGTGCCGTACACCAGCAGAGCGTCCACCCCTTCCTGGTCCATCAGCGCTTGAATCGCCCGGTGCCGTTGCGCCATCTCTTCGTCGGAAAAGGTCGGATAGTCGGATCGCTGCCGCATAAAAACCTCCTTATCTTTCCAAAATCTGTAGCACCGAACCACTGAAGCCCGCAACTAAATCGTTCCAACACGGCCAAAAAATCTTCTCCGATTTCCGCAATTGTAGTAGAGGTTCGTGATCCGCCGATCCGCCTTGAACGGCTTGAACGGAGCGGAGCGGTTGAACGTTTTGAACGATTGGAACCGGGGATGTGTAAGATCG
>DAIRFP010000377.1:462-3776 GCA_036794995.1 Thermodesulfobacteriota bacterium | reverse complement strand
CCCGCTAAATGCATGCGGGAATGACGTACTCTGGCAATGCTACCAACCACCACTATGCAGCAAGCTGCGGGGAATGGACCCGCAGCGATTAAAATTCGAATTGCGCAATCCGAAAACCGGCTTTTTTGGAGCCTTTTGATTTTGGATCATTTGCAATTGTTTCGAATTGCGAGTTTCGTCATTTTGTAGGTATATATTTGGCTGCTCCTCAAAGCCCCACAGGATCGCCTTTGCGCCTTGGCGCGAGATATATTAAGGGTTCATCCAAAGTTGTGAGTTTTCGTTATGCGCATCCTGCTGGTTGAAGATGATGTCAAGATAGCCTCTTTCGTCGAGAAGGGGTTGCGGGCAGCAGGTTATGCGGTGGACCATGCTGCCGATGGCGAAACCGGCTTGCATCTGGCTTTGACCGAGCCCTACGACCTTGCCGTCGTCGATATCATGCTGCCGAAGCTGGATGGCCTATCGCTCATCGAGCGGATGCGGCGGGAGAAACGCAACACGCCGGTTATTATCCTGAGCGCGAAGGATTCCGTGGATGACCGGGTCAAAGGGCTGCAGACGGGAGGCGACGACTATATGACCAAGCCCTTTGCCTTCTCCGAGCTCCTTGCCCGCGTGCAAGCGCTGATCCGGAGAGCCGGCGGGCTTTCCGAGCCGACCCAATTGACCTTCGAAAATCTTTCCATGAACCTCCTGACGAGGGAAGTCATCCGTGAAGAGAGGCGGATCGAATTGCAGCCAATCGAGTTCTCGCTGCTGGAATATCTTCTACGCAACGCCGGACGGGTAGTCTCAAAAACCATGATCATGGAGCACGTGTGGGACTATAATTTCGACCCCCAGACCAATGTCGTCGAGGCACGGATCTCGCGGCTCCGCGATAAACTGGATCGGGATTTTGCCAAGAAGCTCATCCACACGATCCGCGGGGTCGGCTATGTCCTTCGAGAAAATCCTTGAACTGTCCTTTATCTTTTCCAAAAGGAATCACGCTTTAAACTCATCCATTCAAGTTACACGGTCGGCTATGTCCTTCGGGAAAATCCTTAGACTGCCCCATACCCTCGCTTTCCGTCTCACCCTCTGGTACGCGGGAATTTTCGCTCTCTGTGCTGGCGTAGCCTTTCTCCTGTTTTACACACTCATCACTTCCCTGCTCCAGGAACGGACCGATCAGGAGCTGTTCGGCCAGGCGCAGAGGTTCTCCGCGCTGCTTGCCAGCGAAGGCGTCGAGGCGGTCAATAACAGCGCGGTGATCGAAGCCCAAGCCGCTGGGGTCAAGAAAGTCTTTTTTCGATTTCTGAATCTCACCGGAGAAGTTTTCTCCTCCTCCAACATGTCCTACTGGAAAGATATTGGCGTGGATGTCACGGCGCTACAGCAGTTGTTACGCAGCAGCGGCTCGGTTTTTCAGACTATCACGATTCCAAACCGCAGCGACGAGGTGCGCATTCTTTATGCGCTGCTCAGTCCGACCGTGATTGTGCAAGTAGGCCAAGCCATGGAGAGCCAGTCGCGCTTCCTGGAGGCTTTTCGAAGGATCTTCATCATCACTATGAGTTTCCTGATCGTTTTAGCCGCGGGCGTCGGTTGGTTCATGGCCAGGCGGGCAGTCTCCGGCATCGAGGCGGTTACCCGCACTGCGCAAAAGATATCCGGCGGCTCTTTGCAGGAGCGGGTGCCGGTGAAACCCAGGGGCGATGAAATCGATCAGCTGGCCATCACTTTCAATCAAATGCTGGATCGGATTCACACCCTGCTGAAGGAGATCAAGGAAATCAGCGACAACGTCGCCCATGATCTGAGAAGCCCGATTACTCGAATCCGGGGAATCGCCGAGATCACCCTCACCACCGCCACGTCTCTTGGCGAGTATGAAAACATGGCCGGGAGCACCGTTGAAGAATGCGACCGCCTCCTGGACATGATCAATACCATGCTCCTGATATCAAAGACGGAGGCCGGCGTCGAAAAACCCGCTCATCAGGAGGTCAACATCGCGCCAATTGTTCGTCAAGCCTGCGAGCTGTTCGAGCCCATCGCTGAAGACAAGAACGTTAACCTGAGCTGCCGCGCAGCGGAGCGGGCCTTCGTTCTCGGCGACCCTCGGATGCTCCAGAGGATGGTCGCCAATATTCTCGACAATGCGGTCAAGTATACGCCGCCCGGGGAAAAAGTTGAGGTTTCTCTCAGGGATAACGAAGGGTGGCATATGATTTCTGTCAAAGACACGGGGGTCGGTATCTCCGAAAGTGAACTGCCGCGCATTTTCGAGCGATTCTACCGCTGCGACCAGAGCCGTTCCCAACCGGGAACAGGATTGGGCCTCAGTCTGGCCCGCGCCATTGCCCGGGCTCACGGCGGGGATATTACCGCTAAGAGCGCGGAGAACCACGGCAGCACTTTTACGATTATGCTGCCGAAAGCCGCGTAACATCGCGCCAAAACGCTGCTGAGCATACGCTCATGTGTCAGGTTTCAGGTGTGAGGGGGACCAAGGGCCGATGGGAAAACTCGAAGCACGAAATCCTAACCAGAAACCTGACACCTGAAACTTGGCTATTTGTCTAGCGCCGGCCCTTTCCCCACGTCTTGCCAGCCCGTCCCTCCCCCACCCCAACATTACCAATCGGTAATCTTCCGGTAAGCCTCCGGTTAGGCTGGGTTGTTTATATTGAGTGAAAATTAACGGGCTAGAGGCCCCACAAAACGAGGAGGAGACTCAATATGGACAACAATAACCTTAAACGGTATCTGCTCGCCCCGGTCCTGGTGAGCGTGCTGTTAGGAACCGGCTACGGGATTTCCAAAGCGGTGAAAGCACCCGATGTGGTAGCCACGACCCCATCGAAGTCTATCGACGTGCCGATGGTGCCGGGCAACTTCGCCGAGCTGGCCGAAATGGTCCGGCCTGGGGTGGTCAATCTTCAGGTAGTCAAAAAGGTGAAGAACGTTGACTTTGATCCCCGTGGTTTCTCCGGGAATCCCTTCGGCGAGAATAGTCCCTTCGGCGATTTCTTTGGGCCTTTCTCCGAGGGTAATCCCTCGCGGTCGCCCGAACAGCGCGGCGTCGGTTCCGGGTTTGTGCTGAGCCGCGAAGGATACATCGTAACCAACAACCACGTCGTCGAAGATGCGGAACAGATCAAAGTGAAACTCGCCAATGGCAAGGAGTACAATGGCAAAGTCGTGGGCCGGGATCCGAAGACCGACCTGGCGCTGGTAAAGATCGAAGGATCTGCCGATCTGCATCCACTTGCGCTTGGCAATTCGGACGAGCTCAAGGTTGGCAGTTGGGTCGTGGCCGTGGG
>DAIRFP010000377.1:0-452 GCA_036794995.1 Thermodesulfobacteriota bacterium | reverse complement strand
ATCGGTTCCGGTCCCTATGACAATTTCATTCAGACCGATGCCTCGATCAACCCGGGCAACAGCGGCGGTCCGCTGATCAACACAAAGGGAGAAGTCGTGGGTATCAATACGGCGATCATCGCCTCCGGCCAGGGCATCGGCTTCGCCATTCCAGTCAACATGGCCAAGGAAATCGCGCCTCAACTCCAGGAGAAAGGGCATGTAACCCGCGGCTGGTTCGGCGTCAGCATCCAGGAGATGACTCCGGAGCTGGCGAAATCATTCGGCATGAAGGAAAAGAAGGGCGCTCTCGTCTCCGAGGTGATCACCGGAAGCCCGGCAGAAAAGGCGGGAATTGAAGCGGGAGACGTGATCGTGGAATTTGACGGCAAGGAAGTTGCCGAGTCGAAAGATCTACCCAAGATCGTTGCCTCGACACCGGTTGGAAAATCCGTCAACGTCAAGCTCTCACG
>DAIRFP010000376.1:0-3783 GCA_036794995.1 Thermodesulfobacteriota bacterium | reverse complement strand
GTCACGCTGCCGGTGTTTACCGGACCGTCCGGTCTGCCGGTCGGCATTCAGCTCATCGGTCAGCGAAACCAGGATCACCGTTTGTTGGAAGGGGCCCAGGCTGTACACCGGGTGTTCTCGAGATCGACATGACCTCACGTTCGTGAGAACTTAGCGTCATCGACCTCACGTCTTTGAGGACCTATCAGGTGATCAGTTGGTGATTAGCAGATCACGCCGGAGGGGAAATGCGAAAGACAAAGGTTCTCGCTGCTGTCGCGTTGCTGACTTTGTTTATCGGCTCGCCACACGGGCTATTAGCGCAAACGAATTTTTATCAGGGCAAAACGATCACAATCATCGTCGGCACGGTGCCCGGCGGGCTCTACGACCTGTGGGGCCGTCTGTTTGGGCGAATCATGGGGAAATACATTCCAGGAAACCCCAGCATGGTGATGCAGAATATGCCGGGGGGAGGCTCCATGGTTGCGGCCAACTATTTATCCGGCGTCGCCAAACCCGACGGTCTCACCATCGGCATGTTCCAGACGCATATGTACCTCCAGCAGCTCGTGCAGACCCCCGAGGTCAAGTTCGACGTTCTCAAGTTCAACTGGCTGGGCTCGCAGGAGAAAGGCACGATGATGCTCTACATCCGCAGCGATTCACCGTACCAATCCTTGGATCAAATCATCAAAGCGAAGGAGCCGCCGAAGTGCGGCGCCACCGGACTGTCGGATCAAACCACGCTATTCACCCGTCTTTTGGAGGAAACCGTCGGGGCGCGCTTCACGCGCGTGCTCGGCTACAAAGGCGGCAGCGAAGTCGATCTGGCGATGGAAAGGGGCGAGATCATTTGTCGGGCGACGCGGGTCACGGTTCACTTTAGCCGGGAGCCGTTTCTCACGTGGGATAAAAAGGGGTTCGACCGGCATCTGGTTCAAGCCGGCGATAAGCGCGATCCGCGGCTCTTGGACACGCCGACAATTTTTGAGCTGATGGATAAATATAAAACCTCGGACGTTGGCCGCCGCTTCGCTCGCGTCATTCTGGCGGGCGACGAGCTGGGGCGGCCCATGGTCGCGCCGCCGGGTGTCCCGCCGGAACGGGTGAAGATTCTGCGCGAAGCGTACAACAAATCCCTGAAAGACCCCGAGCTATTGGACGAGGTCAAAAGGCAGCGACTCGACATGGAACCGATCACCGGCGATGAAGTCGCGGCGATTTATAAAGAATTGATGCACCAGCCCCGCGCAGTCGTGGATTTGGTAAAGAAACTCGAACAGAATTGAGCCGGTACGGGGCGACGGCTGCTTGCATCAGAGCGCTAACTTGTACAAGTCAATTGCGTTCTGCCGCGTCACTTTATGTTTCGTCTCTTCTGAGATGCCCTCAAATTGTTGATCCACAATCTGTTGAGAGTCTGGCCAGGTTGTCGCGCCGTGCGGATAGTCACTTGCCCACAAAAACCGGTCCGCGCCGTAGAGCGGCGTCGTCAAAACCCCGGCCCGGTCGTTCTCGAATGTGAACCAGATGTTCCTGCGAAAGTAATCCGCAGGCGCGAGCTTGAGTGCGGTCTTCGGATCGTGGTCCTTGAGTTTGGCAACCATGTGAGCGACCCAGCCGATGTCCCACTCGGCAGCGACAATTTTCAACCGAGGAAATCTATCGAAAACGCCGCCGTAGATCATCTCTAGAAGGGAAGTCTGAATTTCTCCTTCGCCGCGAATGAAGGTACGAATTCTCGGATGGTGAAACTTCGCTTTCTTCCATGCGCCTGTGGTTGTGTGGAGGCAGAGCGGCACATCGGCATCCTGCGCAGCGGCCCACAACGAATCGAACTTGGATTCACCGTAGTTCATGCCGATCGGCGTTGACGATGCGATCATGAATCCCTTCGCCCCTTGCTTCGCGTAAAGTGTCAGATCTTCGACCGCGCCGTCGAGGTTCAGAATCGAAAGAACCGGGAGACCGACGAGCCGGTTCGGCGCCACGCTGCAGTATTCCATCAGCCAGTCGTTATAGGACTGAGCGATGGCCCGAAAAAACGGCTCGTCTTTTATGCTTAAACCATAAATGTGGCGCAGGTGACTCGCATATAAGATATCGACTTCAACGCCGTCGCGGTCCATATCCTTCAGACGCGCGTTCGGCTCCCACGGTCCAGCCCAGTCTTCGAAGCGAAAGTTCTTGCGAAATTCGCCTGCTTTTGCCGAAGTTCGCCCAACGACGCTGCCGATACCAAGCCCGCCGATCACCATACCGACAAACTCCATGGCGCAGGACTCGCGGTTTTTCCCCTCGAGGCTTGTTTCCCAGTCCCGAATCGACAGATAAGGACCGGGTTCCCGTTCGCTGGGATTCCACACGATCTCCGGAGCCCGCTCGCCGTACTTCCGGCGTACTCGCTCCCAGGTCGCCGCGACTTCGTTGACGTGGGAATCTGCCGAGATCAGTTTGTAATCGGCCATTGGGCGCCTCCCGATTCGGTTAGTCGTTTACTCTCTTCCTCAACTCATTAACCTATCAAGTTAGTTTATCAAGCGCTGTCCATAGAGCTTGACCGCGTTGTCCCACAGGATCTTGCGCTTGGCTTCGTCGGAGATTGGATGCGCATCGAAATCAGGAAGAGCTCTCGCTGGTTCCATTCCGTCCGCATGCGGATAGTCGGTATTCCACACGATGTTTTCTCCATTTAGAAAGTCCACGACATACTTGAGCGCCGCTTCATCACTGTCGCAGGCGACAGTACATTGCCGCTTGAAATATTCGCTCGGGAGCATGGACAGATGCTCCGGTTTTCCCATCACGCCATGGCGGCCGTGCGTGTGCACATCCATACGGCCGAGCCAAAAGGGAGCCCAGCCGGCATTCGATTCCAGTATTGCCAGCCTGAGCTTGGGAAAGCGCTCCAAAATGCCGGTGAAGATAAACTGCCCAAGGGTAGCCATGTTGTCGTACGGAAATCCCATCGCATGATTGAGTCCTCGAAGCGTCATCGGGTCATGGTACGGCTTCTTTTGCCCGGCTGACTCCTCTTCGATGACCAGATCTCGAAACGGCTGAAAGCGCTGATTTCTGGTTTCCCCGTGCACCGCGATCGGCACGTCCAAATCGGATGCGAGAGCCCACAGGGCATCGTACTCGGGCTCATGCAACCACCGGCTTTTGGGCAGAAGAATGTTTCTCAACGAAACGGCTCCCAGTTTCTCAACCGCGCGCCGGCCTTCCGCGAGCATCTCGTCAATATCGGTCGAGATGATTACGGCAATGAACTTCAGCCGCTTGGGAGAGGCGCTGCAATAATCGTATGCCCAGTTGTTGTAGGCGCGACATAAGGCAGCGCCGATTTCGCTATCCTTCAGCGCTGCCCGTGGGCCGAAGTTTCCATTGCTCCCGGTGGGCAGCAGAACCTGAATATCCCACCCGTGGCGGTCCATGTCTTTAAGGCGTATCTCGGGCGACCACCATTTGTGATAGGCTTCGCCGTATTTTTCTTCCAATGCGTTCCACGCCGTTTGCGGCGGGCGGCTTTCTATTTGTCCCTTCGGAATGATTTTCCCATCGGGTTCATAAACCATAAAGGTGCCGTCCATGTATGCCACTTTGGGAACTCGGTCTTTATATTTAGCTTCGACATAGCGGTCCCACATGTCCTTGGGTTCGTGCATATGAGCGTCTGCATCGATTACTTTGAACGATTTCCACATTGCGTATCTCCTTCTGCGTGCCGTTTATTGCCATAGCGGGCGCTATGTCATCTCGCCCGCAAAGATAGATGCATGCGCAGGGTCTGTCCAATAC
>DAIRFP010000110.1:0-16089 GCA_036794995.1 Thermodesulfobacteriota bacterium | reverse complement strand
GGCCGATCTGCTTGGCCGCTTTCAGATTGATGATGAGCTCGAACTTCTTCGGCTGCTCCACAGGGAGATCGGCCGGCTTCGCGCCTTTCAGAATCTTGTCCACATACGTAGCGGCGCGCCGGTCCAAGTCCAAATTGTTTACGCCGTAGCTCACAAGCCCACCGGCTTCCACAGTTGCTTGGCTGCCGTATATCACCGGGAGCCGGCTCTTTACTGCAAGTTCGACAACCTGTGTTCGCTGAGAACCGATTACGGAACCCCCCAACACGAGAGCTGCGTCAGCCCGACCCTTAACTGCGGCTCGGAATGCCGTCTCAATATCCTTGGGACTTAGGACGTCTAGGTATTGAAGCTTCACTTTCAACGCCTCTGCGGCAAGTTCGATCTCTCTTAACACTTGTGCATGGCCCGGCTGGGTCGAAGTCCCGAAGACGGCCACTCGGGAAGCTTTGGGAACGACCTCCTTAAGAATCTCCAGCCGTTTGCCGCTCAGCTCCGGGGCAAGGGATGACAATCCAGTAATGTTCCCGCCTGGTCGCGCAAGGCTGGCGACGATGCCGTCGCCAACAGGATCACCGACACTCGCCATGACGATGGGAATCGTAACAGTTACTTTCTTGGCGGCACGGGTTGAATACGGACCATTCGTGACGATGACGTCTACCTTGATGCGCACTAGCTCTGCAGCAAGCGAGGGGAGGCGATCAGCATTTCCCTCAGCATGTCGCCACTCAATGAAAATGTTTTTGCCCTCCACGTACCCAAGCTCGCGCAGGCCCCGCCGGAATGCCTCGATGCGGGCCGGGATAGTGGAAGGGGAGCCAAAACCTAGATAACCAATCCGCGGGATTTTCGTTGGCTGCTGCGCCTCGGCCACCGCCCCAGCCATGGCGAAGGCGGCGAGGAGGGCAACAATCCTCACCCATTTTGGATTTTGGTCCGCGGAGCCGCTTTTCCATTTTGGATTGTCAGACAAAGAGCCCAGAGCCACGCTTGACTGTTTTCCTTTCATGCCGTTTCTCCTGCTCACAAACATTTCCCGCCACTCGATGACTTTCAACCCCAAAAAATTCTGCTTGCTGTCTTAGTTCCCCAATCCAAAATCGAAAATCCAAAATCATTTGTATCACTCGACGATTTTGGCGCTCTCTTCGTCTAAAAACTGGTGACTGCAATAGGGGCAGAGGAGCTTGATCTTCTTGTGCCGAAGCTCCTGCCAGTGGCAATAGAACTCGCCGTTGCACTGCGGGCAGGTCACCCAAAAAATTTTCGTCACGGCTTCTCCTGGTACCAGCGGATAAAAATCCGAAATCCGAATATCGAAATCCGAAACAAACCGGGGCCAAACAAATTCAAAATCAGAAAATCCAAAACAGTGAATTCAATCCTTCCTGTTTGGAACATTGTGATTGTTTTGTTTTTCATCATTTTGAATTTGTTTCGAATTTCGGATTTCGTGCTTCGAGTTTCTTGTTCTAAGTCCTTGGCGTCCTTTGCGCTTCTGCGCGAGAATACTCTTCTCCGAGTCGGAATGTTATCCCGCCAAGGCACCAAGCTCGCAAAGGCCCCGCCGCCGCTCTGTTTTCTTGCCATTCTTTACGCGAGTCATCTATCTCTGGCTAGGCCTTCGGCAGCCGGTCGATCACCGCGCGCGGAATAAAATCTTCCAGCCGGGTTTTTTCCATGGCTGTTTTCGGCACCGCGACGCGGGCTTCGTAGGGACGCTGGACCGGCTTAGTGGCGTCGATGATCATCTTGGCGGTCATGATGTTGTCGGTCTGGGAAGGATCCAGGGTATTACCTTTGACATTCTTGATAACATCGACGTCCTGATCCGCTTGCACCCGCGTGGCCACGGCCCACATGACTTCCTCTTCATTATAAATGTCGATATCGGCATCGACGACGACGACATGCTTGACGAAGTCACAGCCGCCGAGCGCGGCCAGGGCCGCCTGCTTGGTTTCGCCATCGACTTTCTTGTCGATGGAGATATAGCAATTGAAACGGCAGCCGCCCGAGATCGGGAAATGAACGGCTTTGACCGTCGGCACGACACCGCGAATGAGATTGAAGAGGCTGCCCTCTTTGGGAATCCCGCCGAGCACCCAGGTGTCGCGGTGGCCGGTAAAGATATGCTGAAAGACGGCATCTCTCCGATGCGTAATGGCGGAAACCTCGATAACGTTGCGCAGTCGCTGCGGGCCGTAGTAGCCGGTGAATTCGCCGAATGGCCCCTCCACTTCTTTCACGTTGGGAAGCACGTGACCCTCGATCACCATCTCCGCATCGGCCGGTACCATAAAATCTTCCCCCAGGGTTTCCGAGGGCGTGAGCCTTAGTGGCGCGCCCATGATGGCGCCGACTTTGGCGTAATCATCGACGCCAAAAGCCGAGACGTTCAACGAACCCAAATAAAACGCCGGATGATGGCTGATGACGATGGCGACGGGCGTGGGCCGGTTTTTTTCTTCGTTCTTACGGTGGATCTGCCAGTTGTGGCGGGGCGACATGTGCAGTCCAAGCTTCCTGGGACCTTTGACCATGTTGCGCTGGAAGGCAATGTTGTAAAAGCCCTCGTCGGGGTCCTTCATCACCGGCGTCATGTCAATATAAGGTGCCGGGTCCATGGCGTGGTGCCGGACTACGGGGAGGTCGTAGATATTGGCTTCCTCGCCGCGCTTGACGACTTGTTTGACCGGGGCCTCACTCGCGGGAATCGTCACCGGCGCAAGCAACCTGTCCTCGCGGCGCGCGTATTCCAGGCTCAGCGGCAAGTCGCTTTCGTTGGGTTTCATGCCGAGAGACAAAGCGCAGCGCTGCCGGGTCGCGAAGACGTTGCTCAGCAGGGGAAAAGCAGAGGGCTTGCCGTCCATACTAAGCGGCTTTTCAAAGAACAAAACCGGAAACTTTTTTTGCTTCTCCAGGTGCTGGAGCAGAGCGGTGACCTCGAATTGGTGCGGCGCGACAGTTCGCTCAATGCGCACGAAGTCATGGGGCAGCCGTTCTTGAAGATCGTCGAGAAAAACTCTGAGATCCATTTGCATGAGTTACCACCTGCGCTTTTTCATAATGAACCATCCCGCACCAAGCTGCGGGGGATCGATAGACAATTATGACATGACCCGAATTCGTCACCCCCGAATGCTTCAATCGTGGTTCGACTATGCTCACCACGACCCTGAGCCACGTCGAATGGGTCGGGGTTCCGTTCCGAGTTTCGCCTGGATTCCCGCTAAAAACATGCGGGAATGACGGACTCTGACGCACCTAACAACCGCCTTTACACAGCAAGCTGCGGGGAATCAAACCCGCAGAGATAAAAAGGTCCAGATAAATGAAGTATTGGAGTGTTGGGTTTAAAAGCATTACTCCATCACTCCTGTACTTCAGTTCCCTAACCCTGCCACCTGCGCCAAGGCTCTCTGCGTGTACACTTTCGCCATGCGCTTGCGATACCAATAGTCCAAGTCGGCATTGTCCAGCGGGTGGGCGGTCTTGGCTGCGGCATCGGCGACGACGTCAATCAACTCCTTGGTCACTCGGTTGCCCTGCAGCAGTGTCGTTGCCTCCGCTATGACTTTCGGCGCCGACGCGACTGCGGTTAATACCAGGCGCGCGTCCCGGCACTCGCCTTGTTCATCGATGTCCATGGTCGCCGCCACGCCCAGGATTGGAAAGTCAAAGGAGCCGCGGCGTCGGAGTTTCAAATAGACATTACGCCGGCCCAATGCTTCCTTCGGAATCAGTAATCCTTTTAGGACTTCATCTTTAGCCTTGGTCGAATAGTCGATGCCATCATCACGGTATAAGTCTTCGAGCTTGACTCGTCGTTCTCCTTGCTTACTTGCCAGGATAACCTCCGCGTCCAAACTTATCAGCACAGGCGCGGTGTCCGATGACGCAATCGCCAGGCACTTTGAGCTGCCGGGAGCAACGAGACAGATGTCGCCGTCTTTTTTCATGCAGAAACCCACTGCCTGGCGCCAGAAAAGAGTCTGATCGTAATAGTTGCAGCGGGTGTCGACGAGAACATTGCCGCCGATGGTGCCCATGTTGCGCAACTGCGGTGTCGATACGGATTCGGCGGCGTGAGCGAGAGCGGGAAAATGTTTCGCGATCAGACGATGATGAGAAACCGTAGTCAGACTTTCCCCGGCGCCGATCCAGAGGCCTTCCGGGTTTTGGCGAATGCCTTTGAGTTCGCGCAGTGATCGGAGCGAAATTAAATGCCGCGGCGTAAATTGACCCCGCTTCATTTTGGGGTAAACATCCGTGCCGCCCGCCACCAGCATGGCATCGGCGCCCAGGTCAGCCAATGCTTTCGTCGCCTGTTTCAGCGTGCGGGGTTGAAGGTAATTGAAGTCCGGTAATCTCAACATGATGTCACGACAGTCGCCTTCCCTCTCCCTCGATTACGAGGGCGAGGGTAAGACTTTTTCCCTCTCCCGCTGGGTGAGGGCATTCTGAGACACGATTTAACTCTTCTGCGTTACTTCGACCCCTTCGCCAGGTTGCCATTTAATCGGCACGGGAAATTTAAAATCGGGAATTGACACCGCCTTCAGCCGGCCCTCGAGAGCGCGCAGAATTTTGTCCGGTGTGATCGGAACTTCATGGATGCGCACCCCGATGGCGTCATAAACGGCGTTCGCTACCGCCGGCACGACCGGCAAGAGCGGTCCCTGCCCGGCTTCTTTGGCGCCGTAGGGTCCTTCCGGATCGTTGGTTTCAACCAGAATAGTTTCGATCTCCGGTATCTCTAGCGTCGTCGGACTCTTGTATTCCAGGATCGATGGAATCTTATGCAGCCCATTCTTGCGGAAAGTCTGCTCTTCCATCAACGCTTCGCCGAGAGCCATATAAACGCTGCCTTCGGTTTGACCTTCGACGAGCAGCGGGTTAAACGCGCGTCCGCAATCGTGGGCGATCCAGACTTTATCCAGTTTGATTTCGCCGGTTTGGTTATCGCAGTGCAGCTCGACGATAGAGGTAGAAAAACTGTAGGACGGCGTGGGGCCAACTCCCGAGCCTTTAAAATCGCGCGGATTCTTCGGCGGCCAGTAGCTGCCGGTGGCGCCGAGCGTGCCGTATTTTCCCTCGGCCTTGGTCACCGCGTCAGCGAAGCTTATGCCACGTTCGGGGAAGCTTGTGCTGCGAATCTTGCCCTCGGCGAATTCGAGATCGTCCGGCGGTACTTCCAGCGCTTTACTTGCGGCTTCGAACAGCATGGGTTTGAGTTTGCCGCAGGCCTGCACCGCGGCGTTACCGGTCATCACGGTAACGCGGCTCGAGTAACTGCCCAGATCCACCGGAGTCAAATCAGTATCCGCGGTTAATACTCTTATGTCGGCGGGATCGATGCCGAACTCTTCGGCGACAGCGTAAGCCAGAATGGAATCCGAACCTTGGCCGATATCGATTGAACCGCAAAAAACCGCGACGCCGCCGCTGCGGTCGAGCTTGATCTGCACGCCCGAGTGCGGCATGTCGTTCCAGTAAATCGGCAAGCCCGCGCCGCTTATGTAAGAGCTGGCCGCGAAACCGACGCCGTGGCCAAAGGGAAGCTTGCGGAATTTATTCTTCCACTCGGCGCGCTCGGCCACCCGCTCGCTGCATTCGCGCAGGCCGGTAGTGCTGACGTGCAGACCGTTAATGGTCGTTGTGTTGGGCTCCACGAGCTGTTTGAGCCGCAGTTCGATGGGATCGATACCGAGTTTTTCGGCGATTTCATCGAGTTGAATCTCCTGAGCAAAGCGCGGCTGCGGTGTACCGTGGCCGCGCTTTGGCCCGCAGGCCGGCTTATTGGTGAAAACCCGCACGCCTTCAAACTTATAAGCCGGCACTTTGTAAGTAACCGTCTGCAGCGCGCCGGTATAATAGACGGTCGCCAATCCATAGCTGCTGTAGCCGCCGCCGTCGAGATAAGTCTTATACTGCATCGCTTGAATTGTACCGTCGTTGCTCACGCCTGTCTTCGCCAACATCTTGACCGGATGCCTGCCGCGGTGCACGTAGAACGACTCTTCGCGGGTGAGTGTGATTTTCACCGGTCTTCGCGTGATCATCGACAGTTTGGCCACGGCGATCTCGTGGGAAAAAGGATCGCTCTTGCCGCCGAAACCGCCTCCCACGGGAGTCGCAACCACACGGATGCGACTTGCCGGAAGTTTCAGAACTTTCGCCAGGGCACGGTGGAGATAATGCGGCGTCTGGGTTGAAGACCAAACCGTGAGCTTATCGTCCGGGCCATAGAAACCCACGGCGCAATACTGTTCCATGGGCAGGTGGGTGTTGCCCTGATAGAAAAAAGTCCCCTCGAAGATATGATCCGAGCGCGCGAACCCGCCGTCGACGTCGCCGAATTCAAAGGATACCGCCTTTTGAATATTGGCCTGCCGGTTCCACGTGTGAATCCGTTCACTCTCCTCGGTCGAAGCCAGCGCCTCTTCGATGGTGAGAATCGGTTTCAGAACTTCGTATTCGACATCGATGGAGCCCAGCGCCCTTTCGGCAAGACTTTCGCTGGCTGCCGCCACCGCCGCCACGGGGTCGCCGGCGTAACGCACTTTGTCAATAGCGAGCGTTTCTTCGTCCTGCGTCGAAGGCATGATGCCGAACTTTTCCGGCAAATCTTGACCCGTGATCACCGCGAACACACCGTCAAGTTTGAGCGCCCGCGCGGCATTGATGCCGAGCACCCGCGCGTGGGGATGGGGGCTGCGCAAGAGTTTCGCATAAGTCATACGGGGAAGATTGAGATCATCCGCAAAGACCGTCTCGCCCGCGCACTTGGCCATCGCGTCGATTTTGCGGAGCGGCTTGCCGATTACAGAGAGCTTCTTCTTTGTCATGACGTTTCGCTTTTGCTATTGGGTCAATTCAGTTGGGACCTTTGAACGCGAGTGAAATCAGATCCTTCGCTGCGCTCAGGATGACAGAGCAAGGACGCCGGATGAAAAACCGCCCGGCCGTCATTCTGAGCCGCAGGCGAAGAATCTCGTCTTTTCGCATCATAGCCGGAGCTTCATTTTACCTTACCCGGCAGATTCGTTAGCGGCGCGCTCGACCGCTTGCAAAATTTTTGTATATCCCGTACAGCGACACAGGTTGCCTGACAAGGCTTGACGGATTTCATCTCGGGTCGGATGGGGATTTGCATCCAGCAGTGCCTTGGCGGTGAGCAGAATTCCGGGGATGCAATAACCGCATTGCGCCGCGCCGAGATCGGCGAAGCTCTTCTGCAAGCGGTGGGGCTCTCCATCCCGCATCATGCCCTCCACCGTCATGATCTCCGTGTGCTCCGCCTCGACGCCGAGCATCAAACAGGACAACACCGGCGCGCCGTCAACGAGCACGGCGCAGGTGCCGCACTCGCCCAGCTCGCAGCCATGCTTGGTGCCGGTGAGGCCCATGTCCTCGCGCAGGACTTCCAAGAGGGTCTTATTGATCTCCGTGGCAACTTCGTGGGTCTCGCCGTTGACACGTAGCCGCAACAGAATTTTGGTCAACTTGCCGTCAGTTCCGTTCTTTCCGCTCTTCCTCATCCTTGTCCCAGTGTCTCGTCTCAGAAAGTCACAAGGCAGTCACGCCGGTTATCGTCATTTCCGCGCAGGCGGGAATTCAGCGTTCTTTATCTTCCTGGATTTCGGCCCTCTCACGCCTTGAACTTTTTGAACGGCTTGAACTATTTGAACTCTTTGCCCTACTTTTCAGCCTGCTAGAGTTTGAAAAATCTTTTAGCTTTAAGTTCGAACCGCGGCAAGGTTCCCGGCGCTGCCAGTTCGACCTGAGGGCGAAGACCGATGGTTTCGCGCATCCGTTGGCTCACTTGTTCCTCGAGCCCCTCAACGGAGCTCCGGTCGGAGCACGGCTCCAGAACGATCCTGATCTCCTTCATCGCTTCCTTTTCAAAAACCTCCACGCGAAACTCTTCGATCTCAGGAAACTCCCGCATGACGTTTTCAATGGCGCTGGGAAACACGTTGACGCCACGGACAACAACCATATCATCCACCCGGCCCAACACGCCACCTTGCAGACGCAAAAACGGCCTTCCGCAGGGACATGGGTCATAGCTTGGGTGCACCAGATCGCCGGTTCGATACCGAACCACGGGGCTGCCGATCCTGCCGAGATTAGTGACAATTAATTCGCCCTGTTCTCGTTCCGGCACGGGCTCACCGGAACCGGGGTTCAAGATCTCAGCAATAAACTCATCTTCGTTGACGTGGACGGCTCCGGATTGGCACTCGAATGCGAACGCGCCAACCTCGGTGGCGCCGGGATGATCATGGCACTTCGCGCCCCAGGACTCTTCGATCAGCTTTTTGGTGCTCGGAATACTCGCCCCAGGCTCGCCCGCATGAATGGTGATCTTTATATTGGATTCCCTGGCCAGATCTATGCCGCTCTTTCGGGCCTCGGAAGCCATGTGCAGAGCATAGGTGGGCGTGCAGACCAGCGCCGTCGCCCCGTAGTCGATGATCGCTTTCAGCCGCTGCGAGGTCGACTGCCCGCCGCCAGAAACGGCCATGGCTCCGAGCTTCCGGGCACCCTCCCAGCCGGCCCAGAACCCGATAAACGGACCAAAAGAAAAAGCGAAAAAGATGCGATCGCCAGGACGAACGCCGGCGGCTGCAAAGATGACCTTCCAGCACTCCGCCCACCAATCCCACGACTCTTCAGTGTCGAGCCAATAGATCGGCTTTCCAGCAGTCCCTGAAGTCTGGTGGATTCGAATGTAGCGTTCCTGGGGAAACGTCAGATCGGTGCCGAAGGGCGGACGGCGGATTTGGTCTTCCACCAGATCGCTCTTGGTGGTAAAGGGCAGGCTCTTTAGGTCGTCCAACGAACGGATCTCGGTTAAGAGATTTGCCGAAAACTTCTTCCGGTAAAACTCATTCGCCGGCAGCAGCGCCTGCAGCATCGCATTGACTTTGTCGCGCTGCCGCTCCTCGATCGCCAGGCGATTGTTTGCAAATTCCATGGAACAAAGATCCGGTCCAACGTTGGCCAAAATCTATTATGCAGAGGGAAGAACTGCAAGGAGTCTTCCGAGGGCCCAGCGAATTTTGGCTGAGTGCGTCGGGGGACAGATTGAGTTTCAAGAATAGCGCGCTTATATGCCTGAAATGTTAGGTTTCCCCGTTGCTGCTGAGCTTTGTCGAAGCATGAATCCGATTTCCAGCAGCCTGAGGTAAAATGATCATGAGGTAAAATGATCCTTGACGAGGTTGAGCTGGTGGTGCAAGAATGCGCCGCGGTACCTGGTGACACCTGAAGTGGCTGAGGAATGAATCTAAGCGTGAAAGAAGCGAATCTTCAGATCTAAATTAATTGGACGAAGGAGGTCGTTATTATGTCAATTGTAACTATCTCTCACGCTTCATACAGCGGTGGTAATGAGATTGCAGAAAAACTGGCCTCGTCATTGAATTATAGGTCGGTCGATCGTGAAGTGCTGATAGAAGCCAGCCGCCGATACGGTATTTCCGAGGCCAAATACGCAGAGGTCCTCGAGGCTGAGGGGCACTGGTGGGAGCGATGGATGGAGAGTCTGCGACTCTACCGCATCACGCTTCAAGCGGCTATGTGTGAAGTGGCCCAAGGTGGCCGATTGATCTACTACGGCCGGGCGGGCCAAGAGCTGTTTCCAGGGGTGCGGCACGTGCTGAAGGTTTTGATCGTCGCCCCAATGGAATACCGCATGCAAGCAGTCAAGTCCCAAAAGAGTTTGGATGGGGAGACTGGAAGACACTTTCTCCGAGAACTGGACCGCGTTCGAAGCCGTCGGCTGCGTGCACTGTTCAACACCGATTGGCTAGATCCGGTGGGTTACGATCTCGTGATCAACAGCTCTAGAATCGGCACGGAGAGTGCCGCGCACTTGATCAGTGAGACGGTAAAGCGCGACGAATTTCGACCCACGTCGGAGTCCGAAAAGGTATTTCAAGATCTCACGACGACGGCCCGTGTACAGGCAGCCCTCATAACGTCGCCAAAGACGCGCAATATTATTCTCAATGTCCGCAGTGACAGAGGACAAGTGAACATCTCGGGTATACTTGCCGATCCGGAACTTGAAAAGGAAATCGTCCGCATCGCTAAAGCCGTAGAGGGTGTAACCCAGGTCACCACCGATATCGAGCCGCCGCCCATCGAGTATATGCATCCTTGAGCATCGGTGGGGTGTTTTAGCCGCCGGACTTTTGTTTTTCCTATCTCCCCCGAGACCTTTTGCGCTGTTGGTAGGCAGAGAAACATGATCTCCTTCAATTTTATTGCTTTTTTCTTTTGTGCTATTGTTATGTGGTTTTGATGAACGATTTTCACGCTGATAGCGATATCGCAGATACCCGCTACATGAATCTGGCGTTAGAGGAGGCCAGTAAAGCAGCCGGCAGAGGTGAGGTCCCGGTCGGCGCTGTCGTTGTGCGCGATCATCGGGTGATAGCGCGTGAACACAACCGGCGGGAAGAGCTACAAAGCGTGTTAGCACATGCAGAACTATTGGCTATCGAGCAGGCGTCCCGTTATCTGGGTCGTTGGCGTCTATCCGATTGCCAGCTTTACGTGACGCTGGAACCCTGCGTGATGTGCGTCGGAGCTGTTGTGCAGGCACGGATAGGTCGTCTTATCTTTGGCTGTCTCGATCCAAAAGGCGGCGCAGTGGAATCTCTGTATCAGCTCTGCGATGATGCCCGTCTAAATCACCGACTGCCAGTGATCGGCGGGATGCTCGCCGATAAGTGCTCGTCAACTCTCGGGGAGTTTTTTCATCGCTTGCGACAGAAAAAACGGGCGCAATCCAAAACGGAGAGGTGGCCGAGCCCGGCTGAAGGCGCTTGACTCGAAATCAAGTTCACCCATCGGGTGACGGGGGTTCAAATCCCTCCCTCTCCGCCAAACCTTAAATTGCTGATTTAGCGTGAGTTTCTCCCCGTAATCAGGAGCCTGTGCAAGAGAAATCAAGTTGCCCCTACCCTCGAAAAGTGCCCTTTTGTGCATGTTTTGTGCGAGAAGCTTTAGATACACGTTCGCGGTGTTTTGGGTTAGCGGGATAACCTTTCGGTTCTCGGCATCCTTCTTTATATGCTCGTGAACCCAATTCATGGACTCGGTTAGATCAATCCGTCCGTGGTGTACTGCTCGACTACCGGTGTCGTGATATCGATAACCGAACGAAACTGAAAAGCCGCCTGCAGGTGCTTGAAGCAATACTCGACCGTCTTTGGCGATCAGGTTTCTTTGCGATCATAGTCGGCCTCGATTCTCTTTTTCATGTCGGCGAGTGTCCACTTAGTCTCTTTAGCTCCGACAAACTAGGGCCGCTCAACTCGCTTCAAAAAAATTCGCGGCGCTCGCGTAGCTCAGGATCTTCAGCGGCCTGCCCTGGCACCCTCATGGCGTCGGCCTTGGAATAGGGAAGTCTAGCCTTTGCCGTGGATTTGCGATAACGGCACAGCCGAAAGAACAGCACCGGGAGGATCATTCCAATGGCAAAACTGCTTCGGCAATATCTGGCTACCCTCACATTTGTTTTTTCTTGTGTTCGACGACCTTGCTGACGAGCTATGTCTATGCGCTGGATTGGGCGCCGATTGCATTTTAACCCAATTCTAAGCCTCAGTATTGATGGCGCTGGGCTTCGGTCTGGCCCTCTGGCTTCAAAGCTTCACAAAACCCGTCACCAATTCCAGTCCGCGACATTTGTCGGCACCCTTGGGGGAACGGCTTGGTCTTTCTGAGCAATTTTCGTCTGCGGTACATTCGTTGCTCATAGACAAAGAGTCGTAAGGAGGAACCTATGAAACTGACGAGACTGGCCCTAAGTGCTTTGGCAGTATTTGCAGTCTGTGCGTTCTTCGCCTCGCTCGCGCAAGCGCAGGCGACGCGAACGTGGGTCTCGGGCGTCGGAGATGATGCCAATCCATGCAGCCGCACTGCGCCGTGCAAGACTTTCGCGGGAGCGATTATCAAAACCGCCGCCGGAGGCGAGATCAATTGCTTGGACCCGGGTGGATTTGGCGCGGTCACAATAACAAAGGCCCTAACCATCGATTGCCTTCATACGGTGGGTGGGATTCTCGCTGCATTTACAAACGGGGTCAATGTCAACGCCGCAGCGGGCGACAGAATAGTACTTCGAGGACTCGATATTAACGGGGTAGGCTCCGGCCTTAGTGGCATCCTCTTTTCCAGCGGAGGATCGCTCCACGTTGAAGACTCAGTGATTTCTGGTATGCAAAACGGTATCAATATCGGTACGGGTAACGAAATCTACATTAAAAATACCTATATCAGAAATAATTCCAATGTTGGGGTGTACATCGCCGGCTCCGGCGGACTAGTGAATGCGGTGATCGAGAAAACCACAGTTGAGAATCAAGCGTACGGCCTGGTTGCCGGATCGAATACCAAAGTGAATACACGCGGGAGCGTGTATTCCGGCAATTCTAGTACCGGGATTTTGGCGCAGGGGGGTGGCTCGGTTGCTGACATCAATGTCGATACCTGCATCGTGACCAATAACGGCGTTGGGCTGTATAGCGGGCCGCTGGGGATTGTTCGTATCGCCAGCTCGTTGATCTCGGGCAACAACATCGGAGTCGCTGCTGCTGGATCGGGTATTGCCGCTACTTTCTTCGACAATAAGCTACAGGGCAACGTAGATGATGGCGCCTTTACTGCGGGACTTACTACAAATTGAGTCTTAAAGTGATAACCAAAGTTAGCTTAGGTTTAGCGCGATTCACGCCAACACTCACCCCCGTCACCTAAAAAGAAGGGGCCGGAATGGCCCCTTCTACCTCATTTTTTTCCGGTTGATTCAGGGTCTCAAGGCTGGTGGTATTGGAAAGCCCGTGAGCTTAAGCCCGCTTCGATCAGCGGTGAAGGTAAAGGCTTACATAAGGCACGGCTGAATTCCTTGTTTCTGTCTTGATCGCGGAGCGTTTGTAACTCAAAACTACACCCGGCTAGTGCTAGTGTAGTCTTCGGTTCTCCAATGACCAGGCGCCACGATCGTCAAAGACGGCCTCTTTGAAAAGGGTTTCGTAGAACACCTGTATCATCTCGCCGTTGCCGCGAAACTTGGCGGTTCTGAGAGATTTCCAGACGTCACTCCAGGGTATTAACTTCATGCCTAGATAGACCGTGTCTTGTTGCAACGCGTCAGCCGGTGCAAGCCGCTCGACAAATTCCTCTGAGCGACTTCTTGCCGCTGAAATCCTCGATCCGCTACTCTTGTTGGATGATAGCGCCATTGCGGTTCCTTGCTTTGGTGTTTTATAGACCATAATCGCATTAAAAAATACCCGCTTCTTATATTCAAAAAGAAAAAAATTAGCAAGCAAGAATTTATTGCAGATGCAAGCTGACATTCCACCAGGTATATAGATGTTTTAAAATGAGCATAGGCAACTGGTTTCGCCAAGCGTCCGAATGTTTTAGACGGTCAGACTGGTTGAGAAAACGACCGTCAACGGAGAGTGTTTCGTTGACTCCCAAAGGACGTGCAGCATCGAAATGTAAGATTTCGTTACATGCTTTGTCCCCAGAGGCCAACAAGTCAAACCTGGGCGCAGGACAAGCTTTGGGATTTATAGAAAACCTCAGAACAGTGTGATAGATAATTACTTTGTTCTGAAATTCCCGAGCGAGACAAGTGAATGGAGAGGTGACCGAGTGGTTGAAGGTGCACGACTGGAAATCGTGTGTACCCCTAATAAGGGTACCGGGGGTTCGAATCCCCCCCTCTCCGCCATTTCAAAGCTTGTGGGTTAGGTAAAATCTGCGCCCGCTTCAAAGCGGCGATACCACCGTTTTAAGCCTTTCGGTAAGCTTCATGTTTTCCGAGTAGTCCACCGGGCAGTCGACGATCGCGACGGTGTCCTTGGCGAATGCCTGTTTTAAAATTGGTACGAGATCGGTTGCCTGAGCGACGCGGTAGCCTTTGGCACCAAAGCTTTCGGCGTATTTGACGAAGTCCGGGTTTTTGAAGTCAATGTGGCTGGGCCGGCCGAAGCGACGCAGCTGGTGCCACGTGATGAGGCCGTATTCGGCGTCGTTCCAGATCAAAATTACCAACGGTGTACCGATTCGCAGCGCAGTTTCGATTTCTTGAGAGTTCATCATAAAGCCTGCGTCGCCGGTGACAGCCACAATCTTGCGCTCCGGATAGACGAGTTTGGCTGCAATTGCCCCTGGCACGGCGATTCCCATCGAGGCGAAGCCGTTCGATATGATGCAGGTGTTGGGTCGTTCGGCCTGATACATCCGCGCCATCCACATTTTGTGCGCACCCACGTCCGAGATCACGATATCCTCGGGGCTGAGTACCTGACGTAGGTCCCAAACGATTTTTTGCGGCTTCATTGGGAAAGCCTGATCGTTCGCATATTCACTCATTTCACGCACGATGGCTTGCCGCAGCTTGCGAAGCAAATAGTCTTTCTGCGGCCGGGCTTTCCAGGCGATAGCGCGCAGCGCCTCGCCCAATTCCCCCAACACACCCACTTCGACGATATAATGCTCGTCCACCTCCGCGGGTGATTGATCGATGTGGACAATGGACTTGCAACAATCGGGATTCCATTCCTCCGGATGATATTCGACCATATCGTAGCCAACACAGATCACCACGTCGGCTTGCTCGAAGCCGAAGGAGATCCAGTCCTTAGCTTTCAGGCCTACGGTGCCCAATGACAGCTCGTGGGAAAAGGGAATTACTCCCTTAGCCATAAAAGTGGTGGCAACCGGAATATGTAGCACTTCGGCGAAGGTGACGAGGGACTCAGAGGCGCCGGCGCGGACTACGCCGTTACCGGCCAATATAATGGGGCACTTGGCCTGAGATATGACCCCTGCCGCTTGCTCGATCTTAAAATTAGGCGGGGCGGAGGTGTAGGGCTTCTGTACCTCGATGGGCTGTTTGCCCGTGACTTCCGTCGCGGCGATATTCTCTGGAAACTCGATGAAGCAGGCACCGGGTTTTTCCGTCTGGGCGACCTTGAAGGCCTTACGAACGATCTCAGTGACGATCTCGGGCTCGCGGATCTGCGTGGCGTACTTGGTGATGGGTTCGAACATGTTGACCAGATCGAGAATCTGATGACTCTCTTTGTGCATGCGCGTGGTAGCGCCCTGTCCCGCAATGGCTATGACGGGCGCGCGATCCATGTCTGCATCCGCTACGCCGGTGATGAGATTAGTCGCCCCTGGACCGAGGGTGGATAAACACACACCTGCTTTGCCGGTGAGGCGGCCGTAGACATCGGCCATGAACGCCGCCCCCTGTTCGTGTCGAGTGGTTATGAATCGGATGGGACTTTCGAGCAGAGCGTCCATGATATCGACGTTCTCCTCTCCGGGCACGCCGAACATGTACTCGACATCTTCGTTCTCCAGACATTTGACGAAAAGTTCCGCAGCTTTCATTGGGAGTCCTTTGCGTGAGTGCTTTGACAGATCATCCTTAAGAGAAACGAGATATGCAAACAGCGGTATATGAACAAGCGTGTGCGTAGATTCGCAAATCGAGTCGAAACCGAAAATGAGATGCCACGCTCCCCGACCAAGAAATCTGCATTTGACTGCGAAAACCATGATTCTTGGGGACGAAGTCTCCTTCATCTCTTGACTGGATATCGACGTTTGTCGGAACAACGTTTTCCCCAGTAGGCTGTTTCTTTTGGAAGGGTTTCTTAACGATACTGACGCAGGTGCGACACGTCAAACCCTGCCCCTAGTTTTTTCGTGGAGAGACGAATCCACTCAACAGCTTCGCCTGAAATGCCGACCTATCTATAGTAAGTCGGCTTGCAGCCCTGCAACCTGCAACACTGAGTTTTTTTACTTCTTGCAAATTGCAACCAACTAACCGTCGATGGTTTCTCAAGGCGCTGTTTTTTTAAGGAAAAAGGGTGGCACTACGCTTGCGACGCAGCATTGGCAGATAGATCTTACTTTCAGAGCGATCAAATGGCTGACCTAATATTCATCGTTGTCACAGTGGTCTTTTTCGCAATTTCACTAGCCTATGTTCGGGGATGTGATCGTCTGTAGGAGGGTGTCATGGCGTTGGAG
>DAIRFP010000375.1:0-3790 GCA_036794995.1 Thermodesulfobacteriota bacterium | reverse complement strand
AACGCAAGACTCGAAACTAATATATGCGCGCCTCGCCTCTGAGTCTTTTTGAGCAACCTGTAATCAGAGTCTTTCAGCAACCTGCTAGGCGGGCGATGCCAGTTCAGGAGAGTCTCTTTGTTGTTGCGGGTTGCGTTCATCCGGCTGCGGTTAACGCGCCTCGAACAACTTTTCGCGCCCTCGGCGGACGCCACGATCAGCATTTTCGCTATCTTGACGAGCCTCCCCCAAACTCCTAGAATTCCCCGAACTTCGGCCGCCAAGCCGTGGGATCTCTGATAAATAAAGTCGGGAGGTTGCATGAAACTGAAACAGGTATCGTTCCTGCTGTCACTACTGCTTACCATGCTGTGGCTGATGAAATCTGACGCCCGAGGGGCGGAGAAGCTCGTCGCCGACTACGGCGGACATGCGGGATTTCAGAGCGCAACCTGGGTGGCGAAGGATTTAAGGATATTCGAAAAGCAGGGGCTGGATGTCGAAGTCATCATGATCACCGGCGCTGCGCGGTCCGTCGCCGCGCTCTTGGGAAACAGCACGCAGTTCTCGACCGGGTCCGCGACCGGGCCGCTCGCCGCCGCCGTCAGGGGATCGGATATCAAGATCATCGCGGCTTCTTACAACAAGTTTCCCTATGCCTTCGTCGTGAAACCCGATATTCGCGGCCCCAATGATCTTCGCGGCAAGAGGGTCAATATACTCAATTACGGCGGCTCCAACGACCTGGCGCTACAGTTGGCTTTGAAAGAGTGGGGCATGAAGCTATCCGATATCCAGGTCGTCATCGGTGGCGACGCGCCGACGCGGCTGGGTTCGCTCATGGCGGGCCGGATGGATGCCACGATCTTGTCGCCGCCGCATTTGACCATTGCGGTGAAAGCGGGCTACCGCGTGTTGGCGGACATGGGTGATATGAGCGCGAATTTCACGCAGTCTTCTCTGTATGTAAAGGGTAGTGCTCTGAAGGAGCATCGCGATCGGGTGAAACGATTCCTACGCGCCTACGGGGAAGCCATCCATGTGATCAAAACCGACCGCGAGCGAACCATGAGAATATTCGCTAACCGGATGCGGGTCGATGATCCGGAAACGGTGAAATCCACCTATGAGTATTTTGCTCCGCGGTTTTCTTTACCTCCGCGCGTGAACCTCGAGGGGGTGCGAGACACGCTCCGGTTCTACGCCGAGCAGAATGCCGATTTCAAGAACCGGACGCCCGAAGAGTTCGTCGATCACTCTTTGCTCGATGAACTGGAAAAGGAAGGGTTCTTCAAGAAATTGGGGTCTTGATTGCTTTGATGATTCTCAGTGATTTCATCATCCATCCATCCTCTCCCTCGAGGGACTGTGTCGCAATCGAATTCATTGGTTCGACAAGCAACCACGAACGGTTGCCATCATTCAGGTTGACACGAGCACCTTCAAATCCCCCTTCATCCCCCTTTTTCAAAGGGGGCCATTTCTTATAAGCAGCTCCTAATTCCTCACGGTCTTGCACTACCCCTCTTTGAAAAAGAGGAGCCAGGGGAGATTGCCCCCTCACCCTAGCCCTCTCCCTCGAGGGGAGAGGGGAAATCAGATCCACTACTTAATTTTTAATTCCGCTTGCGCCTTCTTGGCAAAGCTCCAGTCGACGATGTCCGACATGCCCAGGTTGTCTTTGAACTTCCGGGTGTCGCGCACCAACTGAACGACGTTTTTCATGGTCTCGTCGGTGCCGATTCCCGTCCGGCTGTAAAGCCCGACGATATCGCGATAGATGCTTTCACGGATCTCCGCTTCTTTGATGCCCCACTTGGTCTCCATGATGGCGAGAATTTCGCTCTTGCGGTCCCGTATGTATTCTATGCTTTTGAGCAGCGCCTTGATCATCTTGACGATCTCATCGGGTTTTTCCTTCATCTTTTGGGTGTGAACGGCCAAGCCGCCGAGCGGGATGTTCATGATGTCATTGAAGCTAAGGATTTCATTGAAGCCGCGTTTTCCGGCGAGTTTGTTAAACGGCGGCGTCAACATCGCGGCGTCGATGGAGCCGCTGTCCAAAGCCGCATAACGGGACGAGCTGCCGCCGATCTGTAGAAAAATCACATCTTTCTCCGGATTCATCCCGTACTTCCGCAGGACCATGATCGCTTCGCTGTGCGGCGTGCCGCCGAAGCTGCTGATGCCGAATTTCTTGCCCTTGAGATCTTCCACGCGCTTTATATTCGGGGCGGTGATTAGATAATGATCGGAGCCGTCCATGACGGCCATAACGATGCGCACGGGGAGGCCGGAAAGAGCCGCGCCGATAAAGTTCGAGAACGTCCCGCCGTAGTCGACGTTGCGAGTCACCACCCCGTTAACCACCACTTGATTCTGCATCACCACGACGACCGTATTGAGCCCTTCGTTTTTGAAGAAACCCTTCTCCTCGGCGACCACGAAGGGGAGCCCGGTGGTGCCGGTGCGCGTGGTGACTCCCAATGTGAGGGGACTTGACTGGGCGTGAAGATTCCGCGGTGCGAAGAAAACAACCATACATGTCGCGGCGAGCAAAAGTCCGATTCTGCCGTAGGTTCCCATTTGTTCCTCCTGAAAGGGCTGTGCCCTGCAACGTTTATTTTAGGACTGAACCGCTGTCAAACGAAAACAGGAATGCCGCTTGGCGGCAATCAAGATGGGTTAAACCCAGGAAGCCCCAGTTGCCGGGGCTATAGACTCAGGTAAAAAATCCGGTATGATCGTTGAGCTTACGAGGCCTATACAGTGGCGGTAGATTTAAGGAGGATATTATGAAGACAGCGAAGACCATCGGCGCAATTGTGCTTGCGATGGGGCTCTCGGCCGTTTGGATCGCTTCCGTCGGCGCTCAATTAACTAAGATCAACGTCGGTTACAGCGCTATCAGTGGGGATCAACTGCCGGCGTGGGTGGCCAAGGAAGCGGGAATCTTTCAAAGAAACGGCCTCGACGCGCAATTGATCTATTTCACCGGCGGCACCACGGCTGTTATGGCTTTGGTTTCGGCAGATACGCCCATGAGCCAAGTGGCAGGAGCCGCAGTAGTTAATAGTGCTCTGGCCGGCTCTGATACAGTGCTCATCGTCGGCGGCGTCACATCGCTCAATTACTATTTGATGGCACAGCCCCAGATCAAGACGCCCGAGCAGCTCAAGGGCGGCTCCGTGGCCATCAGCCGCTTCGGTTCGGCGTCGGATTTTATCGCGCGTTTTGCGCTATCCAAAATCGGATTGACTCCCGGCAAAGATGTTACCCTTGTCCAAATTGGCAGCACTGGCGCCCGCATGGACGCTACTTTGACCGGACGGGTACAGGCCACGGTCATTAACCCGCCCGCAAGTTTCATCGGCCACAAGCGCGGAATGACAGTCTTGGCGGACCTACCCAAGCTGGGCTTTGTCTTTCAGCACACCAGCGCGGGGACAACAAGAAAGTACATCCGTGAAAATCCGGATATCGTCAGGCGCTACGTCAAATCTCAGGTGGAAGCCGTGCATCGCATTTATACGGACAAGGAAATCTCGATTAAAACCTTGGCCAAGTACTTTGGCCGGGGGGTGGAACCCGATATCCTGGAAAAAACCTGGGCGAATCTGCTCAATGACGCCGTACTGCCCAGGAAGCAATATCCCTCTCTGGAAGGGATCAAAACGATCCTAGCAACTGAGGCCAAGGGCAAACCCGGCAAGCCGGAGGATTTCGTCGATATGAGTTTTATTCGCGAGTTGGATCAGAGCGGCTTCATCGACGGATTGTACAAGAAAAAATAGGATTCACCGCAAAGAAC
>DAIRFP010000374.1:0-3807 GCA_036794995.1 Thermodesulfobacteriota bacterium | reverse complement strand
GTGGGAAGCAGAGACCAGTCCACCAGGTCTGAAGGCTTGAGGCGTGTCTGGCGTTTTGGATCCCTTTGCCGTAGCAGCACGCTCAGGCCTTCGTCCGATATTTTCCCATTATTGCTGAAAACCTTCACGCCAAGATCAAAAAGCTCCTCGGCATCTTTGGTCTCGACCACGAGCTTCCGCGCTATAAAGGCAATCATCTCGTTACGATTTTTTTTGAAGTAGCTGGTTGCTTGCAAGGTGGCTCTTATCACCCGCCTGATCTGATCGGGTTGCTCCTTTAATTTTGTCGTAGTGACGGTGATCCCGGTGGAGGGGATTTCGCCGAGATCCGCGAGCGAGACGAACCGCTTGAATCCTAATTCTTCGGCCTTGCGGATAAAGGCCGTATCCAGAATCGTAGCGTCGATTTTTTTAAACCGCAGCGCCGCAAGCCGGAGCGAGCTGTTCCCCACGTTGAGAACGGAAACATCCTTAGGATCGAGACCGAGATGGTCAAGCACGAGCAGGGCACCATGGTGGGTTGATCCGCCGAAACCGCTCACGCCGACGATCTTGCCCTTGAGGTCCGCCGCGGTGCCGATATCCGGCCTAACTACGAAGCTCTGTGTCCCTCGATTGGTGATGCCCATGACTCCTTTGACGGGCGCGCCGTTGAGTATCGCAGACACTCCCGATGCGAAGGCGAGATTGAAATCGATATCGCCTCCGATCATCGCCCGTGTGGCCACCGTGCCATCCATCGCGATGATCAAAACCTCGAGGCGCTCTTGTTTGTAAAACCCCTTTTCTTGCGCCACGAATGCCGGGAGTTGGCTCAGCCCGATGCCCGGAACGGCCATCATCACCCGTTCGAGATTCTGCCCATGGGCTGCAGTCGCCGGGTGGAGAGAGCAAAATAGGAGGAGCAGTATCAAGCTCCAAGGGATCTTCATCGGTTTTCCCGACGGTTATGACATGAAGTTATGCTTCCTGAGAAAGTCTTGGACGAGCTGGTCGAAAATGGCTGGGTTTTCCAAACAGCACGCGTGACCCGCTCCGGGAATAATTTGATGCACAGCGCCGGGGATTTTTTGGCTCATCTCGCGGGTACGAGGCAACGTGCCGTCCAGTTCGCCATTGAGTGTTAGCACGGGCATCCGGAGCTCCGCTAATCGGGGACTGAGATTCTTAACTTCCAGGGCCTCGAAGATGCTTTTCAAAGCTTCCGGCTTTAGTTTAGGGTCCGTATCGGTGAACAGCCCCAGGAGATATTTTCCCAAACTGCTTTCGCTGAATTCCCCACTGACCAAAGCGTGCAGGTGCTTGCTGTGATACTGCTCCACCCCTTGTTTCATATAGCCATCTGTACGTGTTCCGTGATCGCTGGGACCCGAGCTGCAGCCGACCAAAATGAGCGCTTTAAAGATTTCGGGGTGGTCGAGACCAAGCTGAAGCGCAACGTTGCCGCCCACACTGATGCCCGCGACGATGGCTTCGGTTATTTCTTCCTTGCGGCAGACGCCCATGACGTCCTCCGCCATCATGGCGAGACTCGTCTTCGAGGTGGGTTTGTCGGAATGCCCATAACCTCTAAGATCGACGGCGATAACTTTAAAAAACGTCGAGAAACGCGCGATCTGGTAGAGCCAAAGCCGATGGTCGAAGGGATTGGCATGGATCAGGAGCAGAGGAAACCCTTCACCCGAAACCTCGTAATAAATCTTGATCCCGTTCACTGAGCAGTATGCCATCGGTTATTGCCTCCACGAGGTTGAAGCCTCTGATCGATGGACCGTTCAAGCGGCTCAAGCCGATCGGAGCAGGGATCTCACCGTATCCACGATGCGCCCGGCAGTGGGAGTTACGTAATCTTCCAGTGGCACGGCAAAGGGCACGGGCACATGGGGGATCGTGACGCGCTTGATCGGCGCGCGCAGGCTCGCGAAGGCCTCATCCGCGATGATGGCAGCCAGTCCGGCGGCAACACTGCAGTTATCGTGGCTTTCGTCGGTGACTACAACCCGACCGGTCTTTTTTACCGAAGCGAGCAAAGTGTTGCGATCCAGTGGCTCTAGAGTTCGAGGATCGACAACTTCCGCGGAGATTCCTTCCTTCCCCAAGGTCTCGGCGGCGGCCAGCGCACGTGGCACCTGGACACCCGTGGCGATAATGGTGACGTCACGGCCTTCATGTTTGACGGCCGCTTGGCCGAAGGGAATCTCATAGTTGCCGTCGGGAACCGGACCGTGCTCATCCATGAGTCTCTCATGGGCAAAGAAAATGGTTGGGTTTTCGCTCTTTAACAAAGCCGTCCGCAGCAGTCCGTTGGCATCCGCTGGGCTGGAGGGCATCGCCACCTGCAGGCCCGGCGTGTTCCAGTACCACGGCTGCGGGCTCCCGGAATGTTGAACGCCGCCGCCGCCGCGAATCCCGTAGCGCATGAAGTAAGTAACCGGCACGTTGGTTTGGCCGCCGGAGTTCGAGTAAGCGATGGCCGCCTCGTTGACGATCTGCGGAATTGCTTCGTAGGAAAACGTTGCGGTGCCGATATCGACGAGCGGTCGAAGGCCGGCCATGGCCGCTCCCGCCGCTATGCCGCAGAAGCCAAGCTCGGCGATGGGCGGAGACTTGATCCGGCCGGAAAATTTCTGCCGCAAACGGGCGAATCGCGCCTGGCCGGGTCCAGAGCTTACCAGCCCGCCGCCGATCAAGACCACGCGCCGGTCTTGCTCCATGGCTTCTCCCAGCGCGCTGACGAGGGCTTCTCCAAAGGTCATTTCTTGCGCCATTGTTCAATTACCTCTTCCCGCATAAGCAAAGTTCATCGCGGCTTTTGGATCCGGAAGCGGGCTTTCCAACGCGAAGCGCGCCGCGTCATCGGCTGCTTTACGCACGGCGTCGTCCAAACGGTGGATCTCATCGCGGCTGACGCCGCCGTCTTTTACCAGCTCCCGGGCGAAGATGAGCACAGGATCACCTTCCGCATACCAGGAACGCACCGCGTCAGGCACTCCGCCGGCATCCCAGGCCCATTCTATATTTGTGATTCCGGCAACGAGCTTGGGATGAGCGCCGTCGTTGCCCGGCCAGGGATGGGTGCGAGCTTCGACAAAAAACGGCCCCTCCCCAGCGCGCGTCCGCCGCACCAGCTCCGATGTAGTCTTATACATGGCACCCACGTCGCCTCCGTCCACGACTGTAGTTTCGACGTCGAGGGCCCGGGGAACGTTTGAGAGTTCTTTTGCGCTATGGCTCGAACCGCTGCGGCCAGCTCGCCGATAATTGTTTTCCATTAAGAAAATCAGCGGTAACTGCCAGAGCTTGGCGATGTTCAGCGCCTCGTAGAAAACTCCTTCCTCCATGGCGCCGTCGCCGAAGAATACCAGGGAGATCGCGCTGGATTGCTGCACCTGAGAGGCAAACGCCGCTCCGGCGGCAAGCGCGAGACAGCCGCCGACGATGGCCGAGGTGTGAATGATTCCCAGATCAGGGGCGGCCACGTGAAAAGTCCCCGCCCGCCCGCGGCAGTAGCCGGTTTCGCGCCCGATGATCTCCGCCAGAACTTTTCCTGGATCGCCGCCCTTGGCGATGACGTGGCCGTGATTTCGGTGCGTGCTGAAGACGTAATCCTCATTCGTTAAAGCTTCGCAGACAGCAACGCCGGTGGCCTCCTGGCCGATGTAAACATGAAAGTGGCCACGGATGAGTCCCTCGTGTTCTTCGTTGAAACGGATGACATGCTCCTCGGCGCGCCTGATCATCAGCATCTTGCGTAGGATGCCGAGCTGCTTTTCTCGTGAGATTTCAGGTAACATTGGCCCTCCGAAA
>DAIRFP010000109.1:0-16448 GCA_036794995.1 Thermodesulfobacteriota bacterium | reverse complement strand
CCGGGGTCCAGTTCCGGTCTCGCCTGGATTCCCGACGGTTCGAGAACCTCACCGTCCCGAGGGAAATCGAGGGATAGATGCATTCGGGAATGACGGACTCTAAGAGGTCTGGGAATAGCTCCTTATACCGCAAGCTGCGGGGAATCAAACCCGCATTGATTGAATCAGCCAGCTAGAATACAGAGGCCACAAAGGCAACTTCTGAGTTCTATGCGTCCTTGGCGGTTAAGAGCCGCCGCGCTCGGTTCCAGGCTTCAACGAGACCGCCTGGTAGGAACAACACAACGAGAATAAATAGCACACCAAAAACCAAAAGATGTAGCTCGACAAGCTTAACCGCTAGAACTTCCTTAAGAATGACATAAAAGAACGCGCCTAACACCGGCCCATGAATCGTTCCCACTCCGCCGATGAAGGAGATGAGCACGGCATCGAACGTCCACGCCGGAGAAAAAGCGTGCTGCGGATAATAACTCACGTGATAGTGGGCATAAGCGCCGCCGGTGAGCCCCGCCAAGGCCGTCGAGACCGCCAGCGCAAGCAACTTATGACGGAAGGCGCCGACTCCCGAAGCTTCCGCCGCCGCTTCATCCTCCCGCACCGCTCGGATCCCGAGCCCGACTCGCGAAGGCACCAACGCCGCGACCACCACAACACAAATCACCGCTATCGCCAGAGTAAGATAGTAGCGCGGCAAAATACTATAGGACGCGAGATCGGAGGCGGGGATAGTAGAAATTTCCGGCATAAGGTTTCCCACCGTGATGCGCAGGATCTCGGCTAGGGCGAGGGTTCCGATGGCGAAATAGGCGCCGCGGAGACGAAAAGCCGGCCCTCCAATCAAAACGCCAAACGCTGTCGCCACAGCCGCACCGGCGCTTAATGCCAAATAGAGCGGGATACCTCCCACCCAGAGCATTCGCGTCGCCAGCGCGCCAAGACCGAAGAAGGCTGCATGGCCGAGGTTAATCTGCCCCGCATAGCCGCCCAATAAGTTCCAGCTTTGAGCCAGGGCGATGGCTAGGAAGATTTGCACGCAGAGATTGAGCAGATCATTGCGCGCGCTAAAAAAAGGCAGCGCGGCAAATCCAACCGCAAGCACAATCCCTCCGAGCAGGGATTTCATCCGCGTCCTCCGAACAGTCCCTGCGGTCGCACCACTAAAATAACCAGAAACAGAACCAGCCCAACCACCTCTCGGTACGGACCGCCGAGAAACACCACACTCATCGCCTCCGCGAGCCCGAGCAAAAGTCCACCGGCGAAACATCCAAACAGAGAGCCCAACCCCGCCAGCACGACGACAATCAGCGATTTCAAAGTCCACTCGAGACCGATGGATGGGCTGATCGAATAGGAAACGCTGACCAGTCCGCCTGCGATGCCCGCCAGCGCGGTCCCAAGAGCAAAAGCCAGCAGGTAAGTTCTCCCCACCGGAATTCCCATAAGCGCCGCCGCCTCCCAATCTTCGGCAGTGGCGCGAATCCCGCGGCCCCAGCGCGCCCTCGTGAGAAACAGGTGCAGCGCCGTCAGAATGGCAAACGCGAGCACGAGGCTGGTCAAACGGACAAGGGGTATGGCCAACGTGCCGATCCTGAGCACGGCGCCTGCGTAGGCGGTGGTCACCGCCCGCTCATCGGCGGTCCAAAGACGGATGGCGAGATTGTGCAAGACCAAGGTAAGACCGAATCCGATCAGCAGCGAGTTCTTTATGCGGACTTCTTCATGGGCCTTCACGACGAATTGAAACAGCGTCCAATAGAGCAGCAGCCCAACAACAAACAGCGCCGGCCCGATGCCAAGTAGAGAAACAAAGGGATCGATCCGCCAACCGGTGAACAGCCAGAATGCCCCGTAGCCCCCCAGCATCAGCAGCTCGCCGTGGGCGACGTTCAAGACGCGGAGAACACCGAAGGTCAAAGAGAGGCCAGCCGCCGCGAGGCCGTAAAGACCGCCCACAAGCAACCCCAGGATAAGTTGTTGGGTGAGAATCACGCGGCACCCCCTCGCGCGAGCGGACCCAAGTAGGCTGCGCGGACGTGGTCGTCTTTGAGCAATGACTGCCCCTCGCCCTCGCCGACAATTTTTCCGCCTTCGAGGATGTAGGCGCGTTGGGCCAGGGCCAGCACTGCGTGAACGCTCTGCTCTACAATGAGCAGACTCATACCGTCGCCATGGAGCTCTGTGAGAATGGAAAATATCGATTCGACGACGCGCGGCGCCAGCCCGAGGGAAGGTTCGTCGAGCAACAACAGCTGTGGAAGCCCCATGAGCGCGCGGCCGAGGGCCAGCATTTGCTGTTCGCCGCCTGAAAGCGATCCGGCGAGCTGCTGCTCGCGCTCGCGGAGCCGGGGAAAAATCGCGTAGACCCGGTCCATCTGGTGGCGTCGTTCTTTCTGCGCGCGTCGCGTAAACGCCCCGAGTTCGAGATTTTCCCGCACCGTCATCCGCCCGAACAGACGGCGCCCCTCGGGAACCAACGCAACGCCGCATTCGACGATCCGCTCAGGGGGTTGAGTGTCGAGGCGTTTACTCTCCCAACGAATCGCCCCTTTGCGGACCGCCATCAATCCCGCAATCGCCTTGAGCAGGGTGGATTTCCCGGCGCCGTTGGGACCGACGAGAGCGACGATCTCTCCGGGACGAACTATCAGGCTCACCCCGTGCAACGCCGGCAGCGCGCCATAGGAAACTTCAACATTCTCCACTTCAAGCATGATCTTCTAGCTTAGCTCACACAGCGAACGCAAAGGTCACATATAAAATTTGATTCCGCCGAAAAACCCTGGTTCACCCTTCGACAAAGCTCAGGGCGAACGGGAATTGCCAAAGGAACATTTACGTTTTCCGTTCATGCTGAGCCGTCGAAGCATGAAAAGTCGCTTTTCAGCAAAATCAGATCTTGAGTTCTATGCGTCCTTTGCGGTTATGATTTTCTGAGCATTGTGTGGATCAAACCGAAACGCTTTCTCCCAGATAGACTTCGATCACGTGCGGATCCTTCGCGATGGTAGACGGCGCGGCGTCGGCAATTTTTTCTCCAGCACTCAACACGATGATGCGATGCGACAGATCGAGCAGCGCCCAAACGATATGCTCTACCAGAAGCAGGGTCACCCCTTGATTGCATAGGGAACGGATGAGGTCGATCGCCTGTCCGGTTTCGGCGGGCGTGAGCCCGGCCATGAATTCATCCAGCAACAAGAGTTTCGGAGCCGTAGCGAGGGCACGGGCCAACTCGAGACGTTTCCTGTCCATCACGGTGAGTGTATGGGCGGGACGGCTCGACTGACCACCCAGGCCCACCGTGATCAAGAGTTCAAGCGCTTTGTTGCGGGCGGCGGTTCCGGACACTCGCTCGCGGCCATAGCCCAGCCCGACCAGTACATTTTCTAAGGCCGTCAGGCCGAGAAACGGTCGAACCAGTTGGAACGTGCGGGCAAGACCGCGGCGACAAATCCGATGGGGCGGAAGGCCATTGATACGTTCGCCGAGAAAGCGAACCTCACCCGCGTCGGGAATGATCGCGCCGCTAACTAGATTGAAAAGGGTGGTCTTCCCCGACCCATTGGGCCCCATCACGCCAACGATCTCGCCGGCCTCAACGGCCAGGCTGACATTCTTGACAGCAGCAACACCGCCAAAACTCTTGGAGACTCGATCGAGGGTAAGAAGGGTCACTGGATTTTCGATTTTAGATTCTAAATTTTCGATCAATCCAGAATCGGCTCAGCCCGAGGCTGATCGGTCCCTTCGGCCGAAATCCAAAATGACGTAACCGGCGCTAGCGTTGACCAAACGGCGGCGCCGGAAAGGCAAACGATGCCGTGGCAAACTCCTTAGGCCAGATCAGCTCCTGCTTGCCTTTGAGCCATTGTTGGAAAAACACTGTAACCTCGCCGGTGCCGTCCGATCGAAAGCGCACCGGACCCACCACCGTCGTCATGTTGGTGGCGGCAATGGCGTCGCGAAGCTTGTCACGGTCGAGAGCGCCAGCGCGGGGAATGGCTTCGCCAAGGATTTGAATGCAGGCATAGGCAGGGCCGACCAGCGGGTCGGCGGAGCGTTTGAAGAGCCTCTGATGGGCCTCATTCAGTTCCTTTACCTTTGGAAAACGCGCCGCGAAGTGCCAACCAGGAGAGAGCAGAACATAGTCGCCGTCCTTGCCGAGGTTCTGCGACCACACCGGCGGATCAGATGCTCGAATAAAAACCGCAGCCTTGGGATTGAAATCTAGCTCTTTCATTTGTTTGACGATGGTCATACCGTCGGGAGGCGAAGGCAGGCTGAATACCGCCTCGGCGCCCGCCGTCTTGGCTTTGAGAATCAGGTCGGAAAAATCCTTGGCGCCCGGTGCATATTCGCCGCTTGCCACCACTTGATAATTATGCTGTTTGGCCAGGCCCTCCCACAGCGAGCCCATCTCTTTGCCCCAGTCCGTCCTTTCGAGAATCAGCGCCACTTTCCGCGGCCGCTGGGGTGCTGGAATCAGGGCGTCCAGAAAAACAAAAGTCTCTTTGGTGAGATCCGGCGACTTCGGAAAGGGTGAGAAAAGATAGCGCAAGCCTTGTTTGTGAATGCTATTCAAGGCGAAGGCAATGCCGAGGTAAGGAATCTTATTCTTATCCGCGATGGAAGCAGCCGCGGCGTGAAGATCGGATCCGGCCCCACCCAGATAGGCGACGACACCCTGGGTGGCCAGGGTCTCCAGGCGCGCCACTGTTTTGGTGGGATCCGACTCATCATCCAACATCACCAGTTCGAGCCCCATCTTCTTGCCGCCCACGCTTACTCCACCGGCGGCGTTGATCTGCTCTACAGCAATCTCGTAACCGGCCCGAACTTGAGCACCCAGTGCCGCATAGCGCCCGGTAAGTGGCACCACCGCGCCGATTTTGACGGTCTGGGCAGAAACTTCGAAGCCGGACGCAAGCAGCGCCAGCAACACTGCGATCCCGATTTGAATCATGGAGCCCATATAGCCCTCCTAGTTAGATCGTCGCCGTGGCGATTGATACCACGGACGAACGGATCCGTCAAAAACCACATTTGCTTCCAACCGGAGAAGGCAGCAATTCCCTGCTGCTGCGGCAACCACCGCGGCCGTCCGAGCAACCTGCAAAGTACAATGGGCCGTTGTCAGCGTCTGGTCCAAGTCGTGTTGAGCAGTTGAAAAATCCCTCTGAATCTCCCTTTACAAAGGGAGACTTTCTATTCCCCCCTTTTTCAAAAAGGGGGGAAGGGGGGATTTTTGGACAACCGTGAGTTGTGAATCCAATTCAGTAAGGTGAAACTGACTTTGAATTGCCCTGGGCCGTTGTATCTTTCTATGGCTGTTTTCAAGCACCTGTGATATTTATAGGGAAAGGAGAAACGTTAATGCTTGAACCGGATAAGCGTTTTTTTGTTGGCATTAAGATTTCGAGGCAACTCCAGACTCAATTGGATAGCCCAGCCCCTGGCACCGAACGTTACTTCAAAGAAGATAACGCGGAATATCTCGAGATCGTAACTTTGGGGGAGGACAAATTTATTGGCCGGTTCTTGCAAAACGGTTTTCCTGTCGGCCATATCGGTGATGTCAGCCGGAACGTCCGTAGCATTGTCAATCTGATCACACGCAGCCACACCGTCGACGAAGGCTCTGTCCACATCTACGTGCGTTAGCTCCCAGAAGACCTGATTGCAGCTTGGCAGTTTGATTCAACCCCCCGCAGTTGTTGAATCTGGACTAAGAGTGCTACTATGAAAGCGCCTTTAATACTGGCTCACAGCGATCCAGCGATGTTAAGGCTTAATTGGTCTTGGGAGGTAACATGTCAAAAACCTTAGCGGAAGTAAAATTACAGGACGGGACACTGATTCGACATAAAACGGTCGGCTATGAAGGGCGCATAGATGGCACCACCGAGATCAAAAGTTGTTTCACAACGCATGGCGCATTAATGGATCTGCCCGGCACCAGACAGAGTTTTCAATATCGGGTGGTGGTTACAGGTGAGTCCATGCGGCGAATCGCGCCGGCCGAGGATTTCGAGGTTCTGGAAGGAGTTGCACGGGTCGTCTGCCCCCACTGCGGTTACTCCTTCAACAGTAAGCCGGGCTTTGGCGACAAGCCGGGAGGACGCTGTCAATGCGGTGGCTGGATTTGCCCGGCGTGTTTGGCTTGTCAGGGAATCAAAGACGCAACGGACCAAAGCGCGGTTCCTGCCTGCTTAAAACAGCGCAATCGTCAGACGAAAAAGCTTGCCGCTCGCAAAAAAAGCCGCGCAGGTTGACATGCAGAGCTAAACAGCGTAGCTTCAATCTACCTACTTCAGTAAAAGGCCTTCTGAAAGAGGAGATAGCAAAAAGTTGAAGGCCGCGTCAGTCTCTCCTTGCGAAACGATATCTAACGGACACACCGACCAGAGCGTGGTTTCCCTCATTCAGTCCCACATGTTCTGCTCCCATTAGCGGTCAGCTTCCCAGGGTCAAAGACACCAACAGTCTCTTAATTGGAGGAGAACATGAATAACAAGTTATATGTAGGCGGTTTGCCTTATTCCGTAACGGACGGGAAACTGCAGGAAATATTTGAAGCCCACGGCACGGTTGAGTCTGCCCGAGTAATCTCGGATAAGTTTACGGGCCAGTCACGGGGTTTCGGCTTCGTCGAGATGGGTACCGGAAACGAGGCCCAGAAAGCCATCGATGGTTTAAACGGCACGCAACTCGACGGACGTAAGCTGACTGTCAATGAAGCCAAGCCAATGGAAAACCGTGATAGTCAGGGCGGCGGCGGTCGCGGCGATAGAAACGGCGGACGCAGTCGCTGGTAAACTACTCGTTCTAGGGTAATCCAAGTGGGGTGCAATAGGTCGGATTGCACCCCACTTTCTTTTTGGGCGAACTGCAGGGGAATTTGCGTGCGGGCTGTCGCCTGTCTCTTTACCCAATGCAGCCTGGATTTTTTTCCGACACCTAACGCCTCTCGACTCCACGAGCCCAAAAAATACCGTTTGACGCCCCAATTCCCCCGAGTAGAATAAGCGCCGCATGGGCCTCCTCAGTCCGTGGCGATGCACGACACCCATAGACTGCTTCGTTGCCTCATTGGCGAAGACCCCTGCGGCGACGAATCGAAAGCCCAACAGAACAGCGATGTCATGCCACCCGGGTACACGACGAGGGACTGTTTATGAAATTCTCGTTCTTTATGATGCCACTGCACCACCCATCCGAAAATCCGGCGCTGGCCTTTGACCGTGACATTTCGCTGATCCATTACGCCGATGCGCTGGACTTCGACGAATTCTTCATCGGGGAACACCACTCCGGCGGTTGGGAGACCATGCCCGCACCGGAGATGGTCCTCGCCAAAGCCGCAGCCCATGCGCATCGCATCCGCCTCGGTACCTCGGTACTGAGCCTTCCCTTTCATCATCCGTTCCATGTCGCAGAACGCATGGCTTTTCTCGACCATCTCACCCGGGGCCGCGTCATCCTGGGCGTCGGACCGTGCAACTTGATCACCGACAAAAAACTCTTCGGCTTGGCCAATGAAAAGCTCTATCCCATGCTGGCAGAGTCGGTGGAGATTATCGTTCGTCTGCTCGAGTCCCCTGATCCCCTCGACTTTGAGGGGCGCTTCTGGAGGTTCAAACAGATGCGGTTGCAGCTTCGTTCCTATCAGCAGCCGCGTTTGCCCCTGGCCATCGCTTCCTCCGGAAATCCGGTCAGCATCGAGCTTGCCGGCAGGCACGGCATGTTGCTGTTGTCGCCTGCCGGGAAAAATAGAAACAGCGCGGACCAATGGCAGAAAGTTGAAGCGGCGGCGGCCAAACATGGCGTCAAAACTTCCCGCGAAAACTGGCGCATCGCCACCTGCGTCTACCTGGCGGAGAGTCGCGAGGAGGCCTGGGCCGACGTCGAAGCGGGCATCAGGCGCGACATGGAATATTTCTTTGCCATTGGACTGAAAGCGCCCTATGAGTCTTATCCCGGCCAGCCTGGCCATGAAATCACGCCGCGTTCCGGCGCCGACCGGCGGGACTGGATCATCGGGACACCACAGGACGCCATCGCGCAAATCGAGCGTCTCCAGGCGGAGACAGGGGGCTTCGGCGGGCTCATGCTGACCACCCATGAGTGGACGGGGTCTGAAAAGCTGCGCCGATCACTGGAGCTTTTTGCCCGCTATGTGATGCCGCACTTTCGCGGCCACACCATTACCTACCGCGATGAGTGGCAGCGCATTCGACAAGCCGTGGCTGAAGGAGGTGTAAAGCTCGACGGGGAGGGCCGGCCCAGTAACCTTGTGCGCCATGAGGATTTATCGGAGTCGCCGGGGAATAATAAATGATCCTGAGATATCGGCTTAGATCATAAAATCTATTCAGCTACTCATCGGCCAATAGCTGGGAACATTTCTAAACGGCGGCCACGCGATGGGGCTTTTGGAACGACCGCCAGCCAACCTATGTTTGCCCCCACACACTCATGGCGGTATCTACCACCAGCTTGAGCTTTAGCCACTGCTCGTCTTCAGTCAGCAGATTCCCTTCCATGGTGGAAGCAAAGCCACACTGTGGACTGATGGCCAAGTTTTCCAGCGGCACGTATTTGCTCGCTTCGTCGATGCGCCTCTGGAGCTGCTCTCGTGACTCTAGCTCGGGCAACTTGCTGCTTAGAAGCCCGAGCACGACCGTCTTGCCGGGGGGCACGAAACGCAGCGGCTCGAACGTGCCGGCACGTGCCGATTCGTACTCGAGCAGAAACGCATCCACCTGAAGCTGGCCGAAGAGTTTCTCTGCGATAGCGTCGTAGCCGCCCTCGGCGTACCACTGGCTGCGGTTGTTGCCGCGGCAGAGATGGATGGCCAAGGTCACGCCCCGGCGCTTAGCGCCCTCCAAACAAGCGTTGTCCACGCGAATCGCTTCGTCCAGCGCCTGGTCAGGGTCGACTCCCATTTCGTTCTTGACGTAGTTTCGCCACTTCGGATCGATGTAGTAGCTGTAGCGCGGCGCGTCGATCTGTACGTACTGCGTCCCTTCGCTCACCAGCGCCTGTATCTCAGATTTGATGATCGGCACAATGTCCCACAGAAAGTTGGAATAGCTGGGGTAGACTTTGTCACTGATTCCCTTTTTGTAATAGATCGCCGGAAACTGATTGGCGGTTGGCAAGGTGATCTTGATGTCACCGGGGCTATGCTCCTTCAGGTAAGCGTGCTCATGTTGGGTCAAGCGTCGGGTCTGCTTGATTTTGCCCACGACGATCCCCGGAACGCGTGAGGGCGCATTTGAAGAGCCGCCGCCGGCCTGCCATGAGCGCAGCAGGTTATCACTTTCGTCCAGCCCCTCCACCGCTTCGTTGAAGTCGCTCATGAAGTTGAGCCGCCGCAACTCGCCATCGGTGAAAATTTTGAATCCGAGATCCTTCTGGCTTTGCAGTACGCGTAAGATGTGCTTGTCTTCCAGCGCCCGCAGCTGTTCTTGGTCCACCCGCTCGCTGCCGCGGAATTGCAAAAGATCAGTGGGCCGCAGTAGACTGCCTATGTGATCTGCGCGATATTTGGCCGCCATAAAACCTCCTTAAGAATGGAGTGATGGAGTATTGGAGTGTTGGGGATTGAATTACCCCGCAGCAACTGACGGAGTATCAGAACATAGCGATGAGAGTTTATCCCAAAGTTGTCACCCCCGAATGTTTTAATTGGGGTCTGTCCGACGGTCATCGCCCCCAGGAACCTGGATTCCGGCCTACGCCGGAATGACGGAATTTTAGGAAGCGCGACACTAGACTTCCTGCTGAAAGCGCGGGCACCAGCAGACAAACACGATAACAACGTTCTTTGCACGACTGGTTTCCGTTAGACACGTTCGTCACCCCGGCGAAAGCCGGGGTCCAGTTCCGGTCTCGCCTGGATTCCACATCGACAAGCTCAGTGTGGCGAGCCCAGCCACCGATAGATGCATTCGGGAATGACGGACTCTAAGAGGTCTGGGAATACCTCTTTACGCAGCAAGCTGCGGGGAATCAAACCTGCAGTGATTCAAACCCAATCCTCCATCACTCCATTACTCCAGTTTGCCTGTGGTTTATTCTCCCAAGAGTTTTTTCAGCCGCTGAACGACCTCCGGCGGCTGCGTGGTTACCTCTTTGGCCAACGCCGCGAGCTCCTCGCCGCCGATAGGATCCACCGGCCAGCCGCGCTTTTTCGCATCGGCCAAGAGATCGGGATCTTTGAGCGTTTTGTTCCAAGCGTCGCGGAGAATTTTAATTCTATCCGCAGGCATGTTCGGAGGCGCAGTCCATGGCCGGCCAAACTCGTTTGACGCCATGATCAGCGTAACCAAGCGCCGGTCGGCATCAGGCGTTTTGTAGCGATCCATCAGCTCGTAGAACGTGGGTGTGTCCGGCAGCAAAGGATCGCGTTTGCGACCGGTCTGCACGAGCGGACGGGTGAACCCTCTTTTGAACCAGGTGATGTGCGGTTCGCGGCCAAAGAACGCCGCGATGGTGATCAGCCGGCACTGCAACTCGCCACGCTCCAGGGCAAGGTCGATATCCCCGGCGCCTTGATATCCGGCGATGATGACAGACTTGGCGCCGAGAACGTCCTCGATGAGCTTAGGGATGTGATAAGTAATCGAGGCCGTGCCCGTGGAGCCGCATTTGGGCGGCTCCACGCCTTTCCGCAAATCGTCGATAGTCTTGTACGGACTATCACCGCGAATGATAAATAACAGCTCGGTCGGCTCCGGCGTGCCGATCCAATTAAACTTCGCCCAGTCGAACTGCACTTCCTTACGGCCGATCACTTGATCCATGTAGATGGCCGAATTGAGCGAGCCCAGGGTCAGCCCGTCCGGCTTGGCGACGTTGTAGACATAATTTGCCGCAATGACCGAGCCCGCGCCGGGCATGTTCTGCACGGTGACGCTCGGATTGCCGGGAATATGTTTCCCCAGGTAGGTAGCGATGTGCCGCGTCCACAGATCATAAAGATCGCCAGGCTGCCCGCCGCGAACAACTCTTATCGACTTGCCTTGGAAGAAATTTTCCTGGGCGTGAACTGAAAAGCTAAGCGCAAAGAGCATCGCGCAAAAATTAAGGACTGTGATTTTTTTCTTCATGTCTTTTCCACTTGTCACTCGACACTTGACACTCGCCCCTTCTCACTTTATGACTCTATCCGCCCGCACCAGCACGTTGGGCGGAATCGTCAGGCCGATCTGCTTCGCTGCTTTCAGATTGACGATGAACTCGAACTTCTTCGGCTGCTCGACTGGGAGTTCGGCGGGCTTCGCGCCTTTCAGAATCTTGTCGACGTAGGTCGCGGCGCGCCGGGTCAAGTCGACGACGTTCGGGCCGTAAAACATCAGTCCCCCGTCTTCTGCAAACGAACTGAAGCCATGAGTCGCCGGCAGCCGGTGCTTTAGCGCCAGTTCAGCAATCTCCGATCGATGCCTAGTGAGGATGGCGCTCGTTAGAGTGAGAACTGCGTCGGCACGCGCCTTTTTTGCGGCCTGGAACGCGGTCTCAATGTCCTTGGGGCTTATGACGTCTAGGTATTGAAGCTTCACTCCGAACGCTTTTGCGGCGAGTTCCAGCTCTTTTAACGATTGTGCGTTGCCCGGCTGGGTCGAACTCCATAAAATGGCCACGCGGGAGAGCTTAGGAATAATCTCCTTCAGAAGCTCCAGTCGTTTTCCGTTTAACTCCGGTGCAAGCGCTGACAGTCCAGTAATGTTTCCGCCCGGCCGCGCCAGACTGGCGACGAATCCGCTTCCAATAGGATCGGGATCCTGCGCCATCACAATAGGAATCGTAGACGTTGCTTGCTTGGCTGTGCGGGTTGCGGCACCACCGGCTGTGACGATGACATCTACCTTAAGATTTACTAGCTCGACCGCGAGCGCTGGATATCGGTCGAGCTTTCCCTCGGCAAAGCGCCACTCAATGGTAATATTTTTCCCCTCCGCGTAGCCGAGCTCGCGCAGCCCCTGGCGCAACGCTTCGGTGCGTTCAGTCTCAGCGGAAAGGGCGCCAGAGGCCAAGTATCCGATCGAGGCGACCTTGGACGGCTGCTGCGCCCGGGCGGGGAGGCTAAGTGCGAAGAGCAAAGCGCTAAGCGCGAGGCAACTAATTGTTTTACTCATGATTTTTTTCTCCTGTCGTTTGCTGGAACCTATTCTCTGACCTCTGACTTCCGATCTCTGTTATTTGGTCATCCCGTCGGCCCTTGCCAATAGATTCGCCACAAGTCGGCCGATCTGCTTGACGGCTTTGAGATTCCCTAATTGCTCGCCTCCCCAACGGCTTGAACGTTTTGAACGGCTTGAACTGTTTGAACGTTTCGATCCGTTCATTGAATCACCCGATCCGCCCGCGCCAGCACGTTGGGCGGAATCGTCAGGCCGATCTGCTTCGCGGCTTTCAAATTGCTGATGAGCTCAAACTTCTTCGGCTGCTCCACGGGAATATCAGCAGGCTTCGCGCCTTTGAGGATCTTGTCAACGAACGTTGCCGCACGATGATACTGGTGGATTACGTCGGGTCCGTACGAGATGAGACAACCCGCTTCGATAAAATTCGGCGCCTCGCACATGGACGGCAACTGATTCTTGGCCGCCAGCTCCAGGAGCCGTTTGCTATGAAAGTTGGTGAAGCCGCTCTGGAGGATGACCAGCGCATCGGCGTTTCCCTTCTTGATTGCGGCAAAAGCATCTTGAAAACGATCAGGCGCTTGGACTGACACAACTTGAAGCTTTATCCCAAGCGCTCGAGCGGCAATTTCCGCTTGTTTGATATCGTCTGCATCAGAAGAGCCCGCAACATCGTGCCAAAGTACCGCCACCCATCGCGCCTTTGGAATGGCTTCTTTTAGCAGCTCGAGCCGCTTGCCACTTAAGTCCGGCGAAATGTCGGTGGAGCCGGTGACATTTCCTCCCGGGCGCGCCAGACTGGCAACGAGCCCGCTCCCAACCAAATCGCCGGCGCCGCCTACGACAATGGGAATCCTGCTGGTCGCTTGCTTCACGGCCGCCGTGAAACCAACGCTTCCGACGACAATGACGTCAGGTTTTAGACGCACCATCTCGGTGGCCAGATCGGCGAATCGTTCCCGCTTGCCCTCCGCATAGCGAAATTCCAGCACAACGTTTTTCCCGTCGATGTAGCCCAGCTCTTGCAGTCCTTGCCGGAAAGCATCGATGCGGCTCTTGTGGGTTGAGGCGGAACCGGTAACCAGCACGCCGATCCGGAAAACTTTCGCGAGCTGCTGCGCGTCGGTAAAACTGGCACAAGCCAGGATTACCATAGCCGATACCAGCATCCTGAGTGTTTTATTCATGGTCATTCCTCCAAAGTCCGAAATCGAAAAAGCCTTTCGTCGCGCACGTCATTCCCGCTGACGCGGGAATCTAGACCCACCATCCACCTGGATACCGTTTTTCAACGGTATGACGGACGCTGTCCGTCACCTGGATTCCCGTTGTCACGGGAATGACGGATGATGGAGCACACTAGCGAAAAGTCTCCTTGATGTATCGATACGCCGCGATCGCGGCGGTGGCGCCGTCGCCGGCGGATGTGATCGCTTGGCGCGCTGAGTCTTGGCGGATATCGCCGACGGCGTAGAGGCCGTCGCGAGTGGTCTTCATCCAGTTGTCCGTCGGGACATAACCGCTTTCGCTCAGCTTGACGAGATCGTTCAAGAACGCCGTGTTCGGTTGCAAACCGACGTAGATGAAAAGACCGGTAAGCTCGACTTGAGAAGTATCGGCGGATTTAAGATCACGCACCCGCGCACCGGTGACGACTTCGTCGCCGAGAACTTCTTCGATGACGGTTTGGTAGCGCGGTGTGATTTTAGTGTTACCCAAGACTCTCTGCTGATACGTTTGCTGCGCGGAAAACTTTTGGCCGTCGTGGAAAAGCAAAACCTGCTCGGCGAAATTCGCCAGCGTGAGGGCCTCTTGTAGCGCCGAGTCGCCGCCACCGACCACGCCGACGACTTTGCCGTTATAGAGCGGACCGTCGCAGCTAGCGCAGTGGCTGACGCCCCGGCCCATTAATTTTTCCTCGCCTGGCACGCCCAGGTTTTTGAGCTGCGATCCGGTGGCGACGATGACGGCTTTGGCGCGGTGCCGTTCTTCATCGGTGACCACGGACCACCAGCGCTCTTGGGCTGCCAAATTTTGGACTTCTGCGCGTTGAAACTCCGCTCCCTGATCTCCAGCTTGGCGCTGCACCTGCGGACACAGGTCGTAACCGGCGATGCCATCAGGGAAGCCAGGGAAGTCTTCAATCTTTTCGATGCTGATCAGATGTCCGCCGGGGATATTCGATTCCAGTATTAACGTGGACAGACCCTGACGCGCGGCGAACAAGCCGGCGGTCAAACCAGCGAGCCCCGAGCCAACGATTACTACGTCATAATCCGCCATGTATAGTTCGCTCTCGCTGAAGGTTCAAAACGTTCAAGCCGTTCAACCGCTGCGCTCCGTTCAATCCCCCACCTCTTTCCTCCCCCGCGACGCGGGGGAGGATGAAGGAGCTGTGCAAGCGCGTTGAACGTTTTGAACGGCTTGAACGAAAGATCATCTCCACTCATCGACCGACACAGTCTTCTGATAATTGCAGCCCATGATGCGCCAGTAGCCGTTGGTTTCGCCGCCGACCACGACGACGTGAATCTCGTCGGGCTTGAACATACGGATCATCTCGTCCGGCGCGGCTTTGAGTTTCGACGCATAGGGTTCTTCGCCGAAAGTCGCTCTGGGATAAATGTAATTCTGAATTAGCTGGTAATCCCAATACTCGCCGGCCGGCATCAGCGCATTCTCGTAGACCCACTGGATGAGCTTTTCCTTGGTGTCGAATCCACCTCTGTCGATAAATTGTCTGGCCGCAATCGGATCCAACACGAAAGTCGGCGCGCTGTGCGCGTCCATGCCGCGCAGCATGCTGCGCACATGTTCGCGCCAGTATTTCTCGCGCACGCCGAGCGTAAACGCGGTGGACCGGCACCCGGTGAAAATGCTCACGCTGCTGTCGGTCGGTTTGAATCCATGCTGGACATGAAACGGTACCCAGGGGCTGCGCTCTTCATTTTCGGCAAAGGTCATGGTGCCGTAGGCGTAGCCATTACCCTGGGAGCCCATGTAACTGTCCCCCGGCAGCGAGCCGCCCTGGAGATTCTGCGACAGCAAGCCGTAGGCGCGCCCGATGGTGGCGTTGGCGTAATTGTACGGCGCCATGGCCCCGGTGCCGGAGTTCATGGCGATTTCGTTGCGAATCGGACCGTTGACGACCACCATCGCCGCCATCGAGCTGGTGGTGCTGCCGCGGGCGCTCACGCCACTCGAGGCCAAGGCAAGGATCACCGGAAAATACTCCGGTCGCGCCCCCGCCATCACCGCGTTGATCGCGACTTTTTCGACCGTGAATTCCCAGTACTGGCGAAACTGGTTCGAACGCATATGCCCCGCGACTTCGTCCGGCTTGCGGCTCGTGCGCGCGAGCATTTCCGCCACGCGTTTTTCCGTCGGCAGCACGATCGGCAGCTTGTCCGTCCAATTATTCTCCAAAAACAAACGATGCAGGTTGTCGTCCGAGTCGGAGTCCACCATTCTCGGCGTCGAGCGCTCAAACTTGCTCTCTTTGATGCGATCTCCCTCGGCGGGCCGCGTGAGCCCTTCGATGACTTCTTGCATTACCGGCCTGCCGCTGATCGGGCTCTTGCCTTCGACATAAGCCCGTAGTTGTTCCGCGGTTTTGCCCATCACCGGCTGGGGCACGAAAGTGTAACGCGCCTCGGGCATGCCGTGCATTCGGGTAACCGATTGCACCGCCTTTTCGAAGGCGTTGGTATGGATAGCGACGGTAGGCACACCGTACTTGCTATCGAGAGCGATTGCGTGCACGGCGACCGCCGGCGCGCAAGTACTTCAATGGCCGACACCAATGATGGCGCCGTCGCCGTTGGCTTTAATCATTTCCCAAGTCTTCGGATCGTCCTTGGTGTAGACGCTCGACATTTCGACGAGATTCGTCTTCACCGAAGGCATGTGATCGGCAAACCAATTCTGCACCTGGCGCAGAAACAGGCCCGAGTCGTCGAACCGCGGGTCGACTAAATACACTGTCTTGCCGTCCAGACTATCCAGCCGCGGCGCCATCGGTTTCGGGGTTATCTGCGGAGGATAACCCGCCGGATTCATCACAGTAACTTTCTTGTCGCCCTCGACGCCCGCTCTTTCACTCCCCTGAACTTCATTTGCCATGTTGGACACCTCCTCGATGACTGCCTATTAACATTTCCTGAGCACCTTTGAAAAGGCCGTTGAATAACCCCGTAGCAAGCTGACGGGGTATCAGAACATAGCGATGAGAGTTTATCCCAAAGGCGTCACCCCCGAATGTTTTAATCGGGGGTCTGTCCGACCGTCATCGCAGCA
>DAIRFP010000373.1:0-3858 GCA_036794995.1 Thermodesulfobacteriota bacterium | reverse complement strand
TGCTCATGCTCATCGGACAGCGCGAATCGTTGAATCTCTTCACCGGTGTCATGGAGCCGGAAGACGTAGGCCCCCGGTCGAACGCCCACCTCGGCTAACGCCTCCCCGAGCCCAAGATGGTGGAGCACATGGGTTGCATTGGCGCTTAGCTGGAGACCCGCTCCGACCTCGCTCAACTCGGATGCCTGCTCGAAAATCGTGACTTCGTGGCCTGCCTGTAATAGGCTCGCGCCTGCAGTCAATCCCCCGATCCCGGCTCCGGCAATAATGATTTTGTGCCTCGTCAATGGACGCTCCTACCGCTATTTATTCTTTTCGCCCATAACCTTATTCAAGCTCGCATCGAGTATACAATAACACGCGAGCCCGCCGTGACTTAAACTCCATCGATGCGCCTGACGGGGTCACATCGATCCCCAGGGGCCGATAAGTCCGGGTTGCTTTTGTTGCGGGTAAGCGCCCGCTTTCTTTTGGGCGGCTGGTGACGTAGATAGGTGGAGTTCAAGAGCAAAAGGTCAAACTGTCTAATCGACGAGCTCGTGAGGATTCTCCTATGGTTGTAAAAATCACGGTATGCTTTTCGCTGCTTCTGCTGTGGACTTGCGACTCCGTTGCGCAGGGTCCTTTTTATGAAGGCAAGACTATACGGATTATCGTCGGGTACCCGGCCGGAACCACTCACGATACCTGGGCGCGACTCGCTGCCCAGTACATGAGCAAGTACATCGCCGGCAATCCTAATTTTGTTGTCCAGTCCATGACCGGTGCCGGCTCGATGGTAGCTGCCAACTATGTGTACGGCATTGCCAAGCCGGACGGTTTGACCCTGGGCACGTTCAATGCCGCGCTTTACTTTGAGCAGTTGATCGGGCGCAAGGAAGTCCAATTCGACTGGCCGAAGATGAGTTGGATCGGCAGCTCCACCCCCGCCACTCGCCTGTTCTACATAAGGGCGGACAGCCCTTACGCGACTATTCAAGATCTGCGCAAGGCCTCCGACCCGCCGAAATGCGGTACAGCGGGGCGCGGGACCACTGGTTACATACTACCCAAGTTGTTTGAGGAAAGCCTCGGGCTAAAACTGGCGATCGTCAGTGGCTATCCGGGTGGCGGCGAAGTCGATTTGGCCATCGAGAAAGGCGAGATTCAATGCAATTCCACTTCGCTTTCGGTTTTCTTCGGTCGCGAGCCATTTCATAGCTGGCGCAAAAAAGACTTCGTTCGCGTGCTCATCCAGACCGGACTCAAGCGTGACGGACGCCTACCGCAAGTCCCGACCATTTTCGAGCTCATGGATCAATATAAGACGCCGGAAGCAAGCCGCCGGCTGACTGCGGTGTTTCTGGACGCCGGGCGATTCGGTTCCTGGCCCATCGTCGCGTCACCCGCTGTTCCTAATGAGCGCATAAAGATCCTCCGCGACGCTTTCCTGAAAGCAACCAGCGACCCCGGCTTCGTGGCCGAGGCCAATAAGAAGCAACTCGAAATTGAACCGATCCGCGGGGAGGAACTCGAGGCTCTTGCTAAAGAAGTCATCAATCAGCCTGCCGAAATCATCGAGCGATTAAAAGAATTACTGGGGAAGTGAAAGGCGTTTCTTAGGAAGATATACCACGACCAGATCGCATTGTTCGTGCTCGTCGAAATCCAACGCTTGTCCGATTGAGGGTGATTTATTACCATGCTACGGACAGCCATGACGCTGCACAATCGAAGGTCGGGAACCTTGAATCGAGACCTTTTCAAACCGAGTTCTCTCGCGTGAACCGCATATGAAAACCGACGATCTACGCATCGTTAAAACTCATCCGCTGCTCTCGCCGGCCATACTCGCCGAAGAGATCCCCCTCGCCGACAACGCTTCCATCAGAGTTTATGAGGCGCGCCGCGGGATCGAGGCGATTCTCGACGGTAAGGATGCGCGGCTTCTCGTGGTCGTCGGGCCTTGTTCCATCCACGACACCCGGGCCGCGCTCGAATACGCGGCCAAACTCAAGCCGATTGCCGACGCGCTCGCCGATGCGCTGCTGATCGTCATGCGCGTCTATTTCGAAAAGCCGCGCACGGTCGTGGGCTGGAAAGGGCTTATCAACGATCCTGATTTAAATGAGTCCTACCATATCAACAAAGGTCTTCGCCTCGCCCGGCAATTGCTTGCCGATATTCTTGCGGTAGGGGTACCCGCCGGCACCGAGTTTCTCGATACCACCTTCGGTCAGTTCTACGCCGACCTGATCAGCTGGGGTGCGATCGGCTCGCGCACCGCGGAGAGCCAAATTCACCGAGAGCTAGCGTCGGGTTTGTCGATGCCGGTCGGCATCAAGAACCGCACAGACGGCAACGTCCAGGTGGCCGTCGACGCGATCCAGGCCGCTCGCAGCCGCCACCTGTTCCCCTCTCTCACCAAGGAAGGCGCCCCTGCCATCCTGGAAACCACCGGCAATCCCTATGCGCATCTCGTGCTCCGCGGCGGCAGCGAGACCGGCCCCAACTTCAATGCTGCCTCCATCGAAAGCGCCGTTCGCTTACTTCGCGCCGCTCACCTTCCCGAAGTCCTCATGGTGGACTGCAGCCACGGCAACAGCGACAAGGACGCGACCCGGCAGATCGACGTTGCCGGCGCGATTATGAAGGATCTTAAAGCTTCGCCCGTTCGAGCGCTGATGATCGAGAGCCATCTTGTCGCCGGGCGTCAGAACGCGCCCATAACGTACGGTCAAAGCATCACCGATGCGTGCCTCGGCTTCGAGGAAACGAAAGGCCTGCTCTACCGCCTCGCCGGCGCCGTTTAGGGTGGGAGCTGTTCGACCGGCATCTGGCAAAGATAGTTCCAGCGCAAATACCGGGTGCCCGTCAAACCGGGGCGGCTCAAACCCGTCCCCCCTAAACCCTTAAATTTCTCCTCGACATAGAAAGTTGGCTTTTATTTTTATAATGTAGGCCGTCACCGGTTTCGGTGGCTGCTCGGTAGCTTACTTCCAGGAGGGACTGAACAATGAAAAAAATCATCCTGTCGATGATCTCGTCGCTGCTGATCGCTGTCTTGTTGCTTCCCGGCGAATCGGGATTCGCCCTCGATAAAATCAACGTCACCCTGCCATCAAAGTCGTTTCAGTTCATCATCTTTCCGCTCGCCAAGGAGCGGGGTTATATGAAAGAGGAAGGGATCGATCTCAATATCGTCGTCATGGCATCCACCCCCGGCCTTCAAGCCGTGCTGGCCGGAGAAATGGATTTCACCGGTTCCGGGAGCAGCGCCCTGGTCGCGGTCACTCAGGGCAATGCTCCGCTCAAAACCGTGCTGGCCGTCAATGATCAGGTGCTGCAGTGGCTTATGGTCCGGCCCCAGTACAGCGCCTTCAAAGAACTAAAGGATAAAAAGATCGCTGTGACCGGCATCGCCGCGGTGGCGACGTTTATGTTGAAAAAGGTTGCGCCCAAGTACGGCCTCGACGCCAACAAGGATTTGACGTTTCTCGCCCTGCCACCGGGCCAGCGCCTTGCGGCGCTACAGTCGGGCACCGTGGATGGGGGGCTACTGAGTTCGGAGGAACGCTTTGCCGCCCTCGATCAAGGCATGAAAGAGATTTTGTATCTGGGCAAAGAAGTAAAAAATTCCTGGGGCACGGTGGCGACCAACGACCAGTTCATCAAAGCGAAACCCAAGCTGATGCATGGATTCATGCGCGCTCTCCTCAAAGCCCTGCGTCTGGTCAAGCAGAACCGCGCGGTCGCGATGGAGACGATGATGAAATTTTCCGAGTTAGACAAGGAATTGGCGGCGCGCACTTACGACGGCATGATCGGAACTTTTACCACCAACGGCGTGGTCGACGAAGAAACCCAGAAAAATGATCT
>DAIRFP010000108.1:0-16542 GCA_036794995.1 Thermodesulfobacteriota bacterium | reverse complement strand
CGGATGGGTCGGGCTCGCGTGTTAGCAGGCTACGATCTTGCTCGCCGCTAGTATTGGAGACTCTACTTCACGAGGAAATCCAAAACCAGTTTCGCCGTCTCGTCGGGCTTCTCGACGTGAACGCTATGTCCGGCGCCAGAAATGACTTTTAATTCATTCGCGCCCGGAAGTACCTTTGCGTAGGTCTCGCCGTGGGAGCGCGGGACCATGTGGTCTTGGTCGCCCCAGATGACGAGAGCCGGGGATGCAATCCTGTGCAGTCGATTTCTTAGCGGGCGATTGTAGAAGTAAGGCGGTTTGAAGCCGATGCGCGAGCCGAATCTCAGCATCTGATATCTGCGCACCTCATCTTCCAGATCGCCTTTACCGTCGGGAAACATTTCCAGAGCCATCGGGTGGTCGGCGCTGGAAAATAGCATGTTCCTCAAAGTCGCGTAGCTGGAGCCGTACTCGGGTTGGGCGTTCATGAAAACATCGCCGATCAGCGCGCCTTCGACGAACAGGCCCGTGGCGCCGATCAGCACGAGCTTGCGAATCTTCTCCGGATGGCGCGCGGCAATCTCGGCGGCGACCCAGCCGCCGACGCAGCTGCCGACGAGATCAAATTTTGCCAATTGCAACGCGTCGAGAACTTCCAGGTAATGAAAAACCACGTCTTCGATAGCATCGATGTCCTTGTTCTCGTCCGTCTGCGCGCAGCCTGGATGCGCCGGGGCGATCACGCGGGTGTTCTTGGCGAGCTGCTCGTGAAACGGCAGCCAGCTTTCTTTCACTGAATGAACGTCGGCGAAGCCGTGCAAATAGAGCAGCGGTGGGCCGGCGCCGTTTTCCAAAAGCCAAACTTTGCGGCCGTTAATCTCGAGAGTGCGTCCGCTCAATGGAGTTCCTCCGCCGATGATTCGACATTGACGCCGGGGAATTCTTTAGTGAATTGCTGCAAGGATTGATGGCGCAGCGCCGGCGCGACTTTTTCCGCGAAGAGCTTCATGCTCTTGCGCGCGAGATGATCGGGCATGTTGCCGAGCTGGAATTGAATCAAGAGATTGCCGACCTTGGCGCGCTCGATGAGGCCGGAGATGCGCCGGATCACTGTTTCCGGGCTGCCGACGATGATCGACTGGGAGGCGTCGAGCTCGTCCCAGTTTTCCACGTCGCCCAAAAGCTTTTGGCCGGGTTTGTAGTGCTTGAGGTACTCGCGCCAAGCCGCGGCGGGGATGTAGGGCACGCCGGGGCCGTAAGTGAGCTGGCGGCCGACCCGGCGCAGATGGCCCTTGAGGCAGTTTTTTAAAAAGTACCAGACGCCCTCTTCGCACTCTTCGCGCGCTTGCCGGTCCGTTTCGGCGACGTAGGTCGACATCAATATGCCGAAGCGGAACGGATGATAACGATCGCCATGTTTTTCCAACACCGAGGCGAATTCCTGCTGGGCTTTGTGGGTTTCGCCGCCGTGGCTGCGGGATGAGAGAAAATAGCAGTAGCCGCGCTTGGCGACCTCGGTCATCGTCGACGGGCTGCGCGAGCCGGGAATCCACACCGGTGGAAACGGCTTTTGCAGCGGCTTGGGCCAGAGATTGACGTAACGCAGGGGATAATAGCGGCCCTCGTGGGCGAAGGGGCCGTCTTCGGTCCAGGAGCGGACGATCAGATCCGCGGCCTCCCAGAATTTTTCCCGCGTGTCGGCGGAGGGCACGTCGTAATTAAAAGTCTCCGGACCGCCGCCGGGGGCGAAGCCGGCGATCAGCCGGCCGTTGCTCATTTGATCGAGCATCGCGTACTCCTCGGCCACGCGCATGGGGTTCATATGCAAGGGTAGAAGGTTGCCGAGCACGACTATCTTTCCGTGGCTGGTTTTTTGGGTCAACGCCGAAGCGATGAGGTTCGGCGAGGGCATCAGGCCGTAAATATTTTGATGATGCTCGTTGAGCACCATGCCGTCGAAACCCAACTCGTCGGCATAGGCGAGCTGATCGATGTACTCCTGGTAGAGGCCGCGGGATTTGCGGTTGTCCCAAAGGCTGTTGGGTACCGTGACCCACCCCGAGTACTGCGTCTCGTCGAAATCCTTGTCGAGATGAGGATAGGCCATGAAATGCCAGCAGAAGAGTTGGACAGGTTTCATCGTTAACCTCGTTTGTATTAATCTACAGGCGGGTTGGATTACCCGCCGCGTAGAATTTCATCTTTCCGGAGTCCGTCATTCCCGTATGCTTTAAACGGGAATCCAGACGCCTTCGAACTGGACCCCCGATGAAAACATTCGGGGGTGACGCCTTAAAAACAATTCTCATAACATAATCCTGATATCCCGCAGTTTGCTGCGGGCTTGTTCGTTCGGCTTCGATCAATTCCAAGGTACAAAATGACGGACACGCTGATTTCACGGAATATAGCTTCATTGGTTCGTGCAACGCAACAGTTTTCACGGCAGAATTCTTGACATTCCATTTCCGTCCATTGTATGAGCGGAAGACTCGTCAAAACGTCATGAAGTCGAAATCACAATTGCCCCGGGAATATCGCGGCGAGCGTTTGCAGGCGCTAAGTTTGCGGCAGGCACGGCTCGTCGATGCGATTGCCGCGCGGATTTTTCCGGCGACCGATACCCCTGGTGCCGTCGAAGCGGGGGCGGTTTTTTATATCGATCGCGCGCTAGCGGCTCCGTACGCTCATTTACGGTCTCGCTATACGCGCGCATTGCGGGCGTTGGATAAAGACGCCCGGAGGAAATTCGGCGCGGCCTTCGTAAAACTCAGCAGTGAGCAACAGGACTCAGTATTGGGTGATCTCGAATCAGGGAATATTACCGCACTACCAAACAGCGCAGAGTTCTTTGAACTACTGCGCGCCCACGTGCTCGAAGGCGTGTTCGGCGAACCCGGCTACGGCGGCAACCGAGATATGATCGGCTGGAAACTGGTGGGCTTTCCGGGACAGCAGTGGGGCTATCCGGAAACTTACATCAATAAAAAGGTCGATCTGCCGCCCGTCACCTGGGAAGGGTTGCCAAAGAAGCCGGAACAATCATGAACCAAACGACGACTGATGTTTGCATCGTCGGGGTTGGAGCCGTCGGTGGGATTTTGGCCAAGCAACTGACTTCGGCGGGTCTCAAGGTGGTTGGCTTCGAGCGCGGACCGGCGTTGAAGACGGCGGAGTACGCGCAGCGAGACTCCATCAGTTATATCGCGCGCCCGGATCAGCTAGAGGGCGTCCGCCACGAGCCGCGAATTTTCCGCACGAATGCCAAGCAGCCCGGCAATCTGCGCTATGGCACTAGCCCGTTCAACGTGCTCGGCGGTTCCATGCTGCTCTGGACCGGGCAAGCGTCGCGTTTCATGCCGGGCGATTTCAAAGTGTATAGCAACGAAGTTGCCGGCGGCGTTGCCGAGCGAGCGGGCATCGATCTCAGCGGTTATGACGTCGTCGATTGGCCCATCGGCTACGACGATCTGGAGCCCTACTACGAACGCTTCGAGTGGGAGTTTGGCGTCGCCGGCGTGGCGGGGATGAATCCCTTTGCCGGGCCGAGGCGAAAACCCTACCCGCTGCCGCCGCTTAAAATGACGGCGCGCATGCAGTTGTTCGAGGAAGCGGGCAAGCGGCTCGGTTATCATCCATTTATCGGTCCCGCTGCTGTTACCTCAGAGCCCTATCGTCCACCGGCGCCCTATGACACGCGCATTCCAGAGCGGCCCGCCTGCGTCTACTGCGGCCACTGCAATCACTACGGCTGCCACGTGAATGCCAAGGCCTCCACGCTGCACACGGCGATTCCGGTGGCGCTGCAAACAGGCAATTTGGAGTTGCGGACGAATTGCAAGGTAGCCGGCATTCTCACGGATGATAGAGGGCAAGCTACCGGGGTCCAATACTTTGATCCGAACGGTGTATTGCAGGAGCAGCGCGCCCGAGTGGTGATTTTGTCGGCTTTCGTTTTTGAGCATGTGCGACTGCTGCTCTTATCCAAAGGAGAAGGCAAGCGTTTCAAAAACGGCCTCGCCAATTCCAGCGGGCTGGTCGGCAAATGCTTTTTCGGCCACGGCGATATGCGCGTCTACGGGTTGTTCGATGACTTTATCGTTAACGGGTTTATTGGCTCCGGCGCAGCGGCAACCCGACTCGATGACTTCAACGGCAACAATTTCGATCATGCGGGTCTGGGTTTTATCCGGGGCGGCACCGTGGGGTGCAGCGGCGATGGTACACCGATCTCACGCATGGATATCGTCCCGCCAGACATGCGCTCCTGGGGGAAAGAATACAAAGACTATTTCATGCGCTACTACACACGCAGCTTCGATATTCACATGGCCCCCGAGACCCTGCCGCGCCGGGACAATTGCGTCGATCTCGATCCACGACGGCGCGACCGTTGGGGCTTGCCGCTGCCGCGAGTCACTTTCGCCTTTTACGAAAATGAAAAGCGCATGCACCTGTTCTTGGCCGACGTGGGCGAACGGATCTTGCGTGAAGCCGGGGCCAGCAAAGTCTGGACGGAACTACCTCGACCGGCGCCGACCCGCCAATGCGGCGGCACACGCATGGGAGTGGATTCAAAGAAGTCTGTGGTCAACGGCTATTGCCAGTCCCACGACGTGCCGAACCTGTTCATTGTCGGCTCTTCGGTTTTTCCCACCATGTCCGGTTATCCCGCCACGGCCACGATCTCCGCGCTGGCTTACCGCACGGCGGAATACATTCAGCAGCAACGCGAGTGGTTCCGCTGACGTTGAGGACGGGGGTGAAACCTGGGCTGCCGTGGTGAGCCTGATATGCAGCCGGACGATTTATCGCGCTTGGCCGATTCTTTGAAAGAACCCCGACCGCTCTAAACTCTCCACGAAGGAGTTGTCGTAAAAATCCTTCGGCGCCGCTTTTTTTGCCAGCGGATATTCTTTTTCGTCGAGATAGCTAAACCAGGTCTGGAACTGTTCAGGGCTGAGGGCGAGGCTTGTTATCCAATAGGGCGCGTAGAAGTCGTAGGTGTCGTCGATCACTTTGGCATCGTCGGTCTTGGTGAAGTTGGCGATGGCGCGCTTGGCCGCCGCTGGATCGCTCTTTGTGCGAGCTACTCCTTCGGCAATACCTTTGAGGAAAGCATAAATCGTGTTGGGATTCTCTTTGAGATATTTTTCCGTCACGCCGTAGGCGAGGGGTAGCCCGGGAATGTTGGCCTTGGCGATGTCAACCAGCATGTTCAAACCGGCCTCCCTGGCCCTCGACGTGGTCGGCGCGGAAAGCGCACCGGCCACCGCTTTGCCGCTGACTAACGCGGTCAATATCGCCGGCACACTCTGCACGTAGATAAACTTGATATCGCTTTCCGGATTGAGCCCCTGCTTCTTGAGCGCTTCACGGGTGGCAATCTCCAGAACGGAACGGGGAGTGCTGCCGGCCAGCATCTTGCCCTTTAGCTGCTGGACGTTGGTGATCTCTTTTGCGCTGAACAACTGAAACACCAGTTGCGACATGGAGCTGCCGACCAATTTGATATGAGCTCCCTGCAGGCTCGCGTTGACTAGATCGCCCGCGGCCACGGACATATCCGCGGAGCCCGAGATCACGGCCTGGACTGACAACTGCGGATTGAGCTGCTGCAGCTTTACGTTGAGGCCGTATTTCTTGAACAACCCGGCTTCGCTCGCCACGAACAACGGCGTGAAAACACCGCTGGCTTGTGGGTAGGCGAGAACGATTTCAGTCTTCTCGGGAGTGCCGCCCGGGTCGGACACCGCGGCGATCGCCGAAGATTCTGTCCAGCAAAAGAGCGTGAGGAGGCCCAAGGTGAGTGCAAGTAGTCCTCTCGGCTTTGCTTCCCGTGTGGGGATTCCATGTTGCGCCATCGTTCGTCCTCCTCAGTTAGGTTGTTTTCGCTCGTATGACCCTTGCAGGCTGCTGAAAAAGCCTCATATGCTTCGTTGCGCTCGATCGCCTCGCTCCAACGTACTGCCTAAGTACGCCTCCGCTCGTCGATTTTTCGCGCGCCTCGCCTCTGAGTCTTTTTGAGCAGCCTGCAATCAGAGTTTTTCACCAACCTTCTAGGGCTATTTTTTCATCGCCGCTCGCAGAAAGCTGTAGTCAACCACATCCCCGTGGCTGACGGGCTTGGTGACGTGGGTTATACTCTTGGCTTCGTCGATGGCGGCCTGGAGCACGCTATCGTCTACGACGCCGTCCTGCGAGAGCGCATCGACCAGAACTTTGTATGCTTCCTCGGTCATGTCTTTGCTGTAGCCGAATTTTCTCTGGGCGAAGGCGATGAAGTCGGCCCGCTCGCTCTTAAGCGCCCGGGTGGCGCGCAGAAATGCGTTCACCATGCGCTGCACCTGTTGAGGATTCTTTCGGAGCTTGTCCGTGGTGGTGGCCAGACCGGTGAGGGGTCGCTGCAGAACCTTGCCGGCGTAGAATAGCTCGTTGTAACCTTCCTTCTTCATTTGGATATTCAGTGGGATGGGTATGTGGGTGGCATGGACTGTGCCTGATTGCAACGCGACATAACGCAGGGTGTCCGCTCCTAAAGTTACGATGGTCACATCTTTCATCGGATCCAGCCCCAATTGTTGCAGCGATACCCTGGCTGCCAAATCCCCCGTGGCGCCGAAGGAGCTGACGCCGACTTTTTTTCCCTTAAGTGCTCCCGCGGAAGTGATTTCAGGACGGCTCATGAGAAAGTGCATGACTTTGGCAAAATCGAAACTGAGCGTTTTGACGGGAATACCCAGCGCGGCGCCTCTGATGATGGTGCCGACGCTGTAGAGATAGTCCACGTCCCCCGAGACCAGCGCCTTGATCCCTAAGTCGGCGCGGATCGACACGTAAACCAGATCGATCCCTTCATCGCGATAGAAACCCCGATCGATGCCATAGAGCAACGGCCCGATGGAAAGCGATCCCCGGGTCGTATGACTGACGATGACTTTTTCCTGAGCGCCGGCGGCCGAAATGGCAACGAGCAACAGGACTGCAGCGCCGAGAGTCAACGCTTTTCGCCTCATAGTTCCTCCTGCATCGTGGCGTTTATCAGTTTCGTTTCACGCTTGCAAAGGCCGCGCTTAATGCGTACTTGTGGCTGAATCAAGGGGAGAGCCATGAGCTACAAAGACGTTAGAGAGTGGATTCAGAAAGTCGATGAAATGGGCGAACTGAAGATCGTGGAAGGAGCCGATTGGAACCTGGAGATCGGCGCGCTTTCGGTGCTCGCTTCGAAGCACCGAGAAAACACGCCGGCCTTGCTGTTCGATCGCATCAAAGACTATCCCGCGGGGTATAGAATCCTGGTCGGGTTCTTTGAGAGCTTGCGGCGTTCCGCCCTGACCACCAATTTGCCCATTGAGATCACGCGCGAAGGATTCATCCAGGCTTGCCGCGAGCGGCTGGCAACCAGTCCCTCGATTCCGCCGGTCCAGGTTTCCAGCGGGCCGATTCTGGAAAATGTCTACGACGGTGACCAAGTCGATCTCTTCAAGTTCCCGGTTCCCTTTTGGCACAAACGCGACGGCGGCAGGTATATCGGCACCGGCCACGTGATCATCACCCGGGATCCGGACGATGGCTGGGTCAACGTCGGTTGCTATCGGGTCATGGTACATGACCGCAATACCCTAGGCATGAATATCTCTCCGGGAAAGCATGCTCGCATGCACCGCACGAAATATTTCGACAAGGGCAAGCCCTGCCCCGTGGTCGCGTGTTTCGGCGTCGATCCCCTGCTGCATATGATCGCCACCCGGCCGGAGCCCTACGGCAAGTGTGAGTTCGACGCCGTCGGCGGCATCAAGGGAGAGCCCGTCGAAATTATCGAGGGAGAATTCACCGGCCTACCGATTCCAGCCTATGCCGAGATCGCCGTGGAAGCCGAGATCCTGCCGGACCAGGGCAGAGAAGAAGGGCCGTTTAGTGAATGGACCGGCTATTATGCCAGTGGCGAAAAAATGGAGCCTGTGATCAAAGTTCATCGTCTGTATCATCGTAACGATCCGATCATCACCGCGTCGCCGGAGTACCGGCCAACGGCGCGGGCCGAGCATTGCTATGAACTGCTGCGCGCGGCTTACATTCGCGATCAGGTGGAAAAAGCCGGCGTGCCGGATGTCAAAGGCGTCGCCAGTTACTTCCGCCGCTTCCTGACCGTGATTTCCATTAAACAGCGCTATCCCGGCCACGCGCGCCAGGCGGGATTGGTCGCGAGCCAGTGCCAAGGTGCTGCCTATCTCGGAAGGTACGTCATCGTCGTGGATGACGATATCGATGTCTACGACATCAACGACGTCCTCTGGGCGATGTGCAGCCGTGCCGATCCCGTGGACGCCACCGAGATCTTACGGCGCTGCTGGAGCGGCCCCTTGGATCCCGTCATTCCTAAGGAACGCAAGGGCTTCAGCTCCCGGATGATCATCGATGCCTGCAGGCCCTTCGAGTGGATCAAAGACTTCCCACCCGCAGCCGAAATCGAGGCGGACTATCAGAAACTACTAATGGCCAAGTGGAAGAGGGAGTTGTTTAGCTAGAGTCGCTTCCATCCACGGCTTTGACCGGAATCCCCTGCCTTGCAGCGTTGTAACTTGCACTCCTATCGCATCGCGCGGCACGGTTCACGACTACGCTGTGCCAAGTTCTTGTCGGACTCATGAATAAAAGTGCGCGAGGCCCGAGTCCTAGGAACCCGGGCCCCGCGTGACCTTCCAAGGATGTCGAACCTAGTTGTCTTGCGAAGGTCAAACTGTTTTCTGAGAATCGCTAATTCGTCGCGGTTGCCAGATTCTTCACTTTCTGTAACCGGCGCGAGACGACGATACGCGCAGCGATTAAAGCGAAGCCGGTAATAAGAAAGAAACGCGAAGCAGAGCTATTTCCTGCTTCTGCTCCCGTATTTTGCCTGCCGGCAGAGTGGTTAGCATTGGTTGCAATGCTGCCGAACCTCGCAGCCCGAATGCCAGCACCGCCACCGAGATCCGCACTTTGAACCATGCTATGCCGATCTGCCTGGGTGAATCTTGTAGCGGGTACACCCAATGCCTCAGCCTTGATGAGTGCTGTCTGTTCGTGAATATCAGCGACGGGAATGGCTTCGCTGTGATTTTTGGCCGCGGAATTAGCCGATGCTGAACTCCCGAGAGGTGAAGCCACTAAGAGCGCGAAGAAAATGCCGAGAAGAAGCTGCTTGCTAAAGATTATTACCATGGCTGAATTATTGATCCTCCGTCAATGCGACCTGATGTTTCTCGTTCGTCCCTCCACGCAAAGCAAAGGTCATACCGGTCGCTGGAGAACTCTCCACGACAAGATTTCCGCCAGGAGAAATAGTTCGTTCACGCGCATTAGATTGGTTTGCTCACTTGAAAGAATGGCGAAGGCTCCTGCAGAGAAACTCGGCGCTGTTCTTTCCCAGTAGAGTTTCGTCGATGCATGTGAATACTCGCTGCGAGGAAAATGGAAAGGCCGGATTCGTAGGAGTCTGGCCTTTCACCACTGAACGAGTGCTGTTCAGTGGAGCCGCTTATCCTGTGGGAGTTTTGCTGAAGGAGGCAGCCCGGGAAGCCGCGAGCGTGCATGCTAGTTTATCTGTGTCTTTTCCGAGTTCTGGTACCATCTCAACTTCTCGAGGCGCCGCTGGAAATAAGTATCTTTGGGCCATTCCCAATTGCGGCCAGGCAACTGTTCCCCTAGATAGAGTGCGCCGTTCGCCTTGCTTTGCGCAAACACCATCTGCCAAAAGCTCGGCTTGTCCAATTCAGTTTCAGTTGCTTTCATTAGCGTCCTCCTTGGTTTTTCGTCCACAGCTCACTGCCCTGGAGATTGGAAATTGTCGGATAGGGCCTAGTGTCTATAAACAAAGGCGATAATCAGTTTGTTGAATAATCTGTTTCCAGCAGAGAGCAGGAGACATGCCATGCGTGCGTCTACTTACTAAGCTTCCCTTGTCCCTATTTTTCTCGCCCTATTCCCTGGCCACAGGAGGGCGGTCTTGACGGGTGCTGAGCGCAGTGGAATAAAATCGGTCAAAGTTGCCACGAGCTTGCGAAACCCTAAACGCATATATAAACATGTAAACCGTCTTTACAGGTTCGATTATTGGCGACTTCCGGTTTCGAAAATTTTCTTCGCGTTGAAGGTTTCGCGGTCTTAGCATTGAGTTCCAGACAATTCTGAATAAATTGTCGAGGTGTGATACGGGCTCAGGCCCACCCCTCTCAAAGCCTGAAAGTAGACCGTTTCGATTTGTCACGGGATTTCTGGGACACTACACTAGATTGCCGTTGGCGATACGACGACCTTGGAAAAGTCGAACTTGGTAAGCGAACTTTCTGGCTGAGCAGAAATAGCCGAAAGGAGAAAAGCCATGGCAAACTTCGTTGAGACGGGTGGGCTAAAGATTAGCGAAGAATTGTATCATCTTGTCAGCAATGAGATCGCGCCTGGTACTGGGATAGAACCGGCCGATTTTTGGAAGGCTCTAGCGAAAATCGTTCATGATCTGGGTCCGAAGAATCGTACGCTCCTCGCTAAACGCAATGCTCTCCAGCAGAAGATTGACGACTGGTGCGTCCCACGACGCGGCCAGCCCATTAATTTGGACGAGTACAAGGCCTTTCTGACGACGATCGGCTATCTCGTGCCGGAAAGTGGGGACGTTAAAGCTTCAACGGCGAACGTGGATCGTGAGATCTCTGAAGTCTCAGGTCCACAACTGGTTGTGCCTCTCGACAACGCACGCTACGCGTTAAACGCGGCTAATGCGCGCTGGGGTAGTCTATATGATGCCTTGTACGGCACGGATGTGATTCCCGAAGATGAGCGAGCGGAAAAAGGCGAGACATACAATCCGGTACGTGGAGCGAAAGTTATCGCGAAAACCGAAGCGTTTTTGGATGAGGCGGTAGGTCTCGAGCGTGGAAAGTTCTCGGATGTGACTCAGTTTTCGCTTCACCAAGTAGGTGACACCCAGGAGTTATCCGCTCGCCTCACAGATGGCCGTGAGGTCGGCTTGGCTGAACCGCAGAAGTTTGTCGGATTCCAAACCAAAGGAAACGAGCTGGCAAGCATTCTTCTGAAGAATAACGAATTGCACATCGAAATTCATATCGATCGTAATCACCCCATCGGCGAGCTTCATCCCGCCGGCGTGAAGGACGTGATCCTGGAAGCGGCCGTCACCACCATTCAAGACTGTGAAGACTCGGTGGCCGCCGTCGACGCCGTCGACAAGGCCAGAGTCTACCGCAGCTGGAACGGTATTATGCGCGGGACGTTGGAAGCGACGTTTGAACGCAATGGCAGAGAGGTGACGAGGCGGCTCAATCCCGACAAAACTTTTACGGCTCCAAACGGCCAAACCGTCACCCTGCCCGGGAGAAGCCTGTTATTGGTTCGCACCGTCGGCATTCACATGTATACGGACGCCGTCGTCATGGTGGACGGGGAGGAGATTCCCGAAGGCTTTCTCGATGCGATGGTGACCGCGCTCGCCGCGATGCACGACGTGAAACGGACCGCTATCCAACGCAACAGTCGCGCCGGCAGCGTTTACATTGTCAAACCTAAACAGCATGGTCCGGAAGAAGTCGCCGCAACGGTGGAATTGTTCGAAAGAGTAGAAGATAGCCTGGGTCTGCAAGCCAATACGTTGAAGATTGGCATCATGGACGAAGAACGGCGGCTCACGGTGAATCTCAAAGAATCGATCCGCGCGGCGCGAGAGCGAGTCGTGTTTATCAATACGGGATTTCTCGATCGGACCGGCGATGAAATTCATACTTGGATGGAACTCGGCCCGATGCTGCCCAAGATGGAGATCCGGAATCAACCATGGCTTAGCGCCTACGAAAACCAGAATGTTGATATTGGCATTGAGACCGGACTCGTAGGGAAGGCGCAAATCGGCAAAGGCATGTGGACGATGCCCGATGAGATGCGTAAGATGGTGGCAACAAAGCAAGCTCACCCTGAAGCCGGCGCTAACACGGCTTGGGTGCCTTCACCCACCGCGGCGACCTTGCATGCGCTTCACTATCACCAAGTCGATGTCGCCAAAAGGCAGTCAGAGCTTGGCCGCAGAGACCGTGCTCGGCTGGAAGAGATTCTTACGCCGCCGATCCTTACCAGAAGGTTGACACCGGAGGAGATTCAAAAGGAGCTGGACAACAATGCGCAGGGAATTCTCGGTTACGTCGTTCGTTGGGTCGATCAGGGGGTCGGTTGCTCCAAGGTTCCGGATATTAATAATGTCGGTTTGATGGAAGATCGGGCGACGCTGCGGATTTCGAGCCAACACATCGCCAACTGGCTGCATCATGGGATCGTTACCGGGGAGCAGGTGAGGAAAACCTTCGAGCGCATGGCGGAAGTAGTAGATCGTCAGAACGGGGGCGATCTAAATTACCGCAACATGGCGCCGCATTTCGCAAAGAGCATCGCCTTTCAGGCGGCGCTGGATCTGGTCTTTAAAGGAAGAGAAGCGGAAAACGGCTACACGGAACCAGTGCTGCACGCGCGCCGCAAGCAGGTAAAAGCGGCGTTATCATGAAATTTGGGATTAACCGACCTTACGTCAAATCCCGCCAAGACGCGAAGAACGCAAAGAAAAGACTCTATCCCTCCGACTTGGCGTCCATTGCGTCTTTGCGCGAGTCATTCGATTTTCCTTTTTCACAAAGGACACTTCAGCCGATAATTGTAAACCATCAGCACATCTTTACGCAGCAAGCCGCGGGAATTTGCCCCATAGGGATTAAACGCGAAAAGTGTCCAAAGTTTCTTTTGCGAACAACTCTTCGGCTGCCAACTTTCGCTGGCTGAGGCCCTGCTCTTCGCTGTAGCGCAGAAAGGTTTCGAGGGCCTTGCGATTGGCTTCGACGCCGTAGGGCCAGTAATCAGCTCCCATCAGTTCTTTGATCTCGTCAACAAAGTGGCCGGCCCAAGGTATGACCGAGTGTAGTCCATCGTTTCTATAAAGGGTTTCGATGCATTGGTTCTTCGCTTCGAGGAAGGCCTTGTAAAGGCTCTGTGCGACCCACGGATGCCGGTGGTAGAGCTCTTCCCGGATGACCATGACGTGCATGATTGGAAAAATACCCGTGCGCCGAAAATGATCGATCTCAGCTTCTTGCGCGTTCGGAAAGAGCCTGCGGACTTGTGGCACGCGTTTCACGTAGGGCTCCGGCACCTGCGCGGTTATCAGCGCATCGACCTCGCCGGTAATCAGCATAGCGGATAGGTTTTTCCCTTCTGGGATAATCTCCACCTTGATCGCCGGTGGTATCTGCAGCGGGACCTTCTCTTTGCGGCCCGAAGATTCGAGACCTCCGGTGAACCAGTGGACGTCTTGCGGCCGGACGCCATGATCGTCCTGAAGAAAACCGCGCAGCCAAACCGTGGCGGTCATTTGCCACTCGGGAACGCCGACGCGTTTACCTTTCAGCTCTACCGGCTTGCCGATCCCGGCATTGACGTTGACGTAGGCGCATGAATGTCTGAATTTACGATAGACGAAGGCGGGAATAGCGATGAAAGGAAAGTCGCCGCGGGCTTTGCCCGCAACATAACTGCCGAAGGACATTTCCGCCGCATCAAATTCCCCATGAATTCCCATCCGCCAGTGAACCTCCGGCGGCCGGTTGACCGTGACGAAGTTGATTTCCATTCCTTCGGCGCGGATGGCCCCGTCTCTCAAAGGCCGAACCAGGTCGTAATCACCGCAACCTATGTCGATTTGAAGAGGTGACATATGCAAGCTCCCAGTGCCGGTTATTCACACTGAAATAATGGTCCCGAAACGGTAAGCCCTTCTGCTCTGCCATCGCCCTACACGACTCACCGTTCGATTAAAATGCGTCTTAGTTTTTTCCGGAACTCGAAACCTGAAACCCGAAACCTGAAACCAGGGCTAGGCGTAGGCCTCGTAGATGCCGTCGAACTTGGCGAGCTTGAAGCGCACCATGTGGCGGGCGCTATCTCGCACCAGTTCCAGTTGATGGTCGGTTTGGGCGTGACGCATGATCACCTCGGCGGCCATCTTCGTATGCTCTTGGTCCGCGACGCTGTGCACGGTAAAGAACTGTAGCGCCTTGTTGTCCAGTCCATAGTGCTTGCGCAAGGCTTCGTTAAATTCTTCGGAATAGCGGCAGACCATGGTTTCATTCACCAATGCCGACGCGCGATTCTCCGACGCGGAGCCTAGCAACATGCCATGAATGGTCTTACTCGTATGCGCCAGGCATTCAAAGACCGGGGTCGCTTTGTCGAAGTCTTCCCCGGTCAAGCCAATCGCCAGACCAAACTTCTTGGCCAGGTCGGGATGATACTGCTCTTCATTCAACTGATAGAGAAAATAGTTGAAGAGATCGGGGTCGTGGCCGTTTTTTACCATGCAGAGAGCGAACCCCTTGAGGAGGGCGACATTGTGGATGTAGTGCTGAATCGCCCAGCCCTGCAACCGGCGCATGGATAGCTTTCCGTACCGTAGTTCCGTGAAGTAGCGGCCTTCCATGAGTTGGTTGACCCCGGGTTGAATGATTTCTTTGACAACTGAATCTACGAAAGCCTGAGTCGCCATCTATTATCCTCCTCTATGTGACCCTCGCCCATTTTGGGAGAGGGAACGGGTGAGGGTCTCCTGAGTTTATCTTTTCTCGTTCAACACTTCGTCGAGGAACGTGTAATCGATTACCTTTTGCACCGGCACCGGCGTGGGGATCAATTTGGATGCATAGGCGGTATCATAGATCTCCTGAAAGTCTTTAATGGGGATCTTGCCATCCGAGGTAAAACCGTTCAACCAGGCACGGTAGGATTCTTCGGCTATGGCGGGAGTCAGCTTCCACTTGTTCTGAATATAGTTCACCATCCACGCCTTTTCCTTGCGGTTGAATTCCATGGCCTCGAAGGTCGCGCGGATCACGGTCTTGACCTGCGCGGGTTCCTGCTTGAGTTTGGCTTCCCGCGTGGCGAGGCCGCCGGAGGCGGAGCGCATGTTGAATTCAGTTGCCGAAGCGATCTCCCGGTAACCCTTCTGCGTCATGACCACATTGTGCGGCAGCGATAGCACAGCGGCGGCCACCGTACCCTGGCTGAGGGCTTGCACGCTATTCGAAACCGAGCCGGTTTGAATGAAGGTAACCTGCTCCGGGTTGACGCCTTTTTTCTTTACCAGGTCGCGGCCTACGATGTCTTGCAGAGTTGCCAGCCGGTCCACCGCGACGGTTTTCCCGATCAGGTCTTCCGCGCGGCGAATCTCCGGATTGCCGATGAGCCAAAAAAGCGTCCGCTCATGGGTCACCATGATCCCTTTGAACGGGAGTCCCCGCGCCGCGGCGACAAGCGGACTGGTAATGCCCGTCAAGTAGTCGATCTCGCCGGCAACCAGGGCTGAGGTCTGCACGGCGCCGGCCATTTGCACCATATCGACGTCCAATCCATGCTTCTTATAGATTCCCGCGTCCTTGGCGACAAAGAAGGTAAGAAAAGTGAGACTGAAAGCGGGATAGCCCATGCGAACTTTTTTGAGTTCCTGGGCGGAGCCCGGCTCGCACGCCATCAAGATCCAGAGTGCAAAACCCAAGAATTGAATTCTTTTCATGGCGGCGAGTCTATCGATTTTCAGGTAAGATTACGAGCGGGAAAGCGTGGAATGAAAACCCAGAACTGGCTCGGACATTGGCCGAGCCGGTTCGTGTGAACAACCGCGCGCGCAGTTAGCCCTATTCCGACATAAAATTCGGCGGATAAAGTTGTTTTCGCCTCGTTGACGCAGCGTAATTTGGGTCTGCTCGATGTTTCACGACTGGTGGCATTTTGATGTTCTTGGCAACACGATCGTTTACGCCGACGAATTTCCGAATGTACGCAGTTTTATTGGATTAGGGTTAGCTCTTCAGATTCTTATTAAAAAACTCCAGCGTCTGGTTCCAGGCCTCCTTGGCTGCCTCAGGCCGATACCGGTCGGGTCTATTGTCGGCACTAAATGCATGTGGAGCATCAGCGAAGATCTTGTATTCTACTGACTTGCTGTACTGCTTTATCGCTTCCTCGAGCCTCGGCGCTGGGGACGTGATGGTTTTATCCAGTTCGCCGTAAAACGCCAGGACGGGGGCTGTAATGTTCTTAAAGTTGTCGAGGTTGGCGGGAATAGGTCCATAATACACAACAGAAGCGCCTAGGTCGTTGCTCCGGGTTGTGAACAGCAAAGTTTTTCCCCCTCCCCAACAGAATCCGACAACACCAACTTTATTTCCCTGGACAAAACTTTGCCCCTTTACGTAATTAATAGCGCCCGTGAGATCTTTGGCTATTGCCTCGTCCTCAACTTTAGAAATCGCCTTGGCTGTTTCCTCCCGATTGGGAAATGACGCAGTGCCACCCTGACGTGAAAGTAGATCTGGCACGATCGCAACGTAGCCTGGGTTCGCTAGCTTTCTGCCGTGTCTCGGTTATGGTCGTCGAGCGCTCCATTATCGTGAACGACGATAATGGCTGGCCGTCTTCCGTCTCCCTTCTTGAGTCGCTCACGTCGTTTCCAAACGCCACGCCATTTGGTCTGCATTAAAG
>DAIRFP010000372.1:0-3880 GCA_036794995.1 Thermodesulfobacteriota bacterium | reverse complement strand
CATCGCCCTGTTTGAAATATCCGGTATCGGGTCAGTTTGTCAACGAGTACGACCTGGCCTAGTCTGAACAGCGCGGCCGAAAACTCACAATGGGCACTATTCAGTTGGCGCCTGGCGCCGGGACATCTCTAGCTAAAAACCCGCGTCACCTAGGCAAGTCCATCATCCTAATGTTGTATCCCCCAGAATATTTAACTGCAATCAATCAAGAACCACTGCCCGAAGGGCACGCCGGAGGCGTGGTCTCTTTAAGGAAATTCACGGTTTGTTCTCTAATGCTCGCTCTCGGTAGGAAATGGCCGTGATCCGGATATAGGACAAGCCGGTGCGGCGTTCCTATCGCCTTCAGTCGATCCCGCAGCAAGAGCGCTTGGCTCACCGGTATCAGCGTGTCTTGACCCCCATGCAAAATCAGCGTTGGCGTGAGCCACGCCGACACTTCGCCGAGAACGTTGAACAGTTTTGGATTCGCATCGCCGGTGGGATTGAGCAATTTCCGCACCCAAACACTGGACGTTTCACGGTAGAGCAAGCCGAGATCATAGGCTCCCGAATATAGCACCGCTCCCCTCACTCCTTCCACATCGTTTAACATCGCCGCCGCGACAGTGGCACCTCGCGAAACTCCATAAAACAGCACGTGACGCTTATCGACCCAGCTGAGTTCCTTGGCGACTGACAGGCCGTCCTTCACGACCTGCCGAGTGGTTTCCTCAATCGAGCCCTGGGGCACTACCGTGGAACCGTAACCCGGCAGTGAAATAGCAAAGGCAGCAAAGCATAGCTCAGTTGCAAGCGCTTCGGCTATCGACAAAACCTGTACTGCTCCTCGACCCACCAGGCTGTGGCCGTGAAGTAAAATGACCAACGGAAACGGACCTTCGCCGCGCGGACGGGCAATATAGGCTTCTACATCGCCGCCGGCACTTGGATAGAAGATTCGGGCGGTCAAGTTGCCTTCGAGGGATTTTAGCTGCTTGACCGGGACAACCGGCGCGGTGTTACAAGCCAACAAGCAGAGCAAACCCAGAGTAGATAACAACCCCGTCTTGAAGATCATTTTTCTCTATTAACATTCCCGGCCGCAAAAACAAATGGCAGCGTGCCGGCGGCTATTGCAGAATCGATGGGCTCGGCTCGCACGGGGCACAAATTTCCCGTCGCCGCTGCGTCAACCCGGATCTGAGGCCGGAGTGTTGTTGAGGCGGCCAAATTTGGTGATTTCCAAAATCGCGCGCCAGGTGTTTGACTGTTGCGCGTGACTTGATAAGGCTTGTAGCGATGGTTTTTCCAATTCACGGGGTAAATCCCAAGCCGGATTGAAACGGCCCTAGCTAATCCCACCGATGGCGGACAAATTCAGCGCTAAGCTAAAACGTCGCGGAGAGCAAATTTGGGCGGCGATTGACGGGCACGCGTTTTTGCATGAGCTGCAGGCCGGAACTTTGCCGATGCATCGTTTTACCTATTTCATCCTGCAAGATTATGTATACTTGCTCGACTTCGCACAAGTCCTCTGTCAGGGCGGGGCCAAGTCGCCGGATCTCGCAACCCTCGAACTTTTCGCCCGTCACGCCCTCGGTGCGGTCGAAGTGGAGCGCAGTTTCCACGCAAGCTTCGGCAAGACTCTCGGATTGTCGGGCAAACAACTGGATGCCGTGCCGAAGGGTCCGATCACACAGGCTTATATCGGCCATCTGCAGTCGGTGGCGCGAAGCGGGACTCTCGGTGAGCTGGTTGCGGCAGTGCTACCTTGTTACTGGATCTATGGCGAGGTGGGACGGCGCATGTACAGGAACCGGCCCCGGAGACCAAAGATTTACCGGCAGTGGATCGAGACCTATGCTTCGGAAGGATTTTGGAAGCCTGTGCGTGAGCAAATTCAACTGATGGACAGGCTAGGCGCGGCGGCAAGCGGCAGCGAAAGAAAGCGCATGACCGCGCATTTCATGCTGAGCAGCCGATACGAGTTCATGTTCTGGGACCAGGCCTACCGGATGGAGAGTTGGCCGGTCTAGAGTTTAGTCAAATCGTTGAAGGCATTGAAAAACCGATCTGACAGCTTTCTATGTCGCTTGTTAGCGAGTTCCCGCTGCTAAGCAAACAAAACAGACTGCGAAACTCGCTCACTTAATTTATTCATGTCCTCTTGTTTTGCCTTCATTCGCGCCGACAGCGAATCCTTCGGAACGATTATGAACCGGATCCGCCCACTGTTTTCAACGCTGGCAGGTAAGCAAATACCCTTACCGGGCATAAGAGGCGGGCTCGGTCATAAGACGGTTGGCGCTCTCGGCTGTGACTTGGAAACCTCTGCGGCCAGGATTGACACGGGGAAACAGAGCGGTGTAAGAATCGGCTCTCATAGCATAGCATAGTGCCTGATCCCCTGATTCAAACACTCGTCGTAAGCGATACAAAGAAGGAGAAGTCACATGATCCGATTTAGATTTCCGTCGAAGGGATTCCGGCGGGCGATCATTCTTTCTATCTTCTTTCTGCCCGCTGTCTTTGTCGCTCGCAGCCCCGCCGCGAACACCGATGCTCTCGGCGAGCTCCATGAAAAAGCGAAAAAAGAAGGAGGGAAGCTCGCGCTCTACGCGCCGCTATCGGCTCGGGCCATGAATGTAATTCCGGCGGCGTTCATGAAGCGCTTTCCCGGCGTCACCGTTGACCATATCGATGCGACACCGGATAAGCTCCTTGCGCGCATCGTCACGGAAGCGCGCGGCGGTCGGGTACTGGCCGACGTCTATGGTGGGTCCCTGCTCTATGTGTCGCAGCTCAGCGACCAACAACTCCTGGTGCCGTTGTCGCTCCCTGAAGCCGCGGCGTATCCAGCCCAGATGAAGAGCGACTTTTGGCTCGCGACTGACACGCAATTTTATATTGCCGGGTGGAATACCAATCTCGTGAAGAAAGGCGAGGAGCCAAAAAACTTCGAGGATCTCGCCAACCCAAAATGGAAGGACAATCTAATCGGCGAGCCGCGGGACTACCAATTGCTGATCGGCTTTGCCAAACGCAAATACAATAGCCTCGATAAGGCAGTCGATCTGTTCAAGAAAATCGCCGCTAACCAAGTGCAGTTTCACAGCGGGCATTCACAGCTGATCGAGTTTTTGGTGGCGGGCCAGCGCGCCGTTTGTTTTACCTGCTATTCACACCATTTTCCGCCGCGGATAAAAAAGGGCGCGCCGATTCAGGCGCTGCTCAGCGAAGGCGCAGGTGAAGTGGGTGGAGTAGCGTCGATCTTGAAGGGAGCACCGCACCCCAATGCGGCTTTGCTCTGGGCGCGCTGGGCTACTAGCGAAGAAGGCCAGAAGATCTATGCGGAGGCGGGAGAAACTCCCGCCCATCCCAACGTGGAACCCTTGGAAAAAGTCCGGCCCGCCGCCGCTTACATGCTGAGTATCGAGGACGTCAAGGAGTCGCCGAAGTATGAAAAGATCTGGAAGGAAATCTTCCAGATCCGTTGAGTAACCTAGCAGGGGAATATGTCATCGGCTATTTGACTCGTAGAATTTTCTTTACCTGGAGACGCTTGCATCATAATTTGATCCGCCACACTCTGCATTCAACTATCGAGTATTTAGGTTCCGCAAAAACCACGGGACGAGCCCTTCCAAGCGCGGGCAATGGGTCTGTTCCTTGTCGGCCACCACCCGATCCACTCCTGGGGCGGTTATTCCGACGGTCCGGACCTGAATACTTCCTTAGGTTCGGGTGCCCGCGCTTTCCACGACTCGCCCCGTGGTTGTCCTGTGTCTACTAACCAATGAACTCCTTAGTTTAGTAACTGCGACCTGGACTCCCTGGCTTGAATAAATTGACATCGGTTCATCGAGGCACTATATGTCCGGCATGCGATTCGGTTTAT
>DAIRFP010000371.1:0-3882 GCA_036794995.1 Thermodesulfobacteriota bacterium | reverse complement strand
TGCTGAGAGAGCGCTGAACCGGGAGGGCACCTAGGACATTCCGCGATGAGCATCCACACGCAGCTTTGCAGTTTCAAGACAGCCGACAAAGAGACGCTGCACGGTCTGCTCTTCACGCCGCCGAACAAAAGCTCTGATCTCGCCTTGCTTATGGTTCACGGCGTGGCAATGAACTTCTATATGACACCGCTCGCTCGGGTCGGACAGGTGCTGGCGGAGCAGGGTTACCATTGCTTCGTAATCAATACCCGCGGGCACGATTGGATCTCGCGAGCCGGCAACTTGACCTCGTTCGGCGGCGCCGCTTATGAAAATCTAGAGGATTGTCTTAAGGATCTCGATGGGGCGCTCGATTACCTTTCGACTCAAGATTACAGGCGTTTCATTCTCGTGGGCCACAGCCTAGGTTGCGTCAAGTCGCTTCTCTATCAGGGGACTCGCCAGAGGCTTGATGTTGTCGGCGTGGTTTCCTGCTCTTGTCCTAAACAATACTATTCCGCGCGCGCTATGGAGCAGCCCCAGTTCAAGGAACTCATGGGCAACGCTGAGCAACTGGTGGCACAGGGCAAAGGCGAGGAATTCTTGTGGGCCCCCGCAAGCGGCGGTACGGGTCTATTCAGCGCGCGGACCTTTGTGAGCAAATATGGTCGCCACGAGAAAAATGACGTTCGCCCACACGCAGGTCGCTTGAGCTGTCCGTTTCTGGCGATCGCCGGCGGCGCTGAGCATGCATTCTTTCCGCAATACGCGAAAGAGCTTGCCGATGCCGCCGGACCGAGCATTGCCACCTGCAAAATCATCGCGGGAGCGAATCACTCCTACAGCCAGCACGAGCAGGAGGTGGTCGACGTTCTCGCTCAGTGGCTCGGACAGTTCAAAAATTGACCCTCGAAGCCCCGCAGCCGCAGTTCAGTCGCCCCAGCGGAACAGGTAGAAACTCGCCAAAGGAGGGGCGGGCAAAAGCAGCGTTCTCGGGTTATTGAGTTATTTCTTTCGACGATTCGATTGCACTTGCAAGTTCGGATCAAATCCAATTGAGCTAGTAGCGATTGGGCGGGGCTGGACAGCTGCCCTCGATTGCGCTAATCGACTCGGATAAATGATCACCGCCATCGGCTACTTTCGCAACTCGTTCTTGGTGACCGTCGCCGGGCTCGGGCTCGGGGCCTTTCTCGGCTGGGAGGCCACTGGCAGCTTGGTCGGTGCCCTTTCGACGATGTTCATCGTCGCGGTGCTCGCGATCCTCGAAGTCTCGCTGTCGTTTGACAACGCCGTCGTCAACGCGACGGTGCTGAAGGGAATGACTCCCGTCTGGCGGCGGCGTTTCATTACGTGGGGAGTCGCCATCGCGGTCTTCGGCATGCGCATTGTCTTCCCGCTCGTCATCGTCGCGATCATTGCGCGGATCGATCCCTTCTCGGCACTGGTCATGGCCGCCACTGACCCAGACCGCTACTCGCGCGTTCTTACCGCCGCGCACGTCTCGGTCTCGGCTTTCGGGGGCGCGTTTCTCGCCATGGTCGGGCTCAAGCACTTTTTCGACCATGAGAAAGACGTGCACTGGATCGCCATCATCGAACGCCCCCTCACGCGCCTCGGGCGGATCGAGGCGGTGGAACTGGGGCTGGTGCTGCTACTGCTCTACGTGGTTTCCACCTGGCTTCCTGGGCATGAGCAGATTGAGTTCCTCGTCGTTGGGATCTTCGGCCTCGTGACTTACATTGCGGTGGATGGCATCTCGGCGGTGCTCGCCGTGGAGTCGGCGGCCACCGGAGAAGTGGTGCGATCCGGCGCGGGGGCGTTCCTCTATCTTGAGGTGCTCGACGCGAGCTTCAGCTTCGATGGCGTGATCGGCGCCTTTGCGCTCTCGAACAACCTTTTCATCATTGCCATCGGCCTCGGGGTGGGCGCTATGTTCGTCCGAAGCCTAACGATCATGTTGGTGGAGCGCGAGACGCTCGCCTCGTACCGATACCTAGAGCACGGCGCCTTCTACGCAATCATCGCCCTGGCGGTGATTATGTTCCTGAACACGGTCAGACACATCCCCGAGGTCGTAACAGGGTTGATCGGAGCGGGATTCATCGTCACCGCCTTCCTGGATTCGATCCGCTACAACCGCCGCACGCGAGGTGCCTAAGCCGGTTGCGCACCGCATATAGTAAGAACGCCTGAAGAATTTTCCAATCGCGCTTAGGCAGGACGTTGAAATCACCGCCAGACTGACTCGCTGGGACCACGGCCAAGTCTCGATTGTGCTGGCTTGGCAGTTCTCCAAAAGGAGTTGGGACGCTTGGGGTCACGTGGCGCCGTTCATGATGATCAGGCTTTCCTCACCGGCATACAGAGAAGGGACCGGTTGACGCGGGTGTCCTACTCCTGTACATATAACTGTACAAATTGGAGGTCCTGGGATGAAGCAACTTTCTTTAACTGAAGCGCGGGCCAAGCTAAGCAGCCTGGTCGCGGAAGTCGATCGAGGGAAAGGCCCCGTGGCGATAGCGCAACGATCCAAAGTCAAGGCGGTGTTGGTCGATCCCGAGTGGCACAGCAGGGTCGAGGAAGAGCTGGCGCATTATCGGCGCACTCTGAAACAGTCCTCTCTCAAGCTCCGAGGCAGTATGAAGCTTGTCGGGGATCTAGACCAGGCGCTCGACGAATTGCGACAAGAACGGGAGAAGTCTCTAGAACGGCTTGTTTCCGGCCTCAAGTGATTTACGTTACCGACACGCATCCTCTCATTTTTTGGTCGACTGATCGAAAGGAACGACTCGGAAGACGAGCCCGCCGTGTCTTTCAGGAATCAGAACGAGGAAAACACTCAATCGTTGTACCTATCGTTGTCCTTGAGGAGACCGCCCGTCTACTAGAAAAGAGGGTGATTCAGCTCAACGTCTCATTTCGCCATTGGGCAGATGAATTAGACCGTTCGACGAACTTTCAGATTCAACCCTACACCATCGAGATTCTCCTTGAAGCCGTGCGACTCCACGTGATTCGTGACCCGGCGGATAGAGTGATCGTGGCGACCGCACGTCGCCTCGGCTATCCTCTGATCACTGCAGATGGAGCCATTCAAGATGGCAAATGGGTAGAGACGCTTTGGGGTTAGGGCCAACGGTCCTGTTTCCGGTAGCACACCATCAATTTTTCTTCCCAGGCGCCGCTTGATAGCCCTGTTCTTTCCACTTACTGACGGGACAAAAAGTAGTGTTCTGGAATCCGAGTTCTTCAGCTAGCTTCGCAGCCTGCGAGCTTAGGCCTCCCGTCCCTCAGGTAAAGACGATGAAAGTGTCTTTGGGCATCGTTTTCAAATGACCTTCAAGCTCAGCGAGGGGAATGTTGATTGCCCCGGGAATGGTTTCTTTTTCAAAATTGGCCGGAGGACGAACATCGATGATCAACATCGTGCTCCCGCTATCGAGTTGCTTCTTAAGTTCGTCGGCTGGTTTCGGCGTGGCCCCGATGGCCCATTTTGTCTGAGGATCCACCGGATATCTGGGCTGTTGCTGGGCAAAAGATAACATGCCCCAGAGTACAACGGCGGTCATGGCTAAACCCGCAATTAATGACTTCATGAGCCCTCCTTTTCAAATCATCGGTCGGGAAATCTTAACTGCCACTCGCCCGGAGGTTACATTGCACTGCTATGCACGTCAATCGCTTAATCGGTGGTTATAGAGAGGAAAAAGGGGATTTCAATCTGCGGGTTTGATTCCCCGCAGCTTGCCGCGTAAAGAGCTATTCTTAGACCTCTTAGAGTCCGTCATTCCCGAATGCTTCTGTCCCTCGATTTCCCTCGGGACGGTTAGGTTCTCGAACCGTCGGGAATCCAGGCGAGACCGGAACTGGACCCCGGCTTTCGCCGGGGTGACGAACGTG
>DAIRFP010000107.1:0-16797 GCA_036794995.1 Thermodesulfobacteriota bacterium | reverse complement strand
TCCACCCGTTCAACTTTCCGCTCGAAAAGATCGCGGCGCTCAAACCGGAAGGCATCATCCTATCCGGCGGCCCGGCCAGTGTTTACCAAGAGAACGCGCCTAAAGTTAAAGCAGAACTTTTCAAGTTGCCGTTGCCATTTCTCGGCATCTGCTACGGCATGGGGATAATCAACCTGGCTTCGGGAGGCGAAGTCGCCCGCGCCGAACAGCGCGAATACGGCCCCGCGGAATTGATGATCGATGACGCCGCGGACCTATTTCGCGGTTTTACCAAGCAGGACTTGGTGCGAGTGTGGATGAGTCATGGCGACAAGATGACGTCGATGCCCAAGGGTTGGCAAGCGCTTGCCCACAGCGGCAATTCCCCTATCGCCGCCTTCGCCGATCCCAGCCGGCGGTTCTTCGGTGTTCAGTTTCATCCTGAAGTGGCGCACACCCCGCGGGGCAAGGAAATCCTTGACAACTTCGTTTTTCGCATCTGCGGTTGTCAACCGACTTGGACCGTGGAGCACTTCATCGAGACTTCGGTGAAGAAGATCCGCCAACAGGTTGGCGACGGCCGGATCCTCTGTGCCTTGAGCGGCGGCGTCGATTCTTCCGTCGCCGCGACGTTGGTTTACCAGGCGATCAAAGAAAAACTGGTCTGTGTCTTCGTCAACAATGGGCTTTTGCGCCAGAACGAAGCCGAACGGGTTTGTCAATTATTCGCCGAACGCTTTGGTCAGAGCTTTCGCTACGTCGACGCCGCTGAAAAGTTTCTGTCTCAGCTCAAGGGAGTGGAGGATCCGGAAGAGAAGCGACGACGCATCGGGCACACCTTCATCGAGGTGTTCGAGGAGGAAGCCAGGCAGCTCGGCACAGTCGATTTTCTGGCTCAAGGAACACTTTACCCGGATGTGATCGAATCGGTATCCTTTGTCGGCCCTTCCGCTACGATCAAGACGCACCACAACGTCGGCGGGCTCCCGACCAACATGAAGTTTAAGCTTATTGAGCCCTTACGAGAGCTTTTTAAAGATGAGGTTAGGAGTTTAGGCAAGCAGCTGGGGCTGCCGCCGGAGATGATTCAACGCCAGCCTTTTCCCGGCCCCGGTTTGGCCATTCGTGTTTTAGGCGAAGTAACTGAAGAGCGGCTCAAAATTCTTCGTGAAGCCGATGTTATCGTTTTGGCAGAGATCCGGGCCGCCGGGCTTTATGACAAGGTCTGGCAATCCTTCGCGGTGCTTTTGCCGATTCGAACCGTCGGCGTCATGGGCGATGAGCGGAGTTACGAAAACGTCGTCGCGCTCCGCGTTGTCGACAGCCAAGACGGTATGACGGCAAACTGGGTCCCCCTGCCGGCCGATCTGCTCGGCCGAATCTCCAACCGGATCATCAACGAAGTACGCGGTGTCAACCGCGTGGTCTACGATATCTCCTCCAAGCCGCCGGCGACCATCGAGTGGGAGTGAGGCCCTTCGACATTCCCAATACATTCCGCCGAGGTCTGAACGGCATGAAACAAATCGCCATGGTGCTGTTGTTTGACCGCCTTAATCGACTGCTGATCTACCTCCGCGACGATAAGCCGGAGATCCCTTTCCCCAATCACTGGGATTTCTTCGGCGGTCATCTCGAAGCCGGGGAGACGCCCGCAGAAGCTCTTGTTCGCGAAGTCAAGGAAGAGATCGGTGTCGATCTGCAGCAATGGACTTTCTTTAAGCGTTACGTTTGTACCGAAGGGGATGCTTATCCCAATATCAAATATTTGTACTGGGCTAGAATTGACAAGATTGCCGAAGAACTGACTCTCTATGAAGGGCAGCGGCTCAGGAGCGTAACACCGGAGCAGCGGAGCGCAATCAGGTTTGCGAATATTCTCGGACAAATCCTCGACGATTTCATCGACAGCGGGCTGTGGCCTGAAACTGTGGATAACTTTTAATCGGCGATTTAAAAAAGATTAATTGAGGCAATAGAATGTTTGTGCTAAGGGTAATCTAGCTTCAATGGAACATTCTCGTTTCGTTCATCTACACTGCCACACCGAATATAGTCTGCTTGACGGCGCTAACAAAGTCGACAAACTTTTTCAGCGGATCAAGGCGCTGAAGCAGCCCGCTGTGGCCATGACCGATCATGGCAACATGTTCGGCGCGATTGAATTTTATCGCGAAGCGATGAAACAGGGCATCAAGCCGATCATCGGCTGCGAGATTTATGTCGCGCCCACCAGCCGATTCGAGAAGAAGGGCGTCGACAAAGGCCCCAAGGAATATAACAACCATCTGATTCTCTTGGCGATGAATAAAGAGGGCTACCGAAACCTCTGCAAGCTGGTTTCCCTCGGCTACATGGAAGGCTTCTATTATAAGCCGCGGATCGACAAAGATCTTTTGCGGGAGCTGAACGGCGGACTCATCGCTCTCAGCGCGTGTTTGCAAGGCGAAGTGTGCCAGGCGCTTTCGGCGGGTCATGTAGAGAAGGCGAAATCCGCCGCGGAGACTTATGCTTCAATCTTCAACGACCGCTACTACATCGAGATCCAGGACAATAAGCTCGCCGAGCAGGAGAAAGTAAACCGCCTCCTGGTTGAGCTGGCCAAGGATTTGTCGATTCCCCTGGTCGCCACCAACGATTGCCATTACGGCGAGCGCGCGGATTTTCACGCCCACGACGTGTTGCTCTGCGTCCAGACCGGGAAAACAGTGAATGAAGATAACCGTCTCAAAATGGAAACCGACGAGCTCTATCTCAAGTCGGCGGAAGAAATAAACCAAGGGTTTGATTATTGTCCGGAAGCAGTTGAACGGACCTTGGAAATCGCCGAGCGTTGCAATGTCGAAATCGAGTTTGGCAAGTATCACTTTCCCGCCTTCACGCCGCCCAAAGAGATCAGTTTGGACGACTATCTGGACGAGTTGGCTTACAGCGGCCTCGAGGAAAGGCTCGAGGGCGTGGACGATGACGCCCTGAGAAAGAGCTACAAAGAGCGGCTTGAGTATGAATTGGACGTCATCAAACGGATGCAGTTCCCGGGCTATTTCCTGGTGGTGGCTGACTTTATCAACTACGCCAAGAAGAACGGCATTCCCGTAGGCCCGGGAAGGGGATCTTCCGCGGGTAGCCTGGTCGCCTATGCGCTTAAGATTACCGATCTCGATCCGATCCGCCACGTGCTGTTGTTTGAACGCTTTCTCAATCCCGAACGGCGCTCCATGCCCGATATCGACGTCGATTTTTGCATTCGCGGCCGAGGCCAGGTGATCCAGTACGTCAAGGACAAGTACGGCGCCGATCGGGTTGCGCAGATTGCCACCTTTGGAACCCTTAAGGCCAAGGCCGCTATCAGAGACGTCGGCCGCGCCCTCGGCTTTTCGTTCGCGGAGACCGACACGATCGCCAAGCTCATTCCGGCGCCCAAACAAGGGTTCGACTATCCGCTCACCGAATCCATCAAGATGGAGCCGCGGCTGCAGGAGCTGCTAAAGAGCGATCCGCGGGTCAAGAACCTGATGGATCACGCGCTGCGCCTGGAAGGGCTCACCCGTCATGCCTCCACCCACGCGGCGGGCGTAGTGCTGTCGAATCTTCCGCTGGTCGATCATTTGCCTCTGTTCGTCGACAAGGAAGGCGGTATTGTCACTCAGTTCGATATGGGCAGCGTGGAGAAGATCGGGTTGGTCAAGTTTGACTTCCTCGGCCTCAAAACACTGACTCTTATCTATGACTGTTTGAAGCTCATCGAAACGACACGGGGGGTGAAGGTCGATCTTGGCCAGCTTCCGCTGGACGATAAGAAAACCTACCGGCTGCTTTGCAACGGCAATACCACCGGCGTGTTCCAACTGGAAAGTACCGGCATCCGCGAGATGACCGTCAAGATCCGGCCCAACTGTTTCGAGGATCTGGTCGCTATCCTGGCGCTCTACCGGCCGGGGCCGTTGGACAGCGGTATGGCGGAGGAATATATCAAGCGGAAGCATGGCAAAGAAAAGATCAAGTATCTTCATCCTTCGCTGGAGCCGATTCTGACAGACACCTATGGTGTCATCGTCTACCAGGAGCAGGTCATGCAAATAGCCCAGGTGCTGGGCGGCTATAGCATGGGCGATGCGGATATTCTGCGGCGCGCCATGGGTAAAAAAGATCCCGAAGAAATGGCGGCTCAAAGAGAACGGTTTGTTGAGGGGGCGCAACAGAAAAATATCGAGGCAACCAGAGCCACCGAGATTTTCGACCAGATGGAGACCTTTGCCCGCTACGGATTTAACAAGTCTCACTCGGCGGCCTATGCTCTGGTGTCCTACCAAACCGCCTATCTCAAAACGCATTATCCGGTGGAATTCATGGCCGGGCTGATGACCTCGGAGATGGGGGACACAGATAAAGTCATCAAGAATCTCGCCGAATGCCGGGGGAAAGAGATAGAAGTCCTGGCTCCGGATATCAACGAGAGCCGCGCGCACTTCACCCCGGTGGGTGATAAGATCCGGTTCGGCCTGGCGGCAGTGAAGAACGTCGGCGAAAAGGCGGTGGAAGTCATCCTCCAAAGCCGGGAGAAGGAGGGACCCTTCGAATCGCTGTTCGACTTTTGCCGGCGCATCGATTTGACCGCGGTCAACCGGCGGGTGGTTGAAAGTCTAATCAAATGCGGCGCCTTCGACTCGACACAGATGTCCCGCGCCCGCATGCTCGGAACATTGGACGAAGCGATGCGGTCCGGGCAGGCGTCCCAACGTGATAGTCAGAGTAACCAGATCGATATCTTCGGCCTGTTGGGGAGCGGCAACAAAGGACCCAAGCAGCGGAGCGACTTCTATTCACAAGTCGAAGAGTGGTCGGCACAGCAGTCGTTGGCGTTCGAAAAAGAGGCCCTGGGGTTTTACATCACCGGCCACCCGCTGGACAAATACGATCGAGTGATGAAGAAAATCACCAGCGGCACGATTGCCGAGTTGAAAGAAAAGGCCACGGCGGGAGAAGTCAAAATGGGCGGCGTGGTATCCGCTCTCAAATTGCGAAACACCAAGAAAGGCGACCGCTACGGTAGTTTTAATTTGGAAGACAAAAGCGGCTTTGTCGAAGTCGTTGCCTGGCCGGATGTCTACCGCAAGTCCGTGGAGCTGTTGAATGCGGATGATCCGATCTTCGTCAAGGGACGAATGGAAGTTGGAGAGGATAGGATGCAGATCTTTGCCAATGAGATCATCCCCCTCGCCCAGGAGGTTTCGAAGGCGCGCACGAGCGGCATCGCCAATGGCAAGACCCATGGCAACGGCAATGGCAGAGTTCACTTGTATGTCCGCGAAGCTGAAGTGTCCGCCGATGAGTTGGTGCAGTTGCGTGAGACTCTGCTTGAATATCAAGGCTCCTGCGCCGTCTCGTTACATCTCGTGGCCTCCGATACGGGCGAAACCGTCATTGACCTTCCCGACCAGGTGCGGGTCGCCTCGACGCCCGAGCTCGAGGCTACCGTGCAGCGTCTTTTCGGCACCCGCGTCAGTTTTCAATCGCTGAAACCTTGAAGCCGTCGACTTCCTATTCCCGCCGCCGTGAAGAAAAGGCTTTCTTGGTCGGCGTCGATTTGCCCGCGGACCATCGCAAGATATCTCTGGATTACAGTTTGGAAGAGCTCGAGCGCCTGGCCGAAACCGCCGGCGCCAGAGTCATAGAGAAATTCCGCCAACAGGTCCGCAGCGTGGCACCGGCAACATTGATCGGCCGCGGTAAGGTCGAAGAAATTCAAGCCGCGGTCAAAGCGTTAAAGCCGGATCTGGTCGTCGTGGATGAAGATTTGACCCCGGCGCAGCAGCGCAATCTGGAATCCGCGTTCCAGATTCGGGTCATCGATCGCAGTCAACTCATTCTCGATATCTTCGCTCAGCGGGCGCGCAGCAACGATGGAAAACTTCAAGTGGAACTGGCCCAGTTGGAATATCTGCTGCCCCGGCTGACGCGGCAGTGGACTCATCTTTCGCGCCTGGGCGGTGGCATCGGCACCCGCGGACCGGGCGAGACGCAATTGGAAGTGGACCGCCGCAGGATCCGGGAGCGAATCGCGCACTTAAAACGGCGCCTGAAAACAGTGGAACGAACGCGCACGCTCCAGCGCAAGGAACGGAATGAAGTTCCTTTCGCCACGGTCGCGGTGGTCGGATACACGAATGCGGGCAAGTCAACTTTGATGAACGCGTTGACGCGGGCCGGCGTTCTCGTCGAAGACAAACTGTTTGCCACCTTGGACCCGACGATTCGCTCGCTGCGATTGCCCACCGGCGATAAGGTGATGCTCGTCGATACCGTAGGTTTTATCAATAAGATCCCCCATTCGTTGATCGAAGCCTTCAAAAGTACGTTGGAAGAGATAAACAGCGCCGATTTGCTTCTGCATGTGGTCGATATGGCCACTCCGCTGTTCGCCGAGCAGATCGAGGTGATTGAGGGCGTGCTGCAAGAAATCGGCGCGGGAGATATTCCCTCGATCTTGGTGCCGAACAAGATCGACATGATTTCGTGGGTGCCGATCCAGCAGCTCCGGGGTCGGGCCGTGGAAGGAGTCTGTCCGATCTCGGCGTTGACCGGCGCGGGAATCGGCCCGCTGCTGGACTTGGTGGGCAAAGTCTTAGATCAAGGAAGGGAACCGTTCCGGGCGCGTTTTTTTTCCTGGCAGGGAAAGCTGCTGTCGCTGTTGCGCGAACGCGGCAAGATCCTCGAACAAACTTATGAGGGCGATCAAATCCACGTGACCGCTTTGGTGACGCCGAAATTGGCCGGCCAGATACGCAAATTGCTCAGTGCGACCGACCCACCGAACCGGGCGCTGTGGTAGAGGATGCTGAATCTACCCAATTTTCTTACCCTCATTCGGATCCTGACGATTCCGTTCTTTCTGGTCTATCTCTCTTACCATCGCTATGGCGAGGCGTTGATTATCTTTATCATCGGGGGCGTGACAGATTTTCTTGACGGCTTGGCGGCGCGTCTGATGCATCAGGAGACGGCTCTAGGGGCCACTCTGGATCCCATCGCCGATAAGCTTCTGGTGATTACGTCGTTCATCATGCTTGGGCTGATCGACGGAATTCCAGAGTGGTTGGCGGTGGTGGTCGTCAGTCGAGATGTGTTGATCCTCGTGGGCTATGGCATCATTTATCTTTTGGTCGAAGAGCGCATGGCGGTGAAGCCAAGTCAGATCGGCAAATGGAGCACCATGTTACAGTTACTGACGTTGGGCGTTGCGTTGGCGTTACTTCACGACGAAGGCATGCTGGATCGTCGTTTTTGGCATCTGCTCGTGGGCGCGACCGCCATCACCACGGTGTTATCAGGCCTCCAGTATCTTTACCGCGGTCTCGTGTGGCTCCAAAACCGGGCCCCGAAAATTACCCGACTCGGTTGACACCGCGGAGAAAAATTGGTAATAAAATCAAACTCTTGCACTGCACAGGGAATGGGCTCGATGGGACGGCTCCAAGGAGGGCGGTGCGGGTGCTATGATTAACTATATGACACGCCGCAAAGAGATCGGTGAAGTGCTGACTTTTCAGGTTCCAAAGGCACGTAGCTCAGTGGGAGAGCGCTTCCTTGACACGGAAGAGGTCGGCAGTTCAATCCTGCCCGTGCCTACCATTCTTTTCTAAAACTTTGGCATGGATAGCATCAAGATAGCATTACCGGACGGCAAGTCCGTGGAGGTTGGTCGCGGCACGCGGATTGACGAGATCGCCGCTGCCGCAGGGATGAATGGCAACGTTATCGCCGCCATGGTCGATGGCCGTCCCGTGGATCTAAGCCGCCCCCTCGAGAACGACTGCTCCTTGGCATGGGTTTCTGCCGATAGCCCCGAGGGACTGGATGTGCTGCGTCACTCGACGGCCCATCTGATGGCGCAGGCGGTGCAAAGTCTTTTTCCCGGGACCCAGGTGACCATAGGGCCCACCATCGAGGACGGATTCTATTACGATTTTAAACGAGACCGGGCTTTTACTGCGGAAGAGATTGCACAGATCGAAGCGCGGATGGAGGAGATCGCCAAGGCTAATCTCACCGTAACTCGCGAAGTGATGCCGAAGAGGCAGGCCATCGAGTTGTTCCGTGGCATGGGCGAGGACTATAAGGTCGCTATCCTCCAGGACATTCCCGACGAGATCGTGTCGCTCTATCGCCAAGGAGACTGGGCGGATCTCTGTCGTGGCCCCCATGTGCCTTCTACCGGAGCGATCAAAGCCTTCAAGCTAACCGGAGTCGCCGGCGCCTATTGGCGCGGCAATGAAAAGAACGAGATGCTGCAGCGCATCTACGGCACCGCGTGGCCCACCAAACAGGCGCTGAAAGAACATTTGCGCCTGCTCGAAGAAGCCAAGAAACGCGACCATCGCAAGCTGGGCCGGGAATTGGATCTGTTTAGTTTTCATCCCGTCGCGCCCGCCAGTCCATTCTTCCATCCCAAGGGAGCTACCGTTTACAACGAGCTGATTGCGTACGTGCGCCGCCTCTATGTGCGCTACGGCTACGAAGAGGTGATTACGCCGCAGATCTTGGATGTCGAATTATGGCGGCGGTCGGGTCATTATGACCACTATCGCGATAGCATGTATTTTACCCATATCGATGAGCGAGAATTCGGCGTCAAACCGATGAACTGCCCGGGGCACACCTTAATCTATGCTGCGAAGAAGCGATCGTATCGTGACTTACCTCTGCGGATTGCGGACTTTGGCCGGTTGCATCGTTACGAACGTTCGGGCGTCACTGCGGGCCTCACCCGGGTGCGTTCATTCTCGCAGGACGACGCGCATATTTTTTGTGCGCCCGGTCAGATTGAGTCAGAAATCAGCGTTCTCATTCGGATGCTGCGGGAGGTTTATCGCACCTTTCAATTCGGCGAGATGCAGGTGAAGCTCTGCACCCGGCCGCAGGATTTTATCGGACTTCCGGAAGTCTGGGAGAAAGCGGAAGCGGCGCTTGCCCAGGCGCTTTCGAAAGCAGCGATCGACTATAAGATCAATCCCGGCGACGGTGCATTCTACGGCCCAAAGATTGACTTCGTGGTTTTGGATGCGCTCAGGCGGGGCTGGCAGCTGGCAACCATCCAGTTGGACTTTTTTTTGCCCGAGCGTTTCGATCTCGTCTATACTTCCCCCGGCGGCACGGAAGAGCGGCCGGTGATGATCCATCGCGCCCTACTGGGCTCCATAGAGCGCTTCATGGGAATTCTAATCGAGCATTGTGCCGGAGCTTTCCCGCTATGGTTGGCGCCAGTTCAGGTACGGATTCTGACCGTTACCGACGACCACAAAGAATATGCTATGAAGGTCTTCGAGGGGTTGCGGGACGAGGGTTGGCGCGTGGAGGTGGACGAACGCAACGAAAAGCTGGGCTACAAAATTCGCGAGGCCCAACTGGCGAAAATCCCTTATGCGGTGGTCATCGGCGATAAAGAAGTGGCAGCGCAAACCGTGGCGCCGCGCCGGCGAGGCGGCGAAAATGTGGCGCCTTTGTCCGTCGGCGACTTTATTCAGCGGCTGAAAATTGAGGTTGCGCAGGAAAGGGGAGAAGCATAGAAATTAAGATGGTTTTACAACAACCGGAGGTGGCTTATCGCTAAAGAAGCGAGGATCAATCATCAAATTCGCGCCCGTGAAGTTCGCGTCATTGGCGCGCAGGGAGAGCAACTTGGCGTCATGGCGTTGTACGAGGCCCTGAAACAAGTCGAGGCGCTGGAACTTGACCTGGTGGAGGTGGCGCCGGATGCCCAGCCGCCGGTATGCCGCATGATGGACTACGGCAAGTTTCGCTATGAGCAAAAAAAGAAATCCCACGGGCCCAAAAAACACACCATCGTCGAGATCAAAGAAGTCAAGATGGGCTCGCGGACCGATCCCCACGACGTCGTGCATAAGGTACGCAACATCCGGCAATTTATCGAGCGCGGCCAGCGAGTCAAAGTATCAGTGTTTTTTCGCGGACGGGAAATTACCCATCCTGAGCTGGGTCGCCAGATGCTGCGCGGCGTAGTGGATCAAATACAGGATATCGCCAAGGTCGACATCGAGCCGCGGTTGGAAGGTCGGAATATGGCCATGCTCCTGACCCCCAAGTAGCCGTGAGTGCAACCATCAAAACCATAGGAGAAAGCAGTGCCCAAAATCAAAACCAATAGAGCGGCGGCCAAAAGATTCAGAGTAACCGCCACCGGCAAGATCAAACGCAACAAGGGATTCAAAAGCCATTTGCTTTCAAGCAAAGGCAAAAAACGCAAAAGACGATTGCGGAAAGGCGCGCTGGTGGCGGCGGTTGAAACGAAAAACGTCCGCAAACTGATACCCTATCTTTAGAAATTCGCGGGAAGGGCCACAAGCCCAGTCCTTGCGACACGGGAACCATAGGAAGGAGCTAAACAAGTGCCACGAGCTAAAGGCGGGAGTAAATCCCGACAGAGAAGAAAAAAGATCATGAAGATGGCCAAGGGCTATGTCGGTGGCCGCGGCCGGTTATACAAATCTGCCAGGGAGACGGTGGAGCGGGCCCTCGTCTTTGCCTATCGGGACCGCCGGGTCAAAAAGCGAACCTTCCGCGGTTTGTGGATCACGCGCATCGGCGCGGCGGCGAAAATGAACGGACTTTCGTACAGTCAACTTATCAAGGGCTTGAAAGAGGCCGGGGTCGAGTTGGACCGGAAGATTCTCGCTGAAATTGCAGTCGCGGATATCTCCGCCTTCGGACAAATCGCTGCGTGCGCGAAAGCGCGCCTCAGCGCCTAGTGCTTTTTCCCACTCACTGCAAATGAACGATTCGTTGGAGGTGCTTCGGGACGAGGTGCTGAATCGGATTCAGCGCTGCGGTTCGGAGACCGAGCTCGAACAGCTTCGTGTCGAGACCTTGGGGCGAAGCGGAAAGTTGACCTTGCTGCTCCGCGGCCTCAGAGATGTCGCCCCGGAAGACCGGCCCAGTGCCGGCGAGCAGCTCAATCGTTTGAGGCAGCTGTTCGAGGAGCAGATTGACCTACGCTTCCAGCAGGTCAAGGAACAAGCGAAGGCAAAGGCGCTGCAAGCAGAATGGATCGACATCACGCTTCCCGGCACGCGCTGGAAGCGCGGCCGGATCCATCCCTTGACCCTGGTCATCGATGAAATCATCGAGGTCTTTCGGGGAATGGGATTTGAGATCGCGCGGGGTCCGGATATCGAGGACGATTACCACAACTTCGAGGCGCTCAACATGCCCAAGGATCATCCGGCGCGGGATATGCAGGACACCTTTTTCGTCGACCATGGCAAGCTGCTCCGCACCCATACTTCGCCGGTGCAGATTCGCACTATGGAGAGCCGCCAGCCGCCCCTCCAGATCATTGTCCCGGGCGCCGTCTACCGCCACGATGATGACGCCACCCATTCGCCGATGTTCCATCAGGTGGAAGGCTTTATGGTGGATCGGCACATCGCTTTTGCCGATCTCAAAGGGGTGCTGACTCATTTTCTCCGTCAGGTCTTTAGCCAAGACACCGGCGTTAGATTTCGCCCGAGCTTTTTTCCGTTTACCGAACCGAGCGCGGAAATCGATATCCGATGTATCATTTGCGGCGGCCAGGGAACGCTTTCGGGGGGACAAACCTGCCGCGTGTGCAAGCGCACCGGCTGGCTTGAAATCCTTGGCGCCGGCATGATCGATCCGCAGGTCTTCCGCTTCGTGGGCTACGATCCGGAGAAACTCTCGGGCTTTGCTTTTGGTATGGGGGTGGAGCGCATTGCTATGCTGAAGTATGGGATCGACGATATTCGGCTCTTTTTTCAGAACGATCTGCGATTTTTGCGACAATTCGACTAACAATTTTAGCAACGGAGTGTTGGGGTGTAGGAGGACTGGAGTAATCGTCCCGGAATCAAAACTCCAAGTCGCCATCACTCCAATATCCGATCGTCGTCATGAAATTCACCTTCAATTGGCTCGAGGAGTTTGTCAGCTTTCAGGCATTGCCGGAAAACCTCGCCGAGCTGCTCACCATGGCGGGCCTCGAAGTCGAGTCGGTAACGCCGTTGCATGAGCCGGAAACCAAACGCGAAGATTGGCTCTTCGAGGTCGGGGTGACCCCCAACCGCGGCGACTGCCTCAGCATCGCCGGGCTCGCCAGAGAAGTTTCCGCGCTGACCGGCGGGCCGATGAAGACGGCTTCTTCTGCGCGGCGCTCAAAGAACGGGCGCATGGCTGGCAGGGCTGACGTGCAGCGCGGCACAGAAAAGGTAAACATCGAGATTGCCGACGGCAAGCTCTGCCCGCGTTACTCGGCTGCCATTGTCAATAAAGTGCAGATGGGGCCTTCGCCTGCTTGGATGCGGTTTCGTTTGGAGGCCTGCGGCCTCCGCTCCATCAACAATGTTGTGGACATCACCAACTACGTCATGCTGGAGACCGGCCAACCGCTACATGCCTTTGATCTGGAACGTTTGCCGAACCGCCGCATCGTGGTCAGACCGGCCGATGAGATCAAAAAATTTACCACTCTGGACGGTGCAGAGCGGGAATTGGTGCCGGAGGATTTGCTGATTTGCGATGGCGATCTGCCCATCGCGCTGGCCGGTGTCATGGGCGGCGCAGATTCAGAGGTAACGTCGACGACGCATTCGATCCTGCTGGAGAGCGCTAATTTTGATTCCGCCGCCATTCGCCGCACCGCTAAACGGCTGGGTCTTCATAGTGAAGCCTCGCACCGCTTCGAAAGAGGCGTCGATCCAGAGGGCACCTTGATAGCCTTGAGCCGCGGGTTGGATCTCCTGGCAACATGGGCAGGGGCCGTTCCGGTTCCCGGTGTGGCGGACCGCTACCCACAGCCGCCGAAGGCTTCGGCCCTTTTGCTGCGGGAGGCCCGTGTGGAGGAAGTCCTCGGCGTTCGCATCCAGGGGAAGGAGGTTGAAAAGCTCCTGCGCTCCCTTGGACTGAAAACGCAGCGGCAAAAGAGCCGGGGAAAAATCAAAGTCGTTGTGCCCACGAGCCGCCCCGATCTTAGCCGTGAAGCCGACTTGATCGAGGAACTGGCGCGATTGTATGGTTACGACAAAATCCCCTCCACTTTGCCGCTGATCAGATCCTCCGGCGGACAATACGACTATCGTTTGGCCCAGGAACGCAGAACCCGCGGGTTTCTTGCCGGCGAAGGGCTGGTCGAAGTAGTCAATTTGCCGTTCACGGCGGACAAGCACAATCGCATTTTTCCCGGACTTTGGGCGGGAGAGGCTGCTCCCGTAGCGGTTCTGAATCCGATTGCCAAAGAGAGCACTCAAATGCGGCTCAGCTTGATCCCCGGATTGAGCGAAAATTTGCGCGCTAATTTGGCCCAAAAGGCCGAGACTTTTTGCGCCTATCATCTCGGCAAAGTATTTCGTTTGGCGGCTGACGGCGTTGCCGAGGAGCGGCAATGTCTTGCCGGGATTCTGTACGGCCCGCGAGCACGCCGGGGGTTGCGCACTGGGAATGAACCTGCCCTTGGCTTCTTGGACTGCAAAGGGTTGGTGGAGGGGATGATGGATTTACTGGCGCTGGGCGAGAGCGCGGAATGGTCTCGCGACGCCGGCTTATTCTTACATCCCGGCAGAGCTGCCGCGCTTTCAGCGCACGAAAGGAAACTGGGTTACCTGGGCCAGGTCCATCCCGATATTTCCGACCAGCTTGGGCTGCCGCCCTTCCTGGTTTTCGAACTTGACTTCGAGGGGTTGCTTCAGTATGCTCCGCGACGAATAACGGCGCGCTCTCTTCCACGTTTTCCAGCAGTTGAGCGGGATTTTGCAATCGTCGTCGATCGCGAGTTTCCTTCTTGGCAGATCATTAGTTGGATCAAAAATCGTGGCGAAGCTCTGATTCAGCGTGTAGACGTCTTCGACCAGTACCTCGGGTCCCCAATCCCGGAAGGCAAAAAGAGCTTGGCTTACAAAATCGCATATCGAGCCGATGATCGGACATTGACCGACACCGAGGTGAATGCGCTGCACCAGGATCTGGTGAATCAAATTGCAACGCTTTTCGGCGCGCAACTAAGGAGCTAAAGTCAGGAAGGCGAGAGGTATCAGAGATGACCAAGGCAGATATTATCACCCGAATTTATGAAAAGATCGGTTTCTCTAAGAAAGACGCCACCGATGTAGTCGAAGCGACGTTCGATATCATCAAGGGCTGTTTGGAAAACGGCGAAAAGGTCAAGATCTCCGGTTTTGGCAACTTTGTCGTGAATACAAAGCGGCCGCGCAAAGGCCGAAACCCGCAAACCGGCGATGAGATTATTATCGTCGGCCGCAAGGTGCTAACGTTCAAAGCGAGTCAGATTCTGAAAAAGAGCCTCAATACCATGTCTCCTTCCCCGTCCCCCGTGTCTTCTCCGTCTTCTCCCCCTGCGGAATAGCAAGCAGCAATGGCTCAGCGACTGCCGGACAAAATTTATTTCAAGATTGGCGAAGTCAGCGAGATCGTCGGGGTGGAGCCCTACGTGCTGCGCTATTGGGAAACCGAGTTTGAGCTCTTAAAGCCGTCAAAGGCTCCTTCGCGCCATCGCCTCTACAAGAAAAAGGACGTCGAGCTGCTGCTGGACATCAAACGGCTGCTTTACGCCGAAGGTTTCACAATTGAAGGGGCGCGGAAGAAGTTAAAGGAAACCAAGAAAGAAGAGAAAACCCAGTTGAAGCTGCCGCTCGCCGATCAGAAGTACCGGAGCGCTCTCTCCAAAATCAGAAAAGATCTCCAATCACTGCGCAAGATGCTCTCCTAATTCGTAAGGAAGTTTCGGCAAGCTTCGAGCCCTGTTGGACAAGCTGTCAGAACATTCCTTAAGTGAAAACCGGGCCGCGTGTTTTCAATCCCTTTGGTTTGATTCCCCGAAGCTTGAGTATTCCGAGACCTCTGAGATTCCGTCATTCCGGCATGTTTTTAGCCGGAATCCAGGCGGGCCATTACATGATCGAGCAGTCCTTCGGCATGGACTCTGAATGTCGCGGCATGGGCCCATTGGTAACAAAGTTAATGGACTTAGGCAAGTCTGACACCAAACTCCAAACTCCCCGGGTAATTCAATCCCGGCGCGCTTGTTTGAAGAATAGCGGAACGACGAGCAGGATCGCCGAGACGGCTAGGACGCTGGCGGCAATCGGTTGGGTAACGAACACCGAGAGGTCGCCCTGGCTGATGGCCAAGGCGCGGCGAAACTGGGTCTCGGCCAGGGGACCGAGAATCAATCCAATGACGGCGGGCGCCACCGGAATGTTCCAGCGGCGCATGACAAAGCCGAGTAAGCCGAAGACGTAAAGAATCACCAGATCCACCACTGACTGATGCAAACTGTAGGCGCCGAGAGTCGAGAACACCAGGATCCCGCCGTAGAGCAGCGGCCGCGGGATCGCCAACACTTTTACCCAGATGCCGACCAGCGGCAGATTGAGTATCAGCAACAGCACGTTGCCGATGTAAAGACTGGCGATCAAGCCCCACACCAGATCGCTCTGGCTTTGAAACAGCAGCGGCCCGGGTTGAATGCCGTAATTCTGAAACGCGCTGAGCAGGATGGCCGCCGTCGCCGATGTCGGGATGCCGAGGGTAAGGAGCGGCACTAAGGCACCGGTGACGGAAGCATTGTTCGCCGCCTCGGGTCCCGCTACACCCTCGATTGCGCCCTTGCCGAATTCGTGGGGATACTTGGTCAACCTTCTCTCGGTGGCGTAGGATAAAAACGTGGGGATTTCCGCGCCCCCTGCGGGAATCGAACCGAACGGAAACCCGATGGCCGTGGCTCTCAGCCAGGCAGGCCACGACCGCTGCCAATCGCGCTTAGACATCCAGAGCGAACCCTTGAGTTGCTCGATCTTCTCTTCCAGGCGGCTCGAATAAGCGGCGACGTAGAGCGCTTCGCCCACCGCAAAGAGTCCCACCGCGAGCACGACGACGTCGATGCCGTCGAGCAGCTCGGGCACGCCAAAGGCGAAACGGGATCGGCCGGTTTGGCTATCGATGCCGATGATGCCGAGCAGCAGTCCGAGGAAAAGGCTCGTCAAACCGCGAACCGTCGAGCTGCCGATAACGGCGGAAACCGTGGTGAAAGCGAACACCATCAAGGCGAAATATTCCGCGGGGCCGAATTTCAGGGCGACTTCAATCACCAGGGGCGCCAGCATCGTCACCAGCAAAGTCGCAATGGTACCGGCGACAAAGGAACCGATGGCCGAGGTGGCGAGGGCGGGACCGGCGCGGCCGTTCTTGGCCATCAGGTTGCCTTCGAGGGCGGTGGCGATGGACGCCGACTCACCCGGAGTGTTCAGCAGAATCGTCGTGGTGGAACCGCCGTACATGGCGCCATAGTAGATGCCGGCGAACATGATGAGCGCGCCGGTGGGATCGAGCTTTACCGTGAGAGGCAGTAACATCGCTACGGTGAGCGCAGGCCCGACCCCCGGAAGCACGCCGATGAATGTGCCGAGGATAACTCCGATGAGGCCCCACAGAATATTGAAGGGCGTCAAAGCGATGCTGAAGCCATGCAGCAGTGACTGAAATGTCTCGGCCATGGTGCAATCAGATTCCCGCGGAGCCGAGAATCGGTCTGAGCCAGCCCGCAGGTAAGTTGACGTTGAGAAATTTGACGAAGAACAGAAAAACCGCCAGCGCGATGGCCAAACCGATGGCAAGATCCCGCGCAATTCGCGTACTGCCAAAACCGCGGGCGACGCAGGCAAATAGCACGGCTTGAGCGAGCACGAAACCGGCACGGTGGATCAACAGTATCTGGGCGAACAGGCCGACGCTGACCCAGAGAAAGGCGCCGAGGTGAAAGGGATGCTCGCC
>DAIRFP010000370.1:2351-3907 GCA_036794995.1 Thermodesulfobacteriota bacterium | reverse complement strand
GTGTTTTGGGTTCTTCATTCTATGGATCATCCACGCAGCTTTATTTTCAAAGGAGCACACAGCGCGGCCCCGCCGCAACCGAAGCTCGGAATATCTCCCGCAAAGACGCAAAGCATGTCCTGAGCAACGTCGAAGGGGCCGCAAAGGTCGAAGAAACAACGTGAAAATCATTCGTAAGAATATTTATCTTTCCCCTTCAAACTTGGCGTCTTTGCGGGAGGCATATCCGAATCCGAGAGTCTTCGATCATGACCATTTTTCGTTCACTCCAGTCGTAGAACCTCTTTCCACTTCGAGTAAGTTTCCTTGCGGACTGCTTCGGGAAAATAGCACGTCTTGGCGTATTGATCCTTCCAATGGTAAGGCTGGCACGCATTGATCACCGCGACAGAATTCGTGAAGTTGCGCTGGGCGCGGGCGTCGGGCGGTATGCGTGGATCCAGCGGCGTGCTCCAGGCCTCCGTGATCACATTGATTGCCGTCGCCGGGTCGCAGCGCGTCGCCAGGGCCCACAACACGTCGTCGATATTTGACGGATCGATATCGTCGTCGACGATGATCACGAAGCGGCGATGGTATCCGTACGTGGAACCGAGCATGGCCATGGCCGTTCGCTTGGCATGCCCGCCGTATTTTTGCTTGATGGAAATTACCGTGATGTAACGGGTCGTGTAGTCCCACACCCCCTGCACGTCGGTGACGCCGGCTTTTTCCAAAGCCAACCACAGATTAGCCGCGCTGAGCTGCACGGACTTGCCGGAAATTCCCGGGGGCATGCCGAAGATGATCGGGTCGTTGCGATGCATCACGGTCTTCACCTTGACCACCGGTTCGTTGCGCGTCCCCGAAGCGTAATAACCGGTCCACTCGCCGAACGGCCCTTCGGAGCGGCTGTCCACTTCCGGCGGTACCATAAAACCTTCGATGGCCAGTTCAGACGTGACGGGAATCGGCAGGCCGGTTTCTTTTCCGCGCACGACTTTGACCGGCTCCCCGAACAGCCATCCGGCAATTTCCAGCTCAGACACCCCCCAGGCTTCGTACCAGCTCGCCACCTTGGCTAGAATCGGATCCTGGCCGAAACTGATGATCACCGGGCAGCCTTTGCCTTGCGCCCAGTATTTTTCCCGAATCAACCGTCCGTGCTTTCCCGGAGAAATCCAGATGCCCAAGGTATCCTTGTCGTGCACGCACACCCGATAGGTGCCGGCATTGGTCCACTTCCCTTCAGGGTCTTCCATGATCACCATGCAGCCCGTGCCGATGTAGCGGCCGCCGTCATGCTCATGCCAGCGGGGCGTCGGGAACTTGAGCATATCCACCTTACCGCCGCTGTCGATGTTTTCAGTGACCGGTCCGGACGAAACATCCACCGGCTGGAGAGGCTGGTAGGATTCCAGTTTCGCCTTCCAGGCGCGGATGATGTCCATGCCGCTCAGCGCCGGGTCCAAGCCGAAAGCCAAAGCCGTGGTCGCAGGGGAACAAACCGCGTTGGTAAGCACGCGGAACCCTTTAGGGTAACCTTTAATGTTATCGAACAGCACCGCCTTGGGATT
>DAIRFP010000370.1:0-2341 GCA_036794995.1 Thermodesulfobacteriota bacterium | reverse complement strand
GCCCGCGCCGCGACTTCAGTGATCGCGCCGATTTCCAAATCCCAGTCGGCGCCGTTGACTAGCCGCAACTCGCCGAGGCGATCGGCGGCGTCGATATATCCGCGGAGGTCTTTATAAGCGATGGATGTTGCTGTCCCCATGTCGATTCTCCATTACAACCGCACTGCAATGTATCAGTTCTCCATTGTCTCCCACCCTCGCCGCAGGAGAGAGTTCGAACGCCGGCAGGTTTGGTTAATCTGGATCTGGCCCACTCGCTACCACCCCAGGATGGAGGTTGCAAGACACGGTAGCAGTTTCGGTAGGTTATAATACCTCAGGTCTGGTGATTCTACTCCCCTAATCACTTGATCTGCCCGCAGCATATTCGGGGGAAGGGCGAGGCCCATCCGCTCGGTGATCGTCAATCGCAATTGGACAACTGCAAGGCATTGCACTACACTGCAATGCAAAAGGAGCTGCCTCTATGGAACGCCAATTGACCATGCGCCTATCAGCGGATCTTGCCACCAAATTGGAAAAGTCGGCCAAACGGCTAAAACGCAACCGATCGGAAGTCGTACGCGAGGCTTTGGAACAATATCTGGACACCGAGCCGGATCTGCGCCCGATCGAACGCGTGCGCGATCTGCTCGGCAGTGTTGCCAGCGGCCGGCCCGACTTGGGTCAGCGCCACCGCGAGTACCTGACCCGCCGGTTGCGCCGTGGCCGCTGAGCTCTTGCTGGATACCGGCGCCTTCGTCGCGCTGGTCGACCGAGACGAGAAGTTGCACGATGACTGTGTTGCCGCATTGGAACAGTGGAACGGTCCCGTACTCACGACGGAAGCCGTATTGACCGAAACGCTTTACTTGGTCGGGCCGGCCTGGCGCGCGCAAAAAGCTTGTCTTGAGTTTATCCTCCGCGGCGCCTTTCAATTGATGCCTTCGTCGACGAAAAGTCTTCAACGAGTCGCGTTCCTGATGGAAAGGTATCGCAACGTCCCGATGGATTTCGCCGATGCCACTCTGGTTGTTTTGGCGGAGGAGCTTGAAACCGGGTGTGTGTTCACATTGGACCGCCGCGGATTTTCCGTTTACAGAATGCATCGCAACCGAGCTTTCCAGATCATCCCCACCCGTACTTAGGAGTCTTTACTTTTGATGTCGACCGACTAGAGCCCCCTGTCGTACAGAATTCTCAATCAACATTACGCTATCGCCATCAGGACTAATGACACATCAGCTTTCTACATTGCGCACTTCGTTCTGGATGTTATTTATCACGCGGATGGAAGTAAAGAAAAGCGTGATCTACGGAGAATGGCGACAGGTATTCGTCGAGTAGGAAGGCTAGATACACTTTTGGATAGAACTGGCGTCCCCGGTCAATGGAGTGCGCAGCGCTTGCGCTGGAACTCGCAGTTCGGCGACGGTCTGTGCCTCACGGCAGTAGTTCAAGGGCGCGTGCGAGACGCGGACCGATCCGGATCGCGCCGAAGTCCCGACGATCTGTCGTCAGAACCCGGTATACGTGTCGCCTCTCAGCAACGGCGGCGACCGTGCCATCGACCAATCCCAAATTCAGATTCTTGAATCTAGCGTCGAGTTCGAGAGCTCGAACAACGTCTGATGGCAGAGGCAGCTCGTATTCGTACCGCGTCGTCGGATCGAAGATCTCAGCAACTAGTTTTCGCATAACCGGCCGGTTCTCCCGAAGAAAGTAATCCACCTCGGCAAGAACAAGCCCTGGCACAATGACAAGACTGGCAGAAATCAGAACATTCTCATACTCAGGGAAGGTTGGATTACCCTCGGCTGTGCGGGCGAGCGAGCGAAGAAGTCCACCGGTATCTACGACGATCGGCGGAATCACTCCTCGAGTTCCCGGAAGAGCTCGGATTCCTCTCCCAGCTTGGTGTCAGTCGACTCGAAGAGGCGTGTCGAGGGGGGACGCCGCCCAGTGTAATATCGCGACGCCACTACGCGCAGGCCCTTCCGAATGAGTTCGGAGGCAGACTGACCCGCCGCCCGAGCTCTCTTCAAAGCCCGTACATCCTCCTCTGCGAGGCGAACCGTTGTCGAAATTAAGCGCGCCATACAGGCACCATACAATTACAACCAAGTGAAAGCAAGGAGAGGATTAAAGTCAATTAACAGGAGACACCGAACCTCCAAGGGGAAAATCCACGAGCATGTAGGGCTCATCCTCACACGCCAGCAACAATTCGCTGTCGGCGAGCAGCAGAGGACCAGCCAAAGATCTTCGAGGAGTTTCGCCAAGTGGGCTCCGACTATACACACAAGGGCGAAGGAACGGGACTGGGGTTAACGTTGGCCAAGAAGTTTGTCGAGCTGCATGG
>DAIRFP010000369.1:0-3927 GCA_036794995.1 Thermodesulfobacteriota bacterium | reverse complement strand
GGACATCCTCGATACCGTGACGCGGATCGCCGAGCGCGTCCAGGACATGATCGAGCGGCGCGGTTTGGAGGACGAAGCGGACTCGCTCTGCGAAAACGATCCCGGTCTGGCCGCCGTTTACGCCGCTGCCGTCCGAGGCAGAATTGCCACGGGAGCGAAAACCGGAAGTCGAGCCGACACATTGGGTGACCGCATCGATGGCGATAGCCTCGATGCGATGTCGAGTCCACGTTGCGCGGCTATTTCGGGTTTCAACCTTCATGCGAATGTGAGTATCGGAGCGCGGGACAGAGAACGGCTCGAAAGACTTCTGCGCTATGCCGCCCGCCCAGCTCTGGCTCTGGAGCGCTTGTCGAAACTGCCCGACGGCCGATTGGCCTATCACTTAAAGCGGATGTGGTCGAATGGCGCAACCGATGTCGTCTTCGAACCCCAGGACTTTCTGACCCGGCTGGCCGCTTTGGTTCCCGCTCCCCGCGTTCATCTCACTCGCTTTTATGTAGAGCACCGATTTATGTGGAGTTGATTCGATAAGTCGGTGCTACCACAGTCTGCGGCCACTCTGTTACTGCACATAAAATCCAGCTCGTTTCTCCAAGAAACCAGACATTCTTCCTGCGAAAAGGAGGAATGAACATGCTGGAACACTATTACAAGTCGTCGTGTCGTCTTCAACAACTGCGGCAACCGCCACTTGCAGAACCTATTGGCACGCTGGCAGGCAGGTTTCATCAACTCGGCTACACCAGGAGGTACGGTCAGAGAATTCTTTGGATCGTCGGTAATTTCAATGACTACGCGCGAGCAAACGGTATCGAAACCGCCGGAGGAATCGATGAGAATCTGATGCGGTGTTTTACTGGCGGGGAGGGGCCCGGTCGGGGCATCTACGCTGCCATTGCAATGCGTCACTTTGGGAAACATCTTCGCGATCAGGGGATAGTTCCAACGGTAGCCATTCTAGATTCGAACGATCCCTGCGAAATCCTTCTCCGCAATTATGATGAGCACCTGTGCAAGGTGCGGGGACTGGCTCTGGAGAGCTGCACGGAATCGCTGCGCTACATACGCCGCTTTCTGATCTGGCTTCGGAACCGGCACGGTGATGATTTTCTCGACCGCCTCAACGGTGTCGATGTGCTGGAATTCATCACGGAATTTGCAGGGCTCCATCCCAGCGGGTCTTGGCGCAGGTGCCTGTGTAGTTACACTCGTGTATTCCTGCGATATCTGCGATGGCGTGGCATTATTCACGCCGATCTGTCTCGCGTTGTACCCAGGTTACCGAAATGGCGTTGGAGTGATGTTCCGCGGCATTTACCCTGGGCAGACGTACGCCGGCTAATCGAAAGCGTCGATACCAGCAAACCGGAAGGCCTGCGGGATAAAGCCGTGTTGCTTGTCATCGCTGTGCTCGGTTTGCGGAACCAGGAAGTACGCTTCCTGCAAGTTTCGGATATCCTCTGGCGAACGGCCGAGATTCGGTTGCGAAAAACCAAGAACCGGCGCGAACGGGCTTTGCCATTGCCCAAGGAGGTGGGGGCCGCCATCGCCGATTATTTGCTCCGAGGGCGCCCTCGCATTTCCGTACCCCAAGTGTTCCTGCGCCATTTCACTCCCGTCGGTCCAATCACTACGACTCATGGAGTCGGAGATATTGTGAAGAAGCACCTGTCCCGTGCGGGAATCCATTCATCGAATCACGGCGCCCACCTGCTTCGCCATAGCCTCGCAACGCGGATGGTCAACCAAGCCGTTCCCATCAAGCAGATCGCCGATATGCTCGGACACACCAGCATCGATACGACAGCCATTTACACGAAAGTCGATACGACCCATCTGGCCGCCGTCGCTCTTCCGTTTCCGGGGGGTACGCGATGAAAAACTTACAAAGCGTTTTTGCCGGGCATGTTTCTGCTTACATCCAGCTTCGCCGCTCGTTGGGATTCCGTTCCTCAGAGCCAGCCTATTTTCTGGAAGCCTTTGACCGGTACTTGTTCGAAAAAAAACATATGGGACCTTTGACGCAGGAGCTGGCCTTGGAGTTCGCTTGCCGTAATCCCAAGACATCCACAAACTACTGCGCTCAGCGCTATCAAGTCGTCCGCCACTTCTCGGAGTATCTTGCAACGTTCGATCCGCAAACTCCTTTCCTCGATCCGAAGGCATTAGAACGTTCGAAAGCCCGTACTCCACGTCACATCTACACGGACCAGGAACTCCAAAAGATCCTGGCCGAGGCGCGGCGTATCTCGCCAAAAAATCCCGTATGCGGGCTGACGCTCCACACGATGATCGGGTTGGCTGCCAGCTCAGGACTCCGTGTCAGTGAGGTCATCCGCCTCGATAGAGAGGACGTGGATCTGAAAACAGGAGTTCTGAACATCAGGTGCAGCAAGTTCAACAAGAGCCGGTTCGTTCCGCTCCACCAAACGACCCTTGAAGTTGTACGCAACTATGCCGCCGCACGGGACGCTGCGTTTCCGAACTGCAAAGCCCTGGCGTTCTTCGTCAACACCATCCAGAAACGCTGCGTGAGGAATACGGTGCAAAAACTCTTTGCGGGGGTGGCCTGTCGCGCCGGGCTAAGGGGTCCAAAAGGCAAGGGACCGACCTTTCATGACCTGAGGCACCGATTTGCGACGAAGCGTTTGGTCCTCTGGTATAAAGCGGGCCTCGACGTTCAGGCCATGCTTCCAGCGCTGGCGACCTACATGGGACATGTTCATTACACCGATACCGCTTACTACATCTCGGCGACAGCGGAACTGATGGCGCTTGCCAGTGAACGCTACCAACGCTGGCTCGCCGGCAAGGAGGCTGAACAATGACGACAAAGCCGCCCAAATCCATGCTCGCGGACCTCTTGGAATCTTTCTTCCGCAAGCATCTGGTCGCTCAACGAGGAGCCAGTCCGGAAACAGTGAACTCCTATCGGGATTCACTGCGCCTTTTCCTGACCTTTGCTTCCCAGCGCGCCAAGAAACGTCCCAATCAGCTTCGTATCGAGGAACTTGATCGAGAGATGGTGACTGCCTTTCTCGATCACCTGGAGCAAGAGCGCAGCAACAGCGTCCGCACACGCAATTGCCGGCTTGCCGCCATCCATTCTTTCTTTCAACACCTTGCCGCCCGGGATCCCACTGTGATGAATCTCGCCAGGATGGTGCTTGGCATTCAAGGGAAGCGGGCCAATAAGCCTATCCTGGGTTACATTCGTCAGCCGGACCTGGAAACCATCCTCGCGGCACCCGATCGAAGCAAGCTCCAGGGCCGACGGGACCACGCGCTGTTACTCTTCCTGGCGCGGACTGGGGCGCGCGTCTCGGAAGCGATCGGCCTAAACGTGGAAGATCTTACGTTGGAGTGGCCATCGCAAGTATTGTTGCGTGGGAAGGGCTTCAAGCAGCGCATCGTGCCCCTCGCGAAAAATACCGCTACAGTGCTGCGTACTCATATCGAAGACTGCCGAATCGCCTGTCAGCCGCAGGCTCCGGTTTTCCTGAACGCACGGGGACGGCGCCTCTCGCGTTTCGGGGTCATCTACATTCTTCGTCAAGCCGTATCCGTCACAAACAAGACAAAGTCGATTGTGGCAACTGGGTCTATCAGCCCACACACACTGCGCCACTCGCTGGCGATGGGCCTGCTCCAGTCGGGGGTCGATCCCACCACGATCCAGTCTTGGCTCGGTCACGCCTCCCTCAATACGACTCATCAATATATGGAGGCCGACTTGGAGATGAAGCGTCAGGCACTGGAAAAATGCGATACACCCGAAACCACGCCGGCGCCCTATCAACCGAAAGATGAGGTGCTCGCATTCCTGGAATCTCTCTGATTGTTATGTGGAGCGATTTTGGCCCGCGAGCCTTTGTTCGCGGGCCTTCGCTAGCAACATTCCACATAACTCGGTGCTCTACATAA
>DAIRFP010000368.1:0-3938 GCA_036794995.1 Thermodesulfobacteriota bacterium | reverse complement strand
TTTGTAAAGGGAGATTTAGAGGGATTTTCATCTGCTCAACACGACTTTGACGAGACCCTACGTAGCGCACCTAACTTGTCGCAGAAGTTTTTTCGATTCGACAAACTCTTCAATCCTTGAGGCTTCTTGGATTATCGTCTAAAGAGGAAAGATGGAATATCGCAAACTCGGCAAAACAGATATGAACGTTAGCGTTCTCGGTTTGGGCGCTTGGGAGATTGGCTATCAGCGTATATCGCTTGCCACGGTCAAGAAATTATTGAATGAGGCCCTCGACGCAGGGATTAACGTGATCGACACGGCCGAATGTTACGCCACCAGCGAGGAACTGATCGGTGAGGCCGTCGGCAAACCACGGCGCAAAGACTGCCACCTATTCACGAAGTGCGGACACGAGAGCGGTTGGAGCTATCCCGACTGGCGTCCGGAGTCGATGCTTCGGAGCATTCAGCGCAGCCTCAAACGTATGAAAACCGATCATCTGGACCTGATCCAGCTTCACAGCTGCTCGGAGGCGGAACTTCGCCAAGGCGACGTCATCAGTACTTTAAAGCGCGCCCGCGAGCGCGGCGATACGCGCTACATCGGATACAGTGGCGACAGCCGGGCCGCGCTTTACGCCCTGGAATGCGGCGCCTTTGACACCTTGCAAACATCCGTCAATATCGCGGATCAGGAGGGCATCGATCTTCTCCTCCCTCTGGCGGAAACAAATAACATCGGCGTTATCGCCAAGCGTCCCATCGCCAACGTCGCTTGGCGGAACGGCAATCGGCCGCCCACGGATACCTATGGCCGGCCCTATTGGGAACGGCTACAAAAACTGAAATATGACTTCCTGCAGAGAAGTATCGAAGCGACGGTTACCACTGCGCTACGTTTTACCTTGACTCCGCCTGGAATTCATACCGCGATCGTTGGCACGACAAAGCTCGGCAGATTCACGAGAAATGGCGCCGCTGCAGCGGCAGGCCCTTTGCCGAAGGAGCTCTATGAGAGCATTCGCGCTCGTTGGCACGAAGTCGCCCAGCCGAGTTGGGTGGGACAGACCTGAATCACCATCAATTCAGCCGAAGCCAAATCAGCTGGCCTTTGACTCATTGACGAACGCGATGATTGACACGAGAATCCGCGCTGGCATACATTCCTAACTCAACTCCATCTTGATCCCAGGCGACTAAGAAACCTGTTTCGATGGCAAGAAGATGCAGGAGGACGAAACGTGATTCGAATTGATTCCGATAGCCATTTTACGCCGCTGGATGCATTCGATAACGTCGACCCAAAGTATGCGAAGATGGGCCCGCACTTCGAGAAGCTACCCTCCGGCCGCTACAAAGTGATCTACCCAGCACGGGATCCTTTTGTACCGTCCCATATCAAACCCTTGCGTGAAAAGGGTCATGCCGCATCTGATTTGGATGCCGCGCCAAGAATCCCCGCCATGGCCCAGGACGGATTTGATATGCAGGTGCTGATTCCCAATAACGCGCCCTTTTACTACGACGTCGACGGTGCCATGGGCGCCAGCGTCAGTCGCTCTTTCAATCAAGCTATTGCAAAAACTCTCCAGCGCTATCCGAATAAATTCATCGGAATCGCCACAGCGCCTTTGCAGGACATTCGCCTCGCCATCGCTGAAGCGGAGTATGCGATCAAGGATCTCGGCCTTCACGCCGTTATCATCTACCAGAATGTCAATCGCCAGGATCTGGACAGCGAGTTCCTCTGGCCGTTTTATGAATGCGTTGAGCGCATGGGCGTGCCCCTTTTGGTCCACGGCGTGGACAGCGGGCCGCTGCTCGGCGTTGAGCGCTATGCACGATTCAATTTGGACGTCTGTCTCGGTTTTCCTTTTGAAGTTTTCACGGCCCTATCGGCGCTGATTTTTAGCGGTGTGGCGGACCGCTTTCCGAACCTCCGTTGGGGCTTCTTCGAAGTCGGTGTCGGCTTCATTCCTTGGCTGATGGATCGCCTCGAAACCACCTATGACGCTCGCCCCGCCGCCCGCGAGAACGCCCGGCGCCGGCCGCGAGAATGTTTCAGCAATTTCTATTTTTCGCTCGGCCCAGACGATTCCACACTACCGGACGTCGTGAAGCGCATCGGCACCAACAGGCTGATGATCGGCAGCGACTATCCCCATCCCGATGGGACTTTTCCCAATACTGTGAAAATGCTCCAGGCCAGAGAGGGACTCACTAAACAAGACCTTGACAATCTGCTGGGCGGAACCGCCGCCGAGTTCTTCGGTCTGCAGCAATACCTGTGAGCGATCCGCCAGTTCAAGAACGTGACAGTTCCTACCACCGAACTACCGCCCTGGAACGGCGCCCGCTTTTCAGTTTCGGGCGCCTTGCTTTGAGCGCACTCTTTTAGAACCTCCCCGCTCTCAGCCCAGTCGGTCGCTATTCAAAAAACGCGCCTTCGATCAGCACCGGTTTGGCGGCGCCTTGCTCATGCGTCCTGCCAGGAATCGCCGAACCATCGGGGTTCAGCCGCATGTCGGACTTGTCCGGGCCGGCGCCGATACGAGCCATTACGAGAGGCGTACTGCCGGAGTTGCAAAACTGATAGTAACACCCTGCAGGCAGCACGATGGCTTGATGTTTGCCGGCGTTCAGGACCGTCTTGCCGTCCCTGCCGGTGTTAAATTGCGCGGTGCCCTCTAGAACCACGAAGATGTGATCCTCTTTAGTGTGAGAGTGCAGCGCGTTTTCTCCAATACCGGGAGAATAGCAATGGATCCGCAAGGTCATCAGATCGGTTTCTGCCAGCAAGTGTCGGGTGTGACCCTGGCTCACGAGTTGAGTCCTTAATTGCACGACTTTGGCGGTAGCTTCTTTACCGTTTTCCATAAAACCTCCTTTTTAGTTTGAATTGGATCGAATAGTAATCCAGCTTTCCTGACTTTAGCAAGCGCCGATTCTCACCGCTTTTTGTACTCACGTGGCCTGCCGGTTGCAAACGATCCACGCCTGGGTTTATCTGATTCCTGCCATCCTGATGCGAAGAAAATACCCACATGTTCGCTGAGCTGATTGCGATCTTTTCCGCCATGGGCTGGGCAGCAGATTCCGTCCTGGTGCGCCTTGGCCTGCGGCAATCCAATATCTTCGCGGCGATGCTGGTCAGTTACGTCGTATCCGTCACTTGCATTTGGACTTACCTGCTCCTTACGACGCCGCTGGATTTTCTTCGGTCGCCGGCGATGCCGTATTTTCTGGTCAGCGGTTGCCTCCAACCGCTCTTCGCCCGCGCGCTTTACTATAAAGCTTTGACCCGGATGGGAGTTTCACGGGCTGGCCCGCTCCGCGGTGCCGAGCCCTTGTTTGCCACCGCCATCGCGGTGAGCGTGCTGCATGAGCAACCCGCTGTACCAGTCTACGTCGGCACCGTCTTGATTGTAGCTAGCGTTTGGACCATCTCCGCGGGAGAGAGCGGAAGCGCCAACTGGCGACCGCTCGATGCTCTGTTTCCCTTGGGTGCAGCCCTCGTTTCCGCGATTTCCCAGACCCTGCGCAAACAAGGGCTCAACATCCTCCCGGATCCATTTGTGGCCGCAGCCACGGTCACATCCGTAACCCTAACACTCCTGGTGATTTTCCTTATCTCTACAAACCGAACCGGGCAGCTTCGCATGAAACGCGAAAGTTTTCTTTTATTTTTCAGTGCCGCGCTGGTCGCGTTGTCGGCTCAAATCACAAACTTCATCGCTCTCAGCCGAGCCGACGTCTCCGTGATCATTCCACTCCTCAACACAACCCCGCTCTTCGCCGTGCTTTTCAGCGGATTATTTCTTCGCGGCATGGAAACCGTCAGCCCGCGAATCCTTCTAGGAGCAATCTTGATGGTTGCAGGAGTCGTGATCATTACCGCTCGATAAGCTGGATGCCACGCTCTCCACAGGATTATTCACCGCGGAGACACAGCACGGC
>DAIRFP010000106.1:3356-17076 GCA_036794995.1 Thermodesulfobacteriota bacterium | reverse complement strand
GCTCCAACATGGACCCCATGGGCTGCCAAATCGGTTGCGGCTTCGCCGCGCTAGGGCCTTTGCGCCTTTGCGCGAGATATTCCGAGTTTTGGTTGCGGCTCGGCCGCCCTGAGCAAAGCGTGATTCAGCCGGCAATTAAAATCTTAGTTTTCTGCGGCGAGAGCGATCGCGACGCACGTAGTAGTTTCCGCCGCAAATCCAACCGATGATGAAAGCAACGCCGGCGATGGACGCCCACAGAACTAAATCGTTTTCACGACCTTCAAGCATCTTAATAAGCGACGGAGACTTCGCCGCTGGAGTCTTTGGCTCCGCAGCCGGTGAACTCACGGTAGAGCTTCCGTCTTTCTGTGTGGGTGTCGCCGGTGCTGCGGACGCCCGCTCGATCGTGGCTGGGTCTGAGGGGTCAACCCGGGATTGCTCCAATAGCAGCGCTAAACAGACGAGCGCGAAAGGAAGAAAAACACGGCTCACGTCAGCCATCGCTTCAATCTATCACACTGCGAGCGAAGCACTCAATCTTTTCTGAACTCCCAAGGGCCCCGTGGGCGCAAAAAAGCCCCGAACCGCCTTTAAACGGGACGGGGCTATAAAAACCGTTCAAGCATCTCGCCAGTCTAGATGGATCTCTTATAAAAGTCCGGATTCATGCGGCTGTAGGTTCCCGACTTGGCCAGTTCTGCCTCAAACATCTTCCGGATGTTCGGGTCTTCGTCGTAGTATTCGATCTGGTTACCGCCCGCTTTGACGTCTTTGTCGACCTTGGTGATGTCGCCGAAACTTTCGCCCAGACTGTATTTAATCCCGCCCAAACGCGGCGGGAGATAACGCGCCCCGGTGGCACCCGTATTAAAGTGTTGGTGCCACATCATCGCCGGCGGTGTGAAAACGCTGCCGTCCTGCCAATCATAGCGTTTGGGCTGTTCTCCTTCCCGCCAAAACATTGAGAAGCCCGTTCCTTTGATGATGATAACGTTAAAACCGGGACCGTGACGATGCGCTTTCTTGTAGGTGCCGACCGGAAATTCTGAGATATGAGCGGCCATGGAGCCATTCGCCATCTCCAACATCACATTCTTCCCTCCCCCGCCTCGCTCTACCCAGTCTTCCAGCTTGAAGTTGCGGGCATCGGCAAGAAAGTTGGTATCCCAAACCCGGCCTGGATAAGCCTTGCCCTTGCCGCTGAAATAATCGGGATCGCCGTCGAAACGATCGGAGAAATCACGCGGCGTTGCAAAAATAAAGTCAGCGTCATGAAACAGGTTAAAAACGATCGGCATGCTATTCACGGAGAAAAACCGCGCCGGCTCATCTCCGGAACCATTGAAGTGTTGGTACGAACAATTGAGCGGCAGAGCGAACAGACTGCCGTCCTGCCATTCAAAGGTTTGCTTCGCTCCTTTGTCGTTCCAGAGGGTCGTCGCCCCACGTCCTTTGAGAACAAAAATCAGGTCTTCGTAGAGATGCCTCTGGGGGTTTGTGTGTTTGCCCGGAGCGATCTCGAGAACGTAAGCGCCAGTGGCTCCCTCCGCGCCTTCCATATTGATGAACGCGCCGTTGCCGCCGGTTCGATCCCAAGGTTTGAGTTCAACTTTTTTTAAATCCTGAACGAAAAACGTTTTGACGATGGGAATCCCTTCTCCCAGCTGCCACTTGTCATAGTAGGGAATGTTGTCCATTAGATTGACATTATCGTTTTGCGTTGCCGGCTTAGCCATACGGGTCCTCCCAATGAAACTCATTCGGGTAATATCGTATCGATAGGCTAAAAGCAAGGTAGTTTGGGACCATGAGACACCCATGGAATGGACCCCGACAATGGCTCGATTGAGTGTAAATTTCGCTGCCTGTCATTGACAACCATGCGGAAACTTTACTAAATGGCAATACTCGAATTTCACGACCTCGAACCATTCAAAGTCAAAACAAAAAAGGAGAACACCCTTGGCGACCAGCCTCGAAGCGCCCATGGTGGGCAAGATTCTGAAGATTGAGAAACAGGTCGGCGATCATGTCGATGAGGATGAAGTGGTGATCGTCATGGAAGCCATGAAAATGGAAATTCCCGTCGTTGCGCCAGCTTCTGGAACGTTGAAGGAAGTCAAGGTTTCAGTGGGCCAAGCCGTGGAAGCGGAACAAGTGCTCGCCGTCATCGAGTAGTTCACGCAAGCCAAAACCGGCGGTTTCGGTAGGTCGTTACCGAGGAGAATCATGGATAATTGGACGTTCGGTTGGACCTTGGCACTGATAGGTATGTCCGGCACTATGTTCGTGCTGTGGATCCTAAGCTTGCTCATCCTGCTGATTAGAAAAGTTTTCCCCTACCGGCCCGAAGAAGCGGCGGCGAAGAAAAGCTGATCTGACCTTATGGAATCCGCGCTCCTTTCCGGTGTACAAGGCCTGTTTCTCGGAGTTTTAAATCTCGGCCCGGGTCACGTGATCATGATCCTGGTCGGATCGTTGCTGCTCTATTTAGGCATCGCCAAGGGCTACGAACCGCTGCTGCTGGTGCCCATCGGTTTCGGCGCGATTCTCGTCAATATTCCGTTATCGGAGATGATGGCGGAAGGCGGCTTTATCCGCTTCTTCTACGACGTCGGGGTGCGCACCGAAGTTTTCCCGCTGCTGATTTTTATCGGCATCGGCGCCATGACGGATTTCCAACCGCTGTTGGAGAACCCGAAGATCATCTTGCTGGGCGCCGCGGGCCAATTCGGCATCTTTATCACCTTGCTGCTCGCGCTCGCCGTGGGATTCGACAAGCTCGACGCCGTCGCCGTCTCCATCATCGGTGCCTGCGACGGGCCAACGGCAATTTACGTCAGCTCCAAATTCGCCCCCCACATGCTCGGCGCGGTATCCGTGGCGGCCTATTCTTATATGGCGTTAGTGCCGCTGATCCAGCCGCCCATCATCCGCGCCTTGACCACGCAAAAGGAAAGAATGATCGTCATGGGCGCGGTGAAACAACCGATATCGAAGACGACCAAAATAATGTTTCCCATCGTCGTGACGGTTTTCGCTTCCATCCTCGCGCCCAAAGGCGCGCCGCTGATCGGCACGATCATGCTGGGCAATTTGATGAAAGAGAGCGGCGCCGTCGATCGTCTGAAACGCGCTTCGGAAAACGAGATCGCCAACATCGTCACCTTGCTCCTCGGGCTCTGTATCGGGGCAACCATGGAGGCGGATAAGTTTTTACGCGCCCAGACTCTTCTGGTCTTGGCACTCGGTTTCATCGCCATCAGCCTGGACACCGCGGTCGGCGTGCTTTTCGGCAAACTTATGTCCCTGCTGACCGGTGGCAAGGTCAATCCGCTGATCGGGGCGGCCGGCATTTCGGCGTTTCCGATGGCCGCCCGGGTGGTTCAAGCGGAAGGTCAAAAATACAACAAGAAAAATTACTTATTGATGCACGCCATGAGTGCCAATGCGGGCGGGCAGATCGGTTCCGTGATCGCCGCAGCAGTCATGCTCTCGGTACTTCAGGGAATGGGAATCGTCGGCGGATAGGAAGCCAGGATATGGCGCAATCCAGAGAAGAGCTTGAAAAAAGGCTTTCGGCGCTAGAACAGAAAGCCATCGAAGGCGATCCCAAGACGGTCGCCAAGCAGCGCGCCGAAGGTAAACTCACCGCCCGCGATCGCATCGACAAGCTCCTCGATCCCGGCAGCTTTGTCGAGGAATTCATGCTGGCGGAAACCCAGTGCACGGACTTCGGCATGGCGGAAAAAAAGCTCCCGTCGGATGGAGTGGTGACCGGATTCGGCAAGATCGCCGGCAGACCGGTCTACGTTTTTTCCCAGGATCGCTCGGTGTTTGCGGGTAGCGTCGGCAGCGCCCATGCCGAGAAGATTGCCTACGTGATTCAGACGGCGAGAAAGCTCGGGGTTCCCCTCATCGGTCTGAACGACTCCGCCGGGGCGCGGATCCAGGAAGGCCTATCCGTCACCACCGCCATCGGCAAGATTTTCTTCGAGAATAGCATCGCCTCCGGTTGCATTCCGCAGATTTCCGCCATCATGGGTCCTTGCATCGGCGTCGGTTCTTATTCGCCGGCGCTCACCGACTTCATCCTGATGGTACAGAATAGCAGCCAGATGTTCATCACCGGACCGGCGGTCATCAAAGAGGTCTTGGGTGAAACCGTTACCATGGAGGAACTCGGCGGCGCCAAAATTCATTCGGAAGTCTCCGGCGTCACCGACCTGGTCGCGAAGAGCGACGAAGATTGCCTGGGGATGATCCGGCGGTTGTTGGGGTTCTTGCCATCCAATTTTGAGTCCGTTCCCCCGCGCAACGAGACGAAGGACGACCCGGCCCGCGCGCTCGACACCCTTGAGACCATCGTCCCCGCCGATATGCGCCGCGCCTATAACATCCTTCAGGTCATCAAAGCCATCGTCGACGACGGCGATTTTTTTGAGCTCAAGGCGAAGTTCGCGCGCAATCTCGTCATCGGCTTCGGTCGATTAGACGGCTACCCGGTGGGTTTTGTCGCCAATCAGCCGATGTTCCTCGCCGGCAGCCTGGACGTGGACGCCTCGGACAAAGCGGCGCGATTCATTCGATTCTGCGACGCCTTCAACCTTCCGGTGATTACCTTGATGGACGTCCCGGGCTTTTTCCCGGGCAAGAAGGAAGAGGAAAAGGGTATCATCCGCCACGGCGCCAAGATGTTGTACGCCTACGCCGAAGCCACCGTGCCGAAGATCACGATCGTGCTGCGCAAGGGTTACGGCGGCGCCAAGCAGGCGTTGTGCACCCGCGAGATGGGCGCCGATCAGCTCTTCGTCTGGCCGGGAGTGGAGCTGGCGGTGATGGGAGGCGGCGGCGCCGTCAACGTGCTTTACCGAAGAGAGATCGAACAGTCCCCCGATCCGGAAAAAACCCGCAAGGAAAAAATCGCCGAATTCCAAGAGCGCTTTAGCGGTCCCTTCGAAGCGCTCTCCAAGCAGTTTGCTCAGGCCGCGATTCGGCCGGCCGATACGCGCAAGCGGTTGATTCAGTCGCTAGAAGTGCTGCGCGGCAAGAAAGAAGAAAGGCCCAGAAAAAAACACGGCCTCATGCCGGTGTAAGGTTTCGGTCATCCGCAAAGCTGGCCGGGAGCGAAAAATTAAAGGTGCTGCCTTTTGCCGGTTCGCTATCCACCCAGATCCGTCCGCCGTGCGCTGCGACGATCATCTTACAGATGACCAACCCCAGACCGGTTCCCTTGTGACTTGAGTGTCTTACATTGCCGCCCTGGCGATATTTTTCGAAAAGCTGATCTATCTCATCGGCGGCGATGCCGACTCCATTGTCTCGCACCCATACGTTCACCATACGTGCATCCGTTGAAGCCGCGCCCACCGCCACCTTTCCCCCTTCTCCGGTGAATTTGATAGCGTTGCTGATCAAATTACTTAGAACTTGCTCCAGGCGCCGAGGATCGGCATGGACGAAGGGCAGGGCCGGGTCAACAGTCCCCCGGATTGAAATTTTTTTGTTGAGCGCTAGAACACGATAACTCTCAATGCTTTTTTGAATCAGTCCTGCGAGATTGACCGTTTCCCGGTTCACATCAACGTAGCCGGACTCCAGTTTGGACACGTCGAGAAAGTCGCTGACGAGATCGACCAGGCTCTGGCTGTTGGACTGAATTCTCCCCAGCCATTTTTTTTGCTCCTTCGTCACGCCGCCGAACATCCCTTCCACCATGACCTCCGCCACCCCCATGATATTCATCAGCGGGGACCTGAGATCGTGGGCAATCATCGCAGTGAAATCCGCCTGCAATTTGTTTGCCCTTTCCAGCTCGAGGGCTTGTCTCGCCGTCTCCTCGTAGAGCTGGACTTTTTGGACCGCAACCCCCATCTGGTTACCGATGGTCTGGAGCAAGTTTACTTCCTCGCTTTTAAATTTGCGCGGCGTCCGGCTCGCCAGTTGAAGCGTACCCACAACTTCGCCATTGGCCCGAACCGGAACCATGATAAAGGATTCCACACCTTCTTTCTTTAGCGTCCGATAGCCGCCGCATTGCTGCAGTTGTTCCTCGATGCAGGGCTCTCGAAAAAGGCGATCGCCGAACTTTGATTGCCGGCTTTCCGTCGTCCGCGCCAGCGCGCGGTGGCTCAAGACATTCTCCGAACAGCGGTACCCACGGCTGGCCACCACCTCAAGCATTTCCCCGCTACGGTCCAGCAAGCGAATATTGCCCAGATCGAAGCAATCGTTCACCATCGTCTCTTCGAGGATTTTTCCCAGAACTGCTTTGAGATCCAAAGAGCCCAAAATCGTCTCGCTAATTTTCTGCAGAATCAGCAACTCGCGGTTACGTTCCTTCAGGGTCTCTTCCGCTCTGTGTCTTTGAATCGCGTAGCGCAAAGAGCGCGCCAGCAAATGACCGTTTACTTGGCCCTTGATGAGATAGTCTTGCGCTCCCTCTTCCACGGCTCTCACTGCGACCTCTTCATCGTTTAGTCCAGTCAGGACCACAATGGGCACTGCCGCTGCCTGATGCCGTAAACGACCGATAGTATCCAGTCCCCAGGCGTCGGGAAGTGAAAGATCCAATAGGACCGCGTCAAACCCGCCCCGGGCCAGTTGCTCCAGCGCCGTCGAGAGCCGCTCAGCGCGATGGATTTCTAGCTTCGTTTCAGACAACGATTCTCGAATCAACAGAACGTCGTCGTCATTGTCTTCCACGAGTAGAACTCGCATGGCTTTCACCCTTGCCGCGACGGAATTCTGGCCACCAGTACCCAATAAAGGGCAAATTGCTTGACCACGTCTCGGAATTTATCGAAGTCCATCGGTTTCGTGATATAGGAGCAGGCTCCTTTGGCGTAGGACTTAACAATGTCCGCCTCACTGTCGCTGGTGGTTAGTATGACCACCGGGATGTGCATCAGAGTGGGATCGGATTTTATTTCGTTGAGCACCTCAAAGCCGTTTTTCTTCGGCATATTGATGTCTAGAAGGATAAGTCCGGGCATCGGCACGTTTTGGTATTTGCCCTGGCGCCTGAGATAGGCCAGGGCCTCTTCCCCGTCGCGCACGACGCACATCAAGTTGACGAGCTTGGCGTCCGCCAACGCCTCCTGCTCGAGCAAGATATCGTCCTCATTATCCTCTACCAACAGAATTTCCATGGGTTGACTTTCCATTATTGACTCGCACCTCCTGCCAAATCTCCGCTTTGGGTGAACGTGATGATAAATTCCGACCCGCCCCCCGGACGGGGTTCCACCCAGGCGCTGCCGCCATGCCGCTCAGCAATCTGCCGCACGATGGCGAGCCCGGCGCCCGTTCCTTCGACCTCTCGCCCGACGGCCCGCTGGAAAAGTTGAAAGATGCGTTCCGCGTGCTCCGGCGCCACTCCCGGACCACGGTCCCGCACCGTAATACCGACGATTCTGGAGGACGGCCCTTGAGATCGATAAGGCGCGATCTCCACGTCGGGCGCCTCCCCGTCGCAGGTAAACTTAAGGGCGTTGGCGATGAGGTTGTAGACCGCCTGGGTTGCCCATGTCTTGTCCAACCGTAGTCCACGAAAATCTTTCCCCACACGGATCCAGGCGTTGGTTGCGTTGATTTTCCCCTCGAGGCGTTTCAAGGCCTCGCTCACGATGGTTTCGCCGTCGACTTCTTCCACGGGCACCCCCATGCGCTGCGAGCGGGAGAGTGTCAGGATATCGTCGAGCAGGCGATTCAACCTCTGGGCACCCTGGATAACGCGACGAAGAAAATCCTGGCCCTTTTCATCCAGGCGGTCATTGTAGCGGTCATTGACCATGCGCGAGAAGTTCTCGATGGCGCGGAGCGGCTCCCTCAGGTCGTGGGAGGTAACGTAGAGCAAGGTTTCGAGGTCGCGATTCTTGGCGGCGATTTCCGCCCGGGCTCGTCCTCTCTCGGCGATTTCGCGCTCTAATCCGGCGTTCAGCCGCGCCAAATCTTCCTTCTGTCGCGCCATGACAGCCAAGAGATCATCTTTCGCCCGATTGGATTGCTCCAGCAGAGCGGCCTGTTTTCTGGTTTGCTCGAACAGACGAGCATTCTCGATGGCCACGCCGATGACGTTCCCGATCGCTTGAAGCAGCTCCACTTCGTTCGGGGTAAAGGGTTTTGATTGATCGTCGGAGATACCGAGCACTCCAACGACCTTGGCGCCGGCCTTGACGGGGATCCAAGCCACCGACTGAGTCCCCACCAAGAGACCCGGAACGCCGGGCGCCAGGTGATTATTGATAATCAGCGGCTTGCCGGACGCAAAAACCTGATCGCTCATCGGGTGCGGCGTGATAGCTCGGAGCGCTGCAATTTCTTCCTCCGTAAACCCTCGATAAGCGACCAAGTTGACGTCGCCGGTAAGCGGATCCTTGAGTCTGAAGTTGATCCGCTGTCGTTCCGTCACTGTGACGGTCTTATCCGCGGCAATTTCAAAGAGCTCTTGGAGATCCAGCGACTGACTGGTCGCGGTGGCGATGACATTCAACGCCTCCTGCTCTTTGGCTCGCCGTTCCACCGCCTCGAACAGTCTGGCCTTTTGAACCGCAATCCCGGCCTGGGTTCCGATCGCTTCGAGGAGGCGAATCTGACCGGGTCCGAACTCCTTGGCCTGGCGGCTCCCGAGATACATTATGCCCAACGCATCCTGATCCGTGCGCAGCGGGACGATGACCAAAGAGCGCACCTCTTCGCGCTTGAAAGTACGTATGCCTTCGGTCTGACCGAGGTCTACTACGCGAATCTCCTTGGTTGCGATCACCCGATCAACGACCCCGGCGGTGGATTGCTCCTTCATGTGTTGGCGATACAAAGTCAAATTCTCGTGATCGCGAAATCCACGGTGGGCGATGATTTCCAGGGTCTGTCGCAGGGTGGCGACAAAGCAAATCAACCCGATGTCGAAACCAATAATGGCCGCGGCCTTGTGGAGAATGCCCTCCATCATCAGCTTGAGATCGAGGGAATCCAGGATCGTGCGGCTGATCTCTTGAAGCGTCTGCAGGTCGCTGGGACCGCCGAGGCCTTCATCCCGCTCCAGCTTTGTCGTGTCGAGATCACTCATGGTGACGCCGCTCCGCCAAGATAAAATCCGTGGCGACTTATGTCCGTGGTAAAATCGTTTGACAACGGCGGCGCCGATCTGAGTTCAGTTCGCCCCCGCGCTCGACCCATTCATGGGTAAGGAAAAGTAAAACGTGGCGCCCTTTCCCTCTTCGCTTTCGGCCCAGATGCGGCCGCCATGGGCCTCGACGATCTTCTTACAGATGACTAATCCCAAGCCGGTTCCCTTATGGCCGGAGCTTCTTCCGCTCGAAGTCTGCCGATATTTTTCAAATATTTGGCCGATTTCATCATCGGGGATCCCAATACCCGCGTCTTTGATCCACACGACTACCTCGCTGCCGCCGCTGGGAGCGAAGCCCACCTCGATAGCACCCCCGTCTTCGGAAAATTTCAGCGCGTTACCGAGGAGATTGCTTAACACTTGGTTGAGGCGCCGGAAATCGACCGACAGAGCCGGCACTCGACCGTCGAGCTGACTTGTGAGGGAAATATTTCGCTTGTCGGCTTGGATCGAATACTCCACCAAGCTTTCCTGGATCAAAGCCCTGAGGTCCACCGGCCTTTTCACCAACTCAATGTGGCCGGCTTCAATTTTTGAAAGCTCTAAGAAGTCGCTGACGTGCTCGATCAGGCTTTTGCAGTTCGCTTCGATTTTCCACAGCCACTTGTGCTGCTGTTCATTGACCGCTCCAAACAATCCATCCTGCAGAGACTCCGCGATAGACACCACATTCGACAATGGCGACCGCAGATCATGAACCACCATGGCAGTGAAATCTGCCAGCGTTTTTTCCGCCCGCTTACGCTCTTCGATCTCTTCTTGGAGATGGGCGTTCATTTGTACCGTAGCGCCATAGAGCTGGGCGTTTTCGATGGCCAAAGCAATCTGATGACCCAGTGCCTGGAGAAATTGTGCTTCCTCAGGACCAAATAGGTGCATTCGCGGGCTCATCAACGTGAGGGTGCCTCGACGCTGCTCGCTGCCCAATAGCGGCAAAACTGCCAGGGCTCTCATTCCGCCGGCGCCCTGCATAGCCTTGAGCTCCGGCACAGCGGCGGCATCTTCAACGAACCACGGCTCCTTGCACGAGGTTATCCTTCGTTCGAAATCTTCGCCCAGGCGCGCCAGCAGCCCGGTCGCTTCGGCGCAGGATCGCGACCCGCGACCGGAACCGTAGACCACGGGAGCAGGGGATCTTCCCGCAAAGTGGATAAGCGCAAAGTCAAAACCGGATGCCGAAACCACTCGACCCAAGGCGTATTGAATCACCTCCTCCAGAGCGAGGATTCCGCCGATTTCTTGCCCAATAGTGTAAAGCGTTTCCATCTGACTGGCATGGGCACGGAGCTTCTCTTCGACACTTCGAAGCGTCGTGATATCGCGGCCGATGGTCGACGCTCCGACGACTTTCCCTTCATAGTCCCGGATCGGCGACACGGAAGCCGAGACGTATAATCGCTGACCGTCTTTTCTAATGCGTTCGGTCTCGTAACGATTGAGTCCCTTTCCTTGTTTGACGATTTCCAGGAGCTGAGGAATCTCATTGGGTCGGTCCGGGGGATTCAAGATGGTAATCGGCCGGTCTTTGACTTCTTCGGCAGTATAGCCGTACATCATCTCCGCCCCGTCGTTCCAACTGGTGATGGTGCCGTCTAAGGATTTTCCGATGATCGCATCTTCCGAGGACTCGACAATGGAGGCTAACCTGAGCCGCGCATCCTCAGCCCTCGCATGCTGGTTGACGTAATCAACGACGTAGCGATTGCCAATAAACCATGACGTAGCCAGCGCGAACAGGCAGGCCACGCCCAGCCATCCCAGGTTTCGCTGCAGCGCGTGATTGGCCTCGGCAAACGCGATGTCCTGCGGGATACCGACGACCACATGGAGGCGTCCGGCCTGTGGTTTTCCACTCAAGGTAGTAAACGCGTATAAGCGTTGTACGCCATCCACCCCAATGAGCTCTTGTGTCGCTTGATTCCCCAGCTTACGCAGCTGGAAGAGCGGCGCATCCGGCACAGGCTTTCCGGCCCATTTCTCCGGATCCGGGAATCTGGCCAGGATAGTTCCCTGACTGTCTAGAAGCGATAATGAAGCCCCTTCAGGCAAGCGGGCCTCCGCGGTTAGCTGGGTCAGCCAAGTCAGGTCAAGGGCGGCGAAAATCACCGCCTGAACCTCCCCGGAAGGATTCATTATAGGGTAGCCGAAGTTAACGCTCCCCCGACCGGTAACCTTCCCTATCTGGTAGTCCCCAATGGCGAAGTCCTTGGAGAATTTGGCCCGGTAAAAATAGGAGCGATCCGCGACGTTGAGGCTGCCGGAGAATCCGAGCGCGCTGCAGACTAGATTGCCTTCGAGATCGATGCGCCCGAGATTCCCATAAACGCTGTAGCGATCGGTGAGCCCCTTCATAAACCGGCTGCAAGCCGCCGCATCGCCGTTGGCCGCCTCAGGCACTTGCGCCAGCAGAGTCAACAATTGCCGCGCGGAATCGACGAATCGTGCTTGTCGACTGGCGGCAATCTCAACGATCCGCTGGGCATCTTCTTGAATCCTCCCAGCGCTCACATCGCGGTCCCGCTTGGCGTTGTGAAGGATAAGCACCAGGGCTGGAACGATGCCGATAAAGACGAGCAGTATGAGGCGTCCACGCAGTCCGTAGTGGGGCGAAGGACTCCGCAGGGAAGTTCCTTTCTGCAGCGTCTTCACCCTTGGGCTCCGGCCATCGGCTCCTGCAAGAACAACGTCAAAACCTAGGCTCCCACCGGCAGAGCAACGGTAAATTTAGAACCCTTTCCAAGTTCAGTGCTGACGCTAAGCTCCCCCCCGAGCAACTCGGTAAATTTCTTCGCAATGTAAAGTCCCAGGCCCAGGCCGGCATAGGGACGCGTGACCGAGCTATCCAACTGCTGAAACTTCTCAAAAATGATCGGCAGCACCTCGCTGGGAATGCCGACCCCGGTATCGAAGATCTCGAATTGCACTTGCTTACCCTGGGGCAAGGGGCGCGAAGAAACCTGAATTCGTCCGCGATCCGTGAACTTGACCGCGTTGTCAATCAGGTTGTGCAGCACTTGCTTCAATTTTCCGCCGTCCGTCATCACAACTGGTAAGTCTGCGGGGTAATCCCAGACGATCTCCAATTCTTTGTCGCGGGGCACGCGCAGATCCGCTTTGAGCTGCGCCAACAAACGGCTGAGGCCCACCGCTTCACATTTCAGTCGCACGTCATTAGCTTCGATGGCCGCGGCCTCGAGCAAAGTCATCACGAGGGCGAGCAAGTCGTCCGACGAAGTCAAGATCCGCTCCGACGCCTTCTGTTGTTCTGCAGTGATTTTGCCTAGAGACCCTTCTTTCAACATCCCCGCGTAGCCCACGATGAGATTGAGTGGAGTCCTAAACTCATGGGACATGATGCTGAGGAGGTCTGACCTCGTACGGTTGGATCGTGCCAGTGCTTCATGGGCCTGATCCAGGGCAGCGCTCTGGGCTAATGTCCGTCGGTAAAGCCGGGCGTTTTCCAGCGCTATAGCCGCTTGGCCGGCTAGCGTTGTAAGAAACTCAATCTCATGCTCGCTGAAAGCGCGAGAGCGCTTGTCGTAGAGGGACAGCACGCCGATGGTCTCGTTCATCGCAGGCAGGGGTATGCCGAGGTAAGCGGCGAAGTCATGGTCGCGAAGCAATCTTAAGGCGTCCTTATTCGACCGCGCGCCAACCGCCGTGATCATCGACGGCCTGCTCTCTGCAGCCACAACCGTCGCCAAATCGCCGATTGCCGCCGTAGGCTTCCATTCAGGCTCCGCGAGATTTCGCCAAGCCACCGCTTCCAGTCGGCTCGTGGTCTCATCGAGCAAACAGATTGTCGCCGCCCTCCGCGGGTGCAATCGGACCACAGTCTCCAACAATGCTTCCGTTACCGCCGGCAGATCCGGACGAGCGGCGAACTTTCGGTCCATATCACGGAGCGCCCGCATGCATTCGAGATGGTGCTCCTCGCGATCTTTGTTTGGTTCGGAATTGAGATAGCACCACCGCTCGTAAAGGCTCCGGAGCACGCGCTGCTTCATAGTTCTCCACCCTCGTTTTCCGCCTCATCCACCGAGCCTTCTCGATTTTCCACCCACTGCCGCAACTGCGTTTCGCGCAGACGCCACTGCCCTCCGACCTTAAACGCCGGAAGCTCTCCATTGCGGATCATCCTCTGCAGTGTCCGGGTTGACACCTGTAGAAGATTGGCGGCCTCAGCCAGAGTGAGCAGACAAATGTTCTCGTGTTTCTGGTCCATAGAAATTCCTCAGACCGGCGAAACGCAATGCCAGTGCCACAAAGACCTTAACCTAACTGGTTGTTTTAGAAGGAGACCCGCACTCGCGGAGCAGATGATCGAGTACAAAAATGGACAACCCAGGACAAACCACGACTGCCTAGTGCAGCAGCGGACCTATGGGGAAAAAACTGTACAGATAGTTGGGCGTTTCGAATCGCGAGTAAGCGGTGATTTGTTTGCCACGGCACGATGGCTACCGTTGACCGACTGCGATCCTCCGCAATGTGGCAAGGGCGACCCTTGAATTATTGCTGGAAAAGAATTTCTCCGGCCCGTGCCGGATCATAGCCGCCGAGGGAACCGACCGCGGCCTTGAGGGAATCGGAGCGGATGATGTC
>DAIRFP010000106.1:0-3256 GCA_036794995.1 Thermodesulfobacteriota bacterium | reverse complement strand
CGCGAATCGATTTCGGATTGCCGCGCTCAACTAGAATACCTTGCTCCCGTTGCGCCAGATGAATCAAAACGACGGGAGTGTTCGGGATCGTTCTTTTGATATCCGGAATGTTGTAGACGCCGGTTGCCGGATCAAGCAAATGAGTGCCGGCGATATGGGTCTCGCCGCGCTGCAACGCCAGCAAGCCTCCCAGACTGCCCACGTTAGTTGCGGCGATCTTTAGTTCCGGGTGTCGCAGCTTGAGTTGGTCTTCCAGTACACCGATGGCGAAGTCGTGACTACCGGTGCAGAGGATGGTATTTTCGATTTCCGCTTCGGGCCGCAACAACTCCACCTCCACTTCCTCCCCTGCATTCAAGCCTTCGATAGAGCTTGGGATGCGCAGCAACCCATCGGCGCGCACCATGGTCGTTATCACTCCGGCGCCCCGCGCCAGCGGCACCGCCACCAGTTTCTCGCCCACGCGTCCCAAGGTCACTCGGACAAACTCCTCGAGGCCCAGATGGGACGCGAGCTTTTTCGGGATAACGGCGCGGGCTCTGGAATAGGATGGCGCCGCGCAACCCAGAAACTTCTCGAGGACCGGTTTCAGGATTTCGCGCGCGATGATGATAGCCGACACCGGATAACCAGGAAAGCCAATGACTGGGGTGCCCTCCGCGCCGCCTAACACCGCGGGCTTTCCCGGCATCACGTCGATGCCGTGCACCCACAGCTCCCCCGTGGCGGCCACCACGTCGGCGGTCAAGTCATGCTCGCCGGCGGAAGAGCCGGCAATGATCGTGGCGACGTCACACTCGACGGCCGCCCGGCCGAGCGCTTGATGCAGCGCATCGGCATCGTCTTTCACTTTGGGATACTTGACCGGCACGCCGCCCCACTCCCGCACGAAGGCCGCCAACACAGTCGAGTTGAATTCGATAACCGCTCCCGGCTTGGCCTCCTCGCCCGGCTGGATCAACTCGTCCCCCGTCGGAATGATCCCCACTCTCGGATGGGCCTTCACCGTTACCGACGTGTGCCCACAGGCCAGCAACGCGCCCAAATCGTAGGGCCGCAGGCGGTGGGCGCGCGGCAAAAGCAGTTCCGTGGCGACTACGTCCTCGCCCACCAATCGCACGTGGTTCCAGGGCGCCACCGACTCGAAAATCTCCACGGTTCCGTCATCGAGCTGGCGGACTTTTTCGATCATGATGACGGCATTGGCCCAGGGAGGTAGAGAGTTGCCCGTATCCAAGTATGCAAACGCGCTCGGCCCCGGCGAATCGCCCGCAGCGCAGCTGAGTTTCTTGCCAACAAACTCGGTGGCGCCGAAGGTATCCTCGGCGCGGACACAGATGCCGTCCATGGCCGCAGCGTGATAGTGGGGCGATGAAATCTTCGCGAACACGGGCTCCGCGGTCACGCGATGGAGTGCGTCGTCGACGGCCACGTTTTCCGTGCGCAGCTTCGCTGGATCGACACTCGCCAAAAAAAGCTTTCTGGCCTCTTCCAGTGGCGTCTTCTTAAGATATCTTTTACGTGCCATGGCCTTCGGCGGTTCCGAGTTCCGGGTTCCAAGTTTCGCGTTAAGGGGTCGGGAAGAGAACCCGAAACGCGGGACTCGGGACGCGGGACTAAAATAATATCACTTCGACTTCCTCGCCCTGCTCCACTCCGTCCTGGTTGAGATCGATTCGCACCATGCCGTCGGCCTTCACCAAAGTAAAAATAGCTCCTGACTTGCTCGGCAGAGGCGTCGCCAGCCACCGGGCGGAATCGCGCTCGAGAGTCACCCGAACGTAGTCTTCTCGACCGACTTGCGACGCGATGTTAATTTTCAAAGTAGCGCGTAGAGTTCGCGCGAATGGATCTAGGCCCGCCGCCGCCTCACCGCCGATTCTCCGGATCAAAGGCGCGGCAAAAAGATCGAAAATCACCAACGCTGAAACCGGATAGCCCGGCAGTCCCATGATCGGCTTGCCGCAGGCCCGAGCAAAAATAGTCGGCTTGCCGGGGCTCACCGAGATACCATGAAAGATAAACTCCGAATCGGGAAACGATAAAATCGTTTCCAGCGCGATATCCTTCGCACCCATGGAGCTGCCGCCGGAAAGCAGCACGAGATCGCCCCATTCAAGCGCTTCGCCGATGGCTCGGCGCAATGCATTTTTGTCGTCGCGGATCACGCCCCAGTCGCGCAATTCACCGCCGCATTCTTCGATGAGACCCGCAAGCGAGTGTTGATTGATGTTGCGAACCTGGCCGGGCAGCGGATCGGTGTCGGCATCAACGATCTCGTCGCCGGTGGAGATCAGCGCAATGCGCGGCCGCTGATAAACCGGTACGGAAGAAATCCCGATGCCGGTGAGCGCGCCCAGGTCGTGCGCCCGGAGTCGCCGGCCGCGCTGAAAAACCGGGTCGCCCTTTTTCACATCGTCGCCGATCTGAATGACGTTTTACCACAACGAAACACCACGATACACCTCGACTAACCCAACATCGATCTCATCGGTATATTCAACCATCACCACCGCATCGCTTCCCGGCGGCATCATGCCTCCGGTCGAGATCCTGATCGCTTCCCCGGTGGCCAGGGGCTGCGTCGCTTCTTTGCCCATCTCGACAAAGCCGGCAAGCTTCAGATAGGCAGGTAAGCTCGCGCTGGCGCCAAAGGTATCCTTGGCCTTGACGGCGTAGCCATCCATCGCCGCCCTGTGGAAGTGCGGCAAATCGACACCGGAACAAAGATCCTCAGCCAACACCCGAGCGCGCGCCCGGACGGTGAGAATTCGCTCCGTTGCCACCGGAGACGCTTGCAACAGCGCCCGCAGCGCTTCTTGAGGGGTCACGACTTTAAAAAAGGTCTGAGCCATCTTGAATTACCCGAGAAAGAATCATAAGCAGAACAAACCATCGGAAGCAAATCGGCAATTGCGGTCAGATCTCTTGACAGGGCGGACATCAAATCAGAGAATCACGCCCGCACGCTGGCCGAAAGCAGAAGACAAGCGATAGAAAGATTTATGAACGATACTATCGAAATTTCCATCGAAGTAATTTCGGCATGTCGTCGAAGCGCCGGTCTTTGAAGGAGCAAGAACCACGATGAACGATCCTGTCAAACTTTCCATCGGAGCGACCTCGAAACGGGTCGATATTGCCAACGTTGTCGCGCTGACATTTTTCAACAACGTCGAACTACCACGGACCTCCCAGTTAGACGTCGCCATGGGCTGGCGTGATTCGGAGCTGGGCGGCACCGGCCCAGCCCTCT
>DAIRFP010000367.1:3245-3964 GCA_036794995.1 Thermodesulfobacteriota bacterium | reverse complement strand
CGCCGCCGCATCGCCGAGCGAGCTGAAGGCGTACAGCCCACGGAGCTCGAGACCCTTGTAGCGATACTGCGCGTGCACGTCGCCCAACGCGAAGAGGCCGCTCACCTCCTCGCCGTCGAAGTCCTGGTTCTGTCCGGTCTCACCGACGTAGAACGAGCCACCCAGCAGGACCCCCGGGGCCTGCTGGGGCGTCCAGTCGAGCCGACCCGATCCGGCAACCGTCTCCGCGAGCGAGCGATTGCCGGCCTGCCGCCCCTCGCGCACGCCACTCGACTGGAATCCCTCGGCGTTGAGCCGACGGTTGTTAATGTAGGGGCAGACCTCTATGTCTGCCCTCCGAGCGGGAGACCACAAGGGCTCCGCCCTACAAAGGCGGATGACTAAAATGAATCTGATTCGCTTCATAACCATCTTCACCGTAGTTTTCTGCTGCCACGGTTGGGCGACGGCGCAGATGCGCAATGTGCGAGTGTGCACGCCGGGGCTCTCGCCTTCGTTTACCTATTTGAACGTCGCGCAGGACCGCGGCTACTTCGCCCAGGAAAAACTGCACCTGGAGATTCTCGCGGCGCGGGGACAGCTGTGCATCACCGCGCTGATCTCGGATCAGATAAGTTTTACCACCAATCCGACCGCCTTTGATCTCATGGTGGAAGGCAGGCTCAAGGGCAAGGTGCTCTACAATGCGGCGAAAGGCTTGGGGCACCGGGTGATCGTCC
>DAIRFP010000367.1:0-3220 GCA_036794995.1 Thermodesulfobacteriota bacterium | reverse complement strand
GGGGGAAGACGATGGCCATCAGCACCTTCGGCGGCTTTGCCGACAAGCTGACCCGGGAAATCCTGCTCCAGCATGGGCTGCAAGCGATGAAGGATGTCATGCTTTTGCAGATCGGCACGGCGGATTTGCGCTACGCGTCCTTGAGATCGCAGAAGGTGCAAGCCACTTTGTTGGTTGGCCATTATGCGATGACGGCCATCGATGAAGGACATCGCGAGCTGGAGTATGAATCGCCGCCCTATGTCACCGGTCCGATGATCACTCTCGATAGCACCTTGGCGCGCGACCGCGCGATGGTGACCGGGTTTATGCGTGGCGTAATGAAAGGCCACATGTTTTTCCGCCAAAGGCCCGAGCCAAGCGTGGCGATCATGGCCAAGGCGCTGCGCCTGGAAGACAAGAAACTCGCCGCCCAGTTGCACAAGGACGAAATGCGCCGCTACAACGCGGGCGGGCGACTCGAGGAGTCTTATCTCAAACGCTTGGTCGACCGGGCGCGGGAAGACAGCGTCGCCAAGCGCGAGCTGGATATTAAAGAACTGTTCGACTTTAGCATCGCCAAGGAAGTAGAAGAAGAACTGAAAAGAGCGCAGTGGAGCCCGTAACGCAAGCGGCCATCCAAATTTTGGATTTTGGATTTTCGATTTTGGATTGGGGGAGAAGACCTATGAATGTATTTTCTTCGAAGCGACTTTCCGATTCTTGTTCCGGCAATCGAATATCTAAAACCTGTCCCTTCGATAGAGTCAGGGCAGACTCTGAGCTTTGCCGAAGGATCGAAAATCGAAAATGGGTGACGTGTCTTGCTATCCTTTTATTTCTCACGGGCTGGGCGCGGATGGCCGAGGCGCAGCAGCCGGGGAAAATCTTCCGCATAGGTTTCCTGGATAATAGCACTGCTTCCGGTATGGCGGTGCTCTTGGACGCGTTTCGGCAGGAGCTGAGCAAGCTTGGGTGGATCGAGGGAAAGAATATCACTATCGAGTACCGGTTTGGAGAGAACAAGTGGTCTACGCACCGAAGCGAATTTGCGGCGGACTTGGTTCGTCTTAAGGTCGATCTAATCGTGGTCACAACGACGACAGCGGCGTTAGTGGCCAAGAGTGCCACCACTACCATCCCCATCGTAATGACGAATCCTGGGGACCCCGTGGGTGCAGGGTTGGTTGCCAGTCTGGCGCGGCCGGGAGGCAATGTCACCGGGAACTCGAGTTTATCGCCTGAATTAAACACAAAACGGCTAGAGATACTCAAGGACGCAGTTCCCAAGCTTACCCGACTTGGACTTCTACGACAGCCGGGACCCAGCACAGTATCAGACATCCAACTGAAAGAGCTTAGGCCCGCGGCTGTGGCACTGAAGCTAAAATTGGAGGAGATCGAGACCCGAGCCGAAGCCAAAGGATTAGAGAGCGCCTTTCAAACCGCTAAGCAGAAACAGGTCAACGCGATCATGACGACCGCTAGTCAATCCTATTTCGCCGAAAGAAAGCGGATCGTCGAGCTTGCCGTCAAATACCGCTTGCCGGCTATTTACTTTCAGAAGGAGTTTGTCGATGAGGGCGGCCTCATGTCCTATGGGGCGGACTTCGATGACCTCTATCGGCGCGCGGCTGTTTACGTGGACAAGATCTTGAAAGGCGCCAAACCGGCTGATTTGCCGGTGCAGCAGGCGACGAAGTTTGAGTTTGTGATCAACTTGCAGGCAGCGAAACAGATTGGACTGACGATTCCGCCGGAACTGCTTGCACGGGCGAATCGGGTGGTCAAGTGATCCAATTTTAGGCACTCGAAGTCTGAGTGCTATCAATGGTTTGATCAAAGTTGGCGAGGAAGACAAGATCGGTCCTGCATTGAGACTTTCAATGGGGTTGGGTAGGATTATTCACATCAGACGCGGAGGTGTTGACCATTATGGGTACGCACAAATCGGAAAAACTCCCAGGGCGGCTCAGGCAACTTCTCTCAGAGGCCTATCTCGCAAACGAGAGAGCCTATTGGCAGCAGCGGGAGCAGCTCGTGCAGAGATTTGCGAACAAGTGGGTGGCGGTGCATAACGGTCAAGTGGTTACCGTCGGTGAAGATATGGCGACCGTCATGGATGAGGTGGGGAAACAGGGACTTTGTGATGCCTATATTGAAAAGGTTGGTGGAGAATCCGACACGGTTTTTACAATCCGGCAGCGGAGAGAGATTGGGTTCGCTTACGAGAGTCTCCTATATCCCGCCTATCCCGCGTATAGAAGTTAAGTTCTTAAACTTTCAACAAAGCCATCACGCAACCTATGCCGATGTCATCCCAGATACTGGCGCAGACAATACCGTGTTGCCATTCGGGGATTGCGCGGCCGCCTCCATTTTTTCTTCGCCGTTTTATAGTTCCTTCTCTCGTGGCATAGACTCAGCTCCCACCCCTACACTACTTTACCGTTGCTTCGCAGAAATTGGCGGACATCTGTTCCCCGCTCTCATTGAACCCCACCCCACTTTTGATGGGCGTTTACTTGGCCGCGACGTACTGAATACTTTTGTGACGATCTTTGACGGGCCCGTCGCATGACAACTTTTCACTTCTAATTGCAATGAAAGTTTCTGCGCGGGCGAATCGGGTCATAAGATGACATTTTAGATTTTCGGTTTCAGCCGAAGTCCGCCAAAGGACGGATCAGCCCCAAATTGTTTGGCTGAGACTGATCAGCCTTAGGCTGAGCCGATTTTCGATTTAAGGGAGCCAAACCAATGAAGAGAATATTTCGGCGTCGATTCTTCGCTTCTCAATCCGACAATCTAAAATCGAAAATCGAAAAAGGGTGGGGATCTCCGCTTTCGTGCTCACATTCGCCTTCGGCGGGGCGGTGGCAGAGGCGCAGCAGCCAGGGAAAGTCCCTCGGATAAGGGGTATCTATCGTCGTTCGATCCAGCTACTAAATCCGTCCGTGCCGAGGCAATTCGGCTGGCTCTGCGCGAACTGGAGTAAATAGAAGGACAGAACATCGCCATCGAGTACCGATATGCGGAGGGGAAGCAAGATCGGTATCCTGAGATTGCAGCTGAGCTGGTGCGCCTCAAGGTTGACATCATCGTGGCAACAGGAGGGAACGTGTTGGTCCGGGCCGCCAAGAACGCGACCAAGACGATTCCCATCGTTATGGCGGGCGCTGGGCTCGATCCTGTCGAGGCAGGCCTGGTTGAAAGCCTTGCCCGTCCCGGCGGCAACGTC
>DAIRFP010000366.1:0-4011 GCA_036794995.1 Thermodesulfobacteriota bacterium | reverse complement strand
TTGGCGATCCCAACGGGCCTCAAGACTACAGAAATAATTCCATGCTCTTTGCGCGCGGCGCTCCAGCGCGATTTCTGCACCAAAGGTGCGGCACTCTTCCGGGCTGATGGTGCCGATCTCGCCCAACGTTGCTGCCTGCATGGTCTTCTTGGTGTCATCTTCCAGAACTAAAGCGGTATAGAGGACTTCCTGAAGGTTCTGGCCGGCAACGACGATACCGTGACCGCGCAACAACACAGCGCGCTTGTCGCCAATGGCTTTAAGCAGGCTATTGCCGCGGGCCGGCGTGGTGATGAGCTGCGCCTCCGGGTAGAGCGGCACGCCGTCACTGAAGATGGCGCCTTGCAAGGTGACCGGCCGAAAATCCCGTTTGGCGATGGTGAACAACGTGGCGTAGGGCGTGTGCAAGTGAGCCACGGCGAGGGCGTCGGCGCGAGCGCCGTGGAGGGCCGTGTGGATGGGCCACTCCACGGGTGGACCGTCTTTCCCTTCGAGCGCTTTGCCATCGAGATCCGTGGGCACCATATCTTCCGGCCGCAGGCTTCCCTTATCGGAACCCATGCCCGGTGTGATCAAGACCCGTTTGTTTTCCGGCTGATAAACGCTGACGTGGCCGAACAGGCCGATCATGCCCTGCATGGCGAAAATGCGCGTGCAGGTTGCCAGTTGCTCGCGTAAATCCTTTTCTGAGGTCATCGACTGGTTCTCCTCTGTGCGGCTTCTAATTCTTTTTTCACTTCTTCGACGAGTTGCAAGTCATTCCAGCCAAGCTGGCTAGCAGGAGCCAGAATCCAGGGAATAGGAGGAGGAATGCTGGATTCCCTAAATTCACGTCTGCGCGGGAATGACGAAAAAAAATGAGCCATTCGCTCTAGTTTACCATTGCGTCGCGGCGACACACGTTTAGGAAAAATACCGGTAAAGCAGCCGCTTCGGATGAATGATGGCCAAATACAATGCCCGCAGTTTGCCGGGGATGCCGCAGCGTGGAGTAAACAAATCCTTAAGCATCAGGCCCAGTGGAATCTTATGTTTCGGAAACTTCTCGGGGCCGATGTTGCGCACGCCGTACTTTTCTTTGCTCTCCTTGAGCACGTATACCACGCCCCCGCCGCCGGCTTCTTTATCACCGTAGGTATAACCGCCCACGGCTGCGGCTTGTTGCGCGGCTTTAGCGGTAATTTCTTCCGTCAGACCGAAGTCGAGGGCGTCCACGGGGCAAGCCTGGACACAGAATGGTTGTTTGTCTTCGCTGATGCGATCGCTGCACATCGTGCACTTGCTGGCTTTGCTCGTAATGTCATTCTTGGTAATCACTTCCCACGGACAGGCATGGATGCAATATTCGCAACCGATGCAAGTTGCTTGATTGATAACCACGGGGCCTTCCTCGTACTTCGTGATCGCTTCGACGGGACAGACCGCGGCGCAGGCGGCGAAGTCACAATGCATGCAGCTGTTGCGCGCCCAGAGGGGCGCGAGCCCTTCGAGCACGGGGGGTTCCATGGTAATCCAGTTGGTGCTGGAGAGCTCATAGAGGCTGGTGCGGTCATGATCGTTCCAATCTTTGCAGGCCTGCACGCAGTGGCGGCAGCCGATGCACTTGGTGGCGTCGAACAAGATGCTTCTCGGTTTGCCGTCTATGAGCCGACCGGTAGGAACGAGGTTGCCGTATTGTTGAATCAAAGCTTGGGTTGGATTGGTAGCCATGCGGCGTCCTTTCTAGAATCGTACTCGCTGACGGTGTATCACTTCCGTTTCGCGCCCGTCAACTGTGACTGTGTAGTTGCGAGTCCTGGTTTCGAGCTGGAGTGTTATTGCCGACTTCTCACGCGCTCAGGATAGCTGGTTCGCTTGATACGCGAGTTGGTAGGCCTCACGACACGTTGTTCGCTTCATATAGTCTCGCAGGACGTCGGTCAGAGGTATCTCCCGGCGAACGGCTGATGTTAGGCAGGTCGTCAGGAGAATGTCCGCGCCGGTAAACGCTTCTCCGAGAAGGAATGGGTCGTGCAACGATAGCGTCTGATCGGCGACGCCCACCTGCTTGAGAAATCCTTCCCTGGCTGCGCGCAGAGCGTTCGGCGCCTCTCCATAAATGTCTTTTAGGTCGGTATGCTTGCGAATGATATAAAGCGTGTGAGCGTCCAGCTCCGTCATGATAAAAAAGCACCACTGGTAGTAAAGGGCGCGCTCCCTCGTGGCCGGCGGGGGCACAAGATCCCTAGAGGCTCCGTAGGTATCAGCCAAATAGGTGACAATGGCCGCGCTCTCTGCCAACGTAAAAGCCCCGTCCTGGAACACAGGGATTTTTTGTCTCGGGTTTAACTTTGTAAATTCAGCGGTCTGAGTTTCTCCGGTGCGGGGTCCAAAGCGGCGCTTTTCATAGGAGAGTCCCAACTCGTGGAGGATCCAATGCGCCCTCATCGTACGCGGCGTTCCAGCTCCCCAAAGAATCCGGTGGGGCACTTCGCTTGTTGTAGCCATCCTTCGATCCGTGCGGTGCTCAGCGATGTGGCAAAGCCTATCCGCTCGGGAGTATTTGTCAAGGATTTGAGGGCAGCCTTCTGCATCTCAGCGCCGCAAAGTTTTACGTTAGGATCACCCGTCTCAATGTCTCTCGCGGGGATGGTTGAAACCCCTCGTTTTCAGGCGAAGCGAAAGTTCGTCTGCCCGCCCTTCGACTACTCAGGATAAACTCCGGCGGGCATCCAGGTGACGGACAGCGTCCGTCATACCGTTGGAAAACGGTATCCAGGTGACGATAATACGGGAATGACGGAGTGATGTGTTCCACTGATCGGCTTCGCTGAGCCTGATCCAGATCGAGAGCCATGGCATTCACCCTATTGACGCTGGCGTAGAAGAAAGTAAGAAACGACCCGTTTGGTGTGTCCCAGGAAAGTGATGTATCATACGGAAATTTGGAGGATGCCATGAGACCTAATACAATCAGATCATTATCATTGTTCTGCATGGGCGCAGCTTTCTTGCTCGCGGCTTGTGGAGTTCAGATGGGTGATAATTCTGCCAGAACACCGGTCACCGGATCGGCGGGAGGCGCGACGGCGCAAAATGCCAATGCCCAACTTGAACACTGCGATCAAACGCTTGGGACTTTGGCTGTGGTCGAAGACCAGACGGCGCCCTGGTACTTTCGCCTCACGCGCGAATACAAGCTGACCTCGACGGTCCCGCTTATTCGAATGTTAGTCCAGCAATCCAACTGCTTCGTCGTCGTCGAACGGGGCCGCGCCTTCGGCCAGATGCAAACGGAGCGCGCCCTGAACCAGGCGGGTGAACTCCGCGAGGGCAGTAACTTTGGGCAAGGACAGATCGTTGCCGCCGACTATTCGCTTAATCCAATGATCACGTTCAGCCAACGGGACACTCGCGGCGTCGGCGGCGTACTGGGCGGCATTCCGTACGCCGGTGCATTAGGAGCGCTGGCGGGAGGCCTCAGGACAAGCGAAGCCTCGACGACGCTCACCTTAGTCGATAACCGGTCGGGCGTGCAATTGGCTGCGGCCGAAGGGGCGGCCTCGAACACCGATTTCAACGCGTGGAGCGGTTTCTTTGGATCGGGGGGCGGGGGAAGCCTCGGGGGATATACCAACACACCGGAAGGCAAAGTGCTGGCCGGAGCGTTTGCGGATGCTTACAACCGGCTGGTGGGCGCCGTAAGAAATTACAAGGCCCAGGAAGTGAAGGGTGGACTCGGCACCGGCGGAGCGTTGGGAGTACAGGGGGGAACGACTCCTTCATCGCAAGCCATTGATAGCCCCGCGACGACGGCGCCCGCAGCGAAACCTGCGCCTAAAGCTGCGACCAAACCTGCCCCTAGTAAGAAGTAGATTTTAACGAATCGATTGTAGCTTATGAATCAAAACCCGGCCTGGGTCCCGTCCCAGCCGGGTTTTGCTGTTTTATGCGATAATGGAATAAAGCCGCGCTTGGCGAAAGTTCGTCATGCCCGCGAAGGCATCCAGGTGACGGACAGCGTCCGTCATA
>DAIRFP010000365.1:0-4018 GCA_036794995.1 Thermodesulfobacteriota bacterium | reverse complement strand
AATAGATTTTGAGCTGATTACGAAAGCATAACCAATCGGTTACTGGCAGGAAATCAAAAGTGATCGCTGTAATGAAGAAGACCGTCTCAAGTCCAGGGATCGCTTAACGTGGCTGTGAAAATGGGAGATGTTACAGCTGGTGGTAAATCGTCCTTTTTAAGAATAAGATTTGCCAGAGCAGATACCCTAATGCTAAAAACAGCATGGATAAGCGTGGTTGACTGGCAGTCTATACGATTGGGGTCTAAGCGATGAAATCGGGCGCAGCTAGGGTTGCTGAAACTGCATTCATCTCCACCGAAACCTTCACCCAAAGGACCTTCAAACGCTGGGTGGAGAACCGCCCGATGGGGGATATCAACCGGTATGAGCTCGCTAGCGGGAGAATTCTTATGACTCCTCCGGCAGCCTGGGAGCACGCAAAGATCGAGGCGAAGGTAATTCGGATTTTGGAAGATTTCGTATCAAAGCATAACCTCGGGACGGTTTTTGGGTCCAGCGCCGGATATGAGCTTCCCTCCGGAGACACGCTTGAACCGGATGCGTCCTTCATCTCACGGCAGCGTTGGTCCAAAGGTCCGCAGCCGCGGCGCGGGCAGTTTCTGAAGATCGTGCCGAATTTAGTTGTCGAAATACTCTCTCCTGCCACTGCTCGGCGAGATCGAATTGAGAAGAAGAGGGTCTACGAAGCAAACGGTGTGGACGAATACTGGTTGGTGGACCCGCACCGGAGAGAAATTACGGTTTTCCATCTCGTGGGAGGCAAATATGGTGTCGAAACCCGCTTTGAGGCTCGCCAGAAGCTTCGCTCCGAGGTTTTAACGGGACTTGAGGTGCTTACCCGATTTTTATTTGCCTGAATGGTGATAGCAATTCCCTCAGGTTGTCGCCTATGAATCGTAAACACGCGCGATTAGCTCAGCCGGAAATTGAGGTTCCTGCCGCGCATGACTGGCGAACTACGGATACGGACGAGATCAATAAGCGACGGCTCCGCGCTCGGGTGGAACCGCTCCGCATTACCGAGATAGGCGGCGATCATCCGATCTTCGCGAACTTCCGAGTCAGTTCTGGAAGCGGTATGGCCTATACCGTAGAGATCCGCAGTCTGCGTGAGCGCCTCTGCTTCTGCACTTGTGTAGATTTTCGCATCAACGGCCTGGGCACCTGCAAGCATGTCGAGGGCACTCTGCATTACCTTGAGGTCCGACATGGCCGCCGCTTTGATGCCGCCCTAAAAAGCGAGTCGCCCGTGATCGACATCGTCCCTGACCCGGCAGGAGACACCCTTCGGATTGAGCGAGCGATGAACCATTTACCGGATCGATTGCGCCGGATCTTCGACAGCGATGGCCGACTCCGAAGCAAACAACCCGAGCAGTTCCTGGAAGAGATCCGCAAGGCCCCGATCCCTTACCTCCGCATCTCCCAGCAAGTCGCCCCCTGGCTCCAAGCGCACCAGCAGCTCGATGAACGCAAAACCTTGCTCCGAGAATATGAACAGAAAGTCCAGGCCGGGGAATGGCCCGCGCAGGAAACTCTGGCTCCTCTTTACCCGTACCAACGCGAAGGAATGCTGCACCTCGCCTTCAAGGAACGCGCTCTCCTGGCCGACGAGATGGGACTCGGCAAGACCATTCAGGCCATCGCAGCCTGCGCTCTCCTACAGCGTCTGGGGAAAGTATCGCGAGCTTTGGTGGTTGCTCCCGCCTCTCTCAAAACCGAGTGGGAAGAACAGATTCAACGCTTCACGAACCTCCAGTATCGCCTTGTGTTCGGCTCCCGCAAGAAGAGACTTGCGCTTTACGGCTCGCCCGCTTTCTTCACCGTCACCAACTACGAACAGGTGGTGCGCGACGGTCTCGATATCAATCGAATCCTCAAACCCGACGTGGTCATCCTGGATGAGGCCCAGCGTATCAAGAACTGGACCACCAAAACGGCTCAGGCGGTGAAGCGTCTGGAAAGCCGCTATGCCTTCGTGCTCACCGGAACACCCATTGAGAACCGCATCGACGAGCTTTACTCTCTTCTGGATTTTCTTAACCCAGGAGTGCTGGGGCCGCTGTTTCGCTTCAACCGGGCGTTCTACGAACTCGACGACCGGGGGAGGCCCGTGGGCTACCGCAACCTCGACCAGCTTCATGCCCGGGTGCAGCCTTTTATGCTGCGCCGGCGCAAAGCCGACGTGGAAACGGAACTACCCGATCGAACGGACCAAACATTTCTCGTTCCCCTTAGCGGCGAACAAAAAAATCGCTACCTGGATCACGAGGCTCAGGCGGCACGCCTCGCAAGCATCGCCAAGCGGCGGCCGCTGACCCAGCAGGAGTCGGAGAAGTTGCTTCGGGAGCTCGCCATGATGCGCATGGTTTGCGACACCAATTACATCCTCGACCCGAAGGAGCGCACCTGTCCCAAGCTGGCGGAATTAGAAAAGGTCCTCGAAGAGTGCCGCGAGAACAGCGACGTCAAGGTACTTGTCTTCTCGGAGTGGGAGCGCATGATCGAGCTGGTCCAGGGCCTCTGCAAGCGCTTGCGACTGGGCTACGCCCTCCATACCGGGTCCGTGCCCCAACTGCGCCGGCGTGCTGAGATCCAGCGCTTCAAAAACGATCCGGGCTGCCGGGTTTTCCTGAGCACCGATTCCGGCAGCACAGGCCTTAACCTTCAAAGCGCCAGCGTGGTTATCAACTGCGATCTCCCCTGGAACCCGGCGCGGCTTGAGCAACGGATTTCCCGAGCCTGGCGCAAGCACCAGACAAGGCCGGTCACGGTCATTCATCTCGTTTCGGAAGGGACCATCGAACAGCGAATGATCGGGACGCTCAAGACCAAACAGGCTCTGGCCGAAGGAGTCCTCGATCTGCGCGGCGATCTGAACAAGTTAGCGCTCACCAGCGGGCGGCAAACGCTTCTGTCGCGGCTCCAACAACTGCTGGGACCGTCGGTCTCCGGCCCGCGGTCTGAAGGACCCAAACCCTTGCCCGTGGATCGCTCTCTGGCATTCGCTCAAGCTGCCGCGGAAAAATTGGACGGCGCCCTGGTTCGCTGCGACGAAAGCTATCCGCTGGAGGGAGCTCATTCCGTTTTGTTCGTCGTGGTGGAGCGAGATGCAGCGCTCTGGCGTGAAAGGCTTGCGTCTCTCCACCAGGATCTTTTCGGGGAAGGAAAGTGGGACCCGCTGGCGCCTGTGAAGATCGAGGTCATTGACCGAGCCACAGACGAGGCGCTTCGGAGAATGGCTGAGGCTGGTCTGATCGCGCTCTCAACGCGAGCCATCCGGAGCCTTTGCCCCGCGGCCGGAAACGGGAACGGAGCCGTCGTGCTTTCAGAGGAGGAGCGGCAAAAGGCTCTGGCTCATCGCCAGCAGGCTTCGCGGAAACTCAAGATGGCAAACTTGCTTGAAGGCGGAGGGCTCAGCGAAGAAGCCCGCGACGCGCTGCGAGAAGCTACCCTCTGGACCGGAAAAGCCCTGGCCGTGGAAAACCGGCTACCGGAACCCACCGAAATGAAAGAAAACCTTCGCCCGCCCATATCCGTCCTGTGGGGAGACGCGCTGTCTACCCTGCACGAACTCGCTTCCAGTCCTTCGCTGCCGCCGACCCGCGTAACCGAAGTCTTGCAAAAACTGCTCGCATAGTCCGGGACGGGAAATGAGAAGAATTGACGCCAAATTCGTACAGAAGGGAGGCAAGCTACTTATGCTTATAGATCCCTCTCAGATTTCGTCCACCGCCCACGCTGAAGAAATTCTGCGTGACCTGATAGCTCAGTGGGTGCGAGAGAGGCGTGTCCGAGGACTGGTTAACTACGAGCCCCTGCCTAACCCTGAAGACTAACACAGCTTCAAAGCTTCAATCTTCAACGCCACCTATCGGATCACTTCATTAAGAGTCTTAAGAGTCGCAATCACTTAATCACTTTATCCGCTCGATACAGCATAGATTGCGGAATGGTCAGACCGATCTGCTTGGCCGTTTTCAGATTGAACACCAGCTCGAACTTCGTCGGCTGC
>DAIRFP010000105.1:0-17604 GCA_036794995.1 Thermodesulfobacteriota bacterium | reverse complement strand
CTTTGAACTTTCTATTCGATGACCGGCCAGTAACGTCCGCGTTTCTTGATAAGGCTCATGGGAACGCCATACAGCGCTTCCAATATTTCCGGTTTCAACACAGCAGCGGTGGCGCCCGAATGATGGACTCTGCCTTCACGCAAAACTAGAGTCCGCCCGAACAGCGGCAGAATTTCCTCAACGTGGTGGGTCACGTAGATCAGCGACGGCAGCATTTTCTGTTTTCCAACGGTCCGCAAGGTGGCGAGAAAGTTCTCCCGCGCGCCCGGATCCATCCCCGCGCAGGGCTCGTCCAGAACGATCAGATAAGGTTGGGTCATCCGCGCCCGCGCAATCAGAACTTTTTGCTGCTCCCCTTGCGACAACACACCGAACTCTGTCTCCCTCAGACCGTCGCATCCCATTTGCGTTAAGTATTTCTCAGCCAGAAAATAGTCTCTCTTAGTTGCCGGCCTGAACCCTTCCCAAAAACCGATCTGGGCGAATTTTCCCGAGAGAACCGTGCGAATCACTTTCTCCTCTGGCGGGATCTCGGCCGCCAAGGTCGAGGTCACCCAGCCGATGCTTTTCCGTAGCTCAGGGAGATTCGTCAGCACTCTGCCTTTTCGGTAGACCTCACCGCCCGCGTTGGGCCAGAGATAGCCGCAGGCGATTTTTAGCAGCGTAGTCTTGCCGGAGCCGTTGGGTCCCAGAATCGCCCAGTGATCGCCCTGCTGCACCGTCCAGTTGATAGAGTGGAGAATGGTCTTACCGTTCCCAGCGTAGGAGACGTTACGTAGTTCGAGCGCGGGGGTTCGTGAAGCCATCGAGAATGGAAGTGCTGGAGTATTAGAAGATCGGAGTAATGGAGTGGTGGAGTACTGGAGTATTGGAGTAATGCGTGATGTTTCTCAACAATCCTCCATTTTATCACTCCAGTGCTCCAATACTCCGTTCACTCTACTGTTTGAACCGCGAGAAGATCTGCTCGGCGTTTTGGTGGAAAATCTGCTCTCGCTGTTCCGGCGTCAACCACGAGATGCTTTCGATGTTCGGCCGCACATCGTCGTACCACTTGCCGGTGCGGGGGTCGGTCTTGGAGCCCGCTCCAGGACGCTCCGTGCCGAACAGGCAGCGAGCCGGGCCGACGATTCTGAAAAGCAGCTTCAAGGACTCGACATTGTAAAGCGCGGTATCGAAGTAGAGTTGCTGCAACCGCTGATCGAAATTCTCCGTATCGTTGGGGCCGCGCAACTGCGAGCGCCACCGGCCGACCTGATACGGCACAGAGCCACCGCCGTGGGAAATGATGAGTTTCAGCTTGGGAAAATCTTGGAACACTTTCGAATCCACCAAGGACAGGATCGCGATGCTCTCCTCCGTGATAAAGTGGCCGTGAAATGACTCTCGGGGGTTTTTGCAGCTCGCCGCATGCACCAAACCGGGGATATCCATCTGCACCATCTTCTCGTAGAGCGGGTACCAGTATTCGTTACCCATGGCCGGCGTCTGGCCATCGCCTTCGCCTGGGTCCGGGTTGATCATGATGCCCACGAAACCGAGTTCATTGACACAACGATCGATCTCGTCAAACGTGTTCTTCACGCTGACACCGCCGTTTTGCGGTAGTCCGCCGATGGCGCGAAACTTCTTTGGCTCCATTTTCACTTGCAGCGCCAGCGCGTTATTGACCGCTTCGCAATACCAATGGACGATTTTTTCGGGCTTCGCCGAGTGCATCATGGTGTAAGGGCGCGGCGAGATGAAGGCACAATCCGTCCCGACTTGTTCCAACACTTCAGAATGTTTGTGTCCATGCCACTTGGCCTCCTGGATGTGCTTCTCGGAAACCACGGTGCCTCTCGGGCGATGGAAACCCGCGCTGTTGATCAAACCTGCCTGGAAAGTTTGGAGCTGCTCTCCCGCGACGATATGGTTGTGAATATCGATAATCATGACGCAATCCTTTCTGTTTGAACTGATTGGGAAGCTATAAGAGACCTGTCTTGGGCTGTCAAGCCGGTCCTGCCGGCAGTTTCAAGTTTCGTGTGTCGAGTTTCGGGTTCAACTCGGAACTCGAAACCCGGAACTCGAAACGCGGGAGCGCTGATGGCCTTTTTCAGCGATCCGCCGCTTTTTTCGGTGGACGCAGCATCAAACTCAGCACCGCCGACGTCATCAAGGCGCAACCGAATAGCGCGAAGGACAGACCGTAGCCTCCCGTGGCGTCGAAGAGAAAACCGAAAAACGGCGGGCCGAAGGCGGCCAGCACTTGCGAGATCAGCAAGCCCATGCCGCGCACCTTGCCGAGCGAGCGACGGCCGAAATAGTTTGCCCATAAAATATCCGGCAGCACCATGTTGCCGCCGAGGCCGATGCCATACAAAAAGAACCCGGCGTAGAGACAGAAGAGATTGCCGGTCATGGTCGCCAAGCCGAGACCAAGGCCTTGAACCACGAATCGAAGCATGGCGGCGTAGCGCGGGTCGATCCGTTCGGCGAGAAATCCCCAAACCAGGGGCGAAGCGAGCTGCATCGAGGCGATCACGCTCATCACGGTCGCGGCCACTACGGGCGAATGACCGATATCGGTCACGTACGGATAAACGTGCAGATTGAGTCCGGTCACGCCGACGCTGGAAATTCCGAAAGTGACGACCAGCAGCCAGAAAGCGCTGGTGCGCAACGTCTCGCCGCGCGTCCAAACCGCTTCGGCGTCGTAGTCTGAAACTTTATCCCGCAGCCTGCCTTTCGACGGCGTCGAATCCTCACTTGACGTGTCGCCGTCGGGCCGCAAGCCCATTTCCTCGGGCGATCGCCGGATGATGAGCAAAGCCGGCAGCACCAATAATGCCATCGTCAGGACGGCGAACACGGTCCAGGTTTGCCGCCAGCCGAGCGACACCAATAACCAGGCGACCAGGACGGGCATGCAAACTTTGGCGAAGCCGACACCCATGCTGGTGAACGCAAACGCGCGCCCGCGCTGGCGCACGAACCACTGGGCGACGACGACATTGACGACCATGTAGCCCATCAGAACATCGCCGACGGTCACCACCGCCAAGCGAATCACGGCGAACTCGGTGAAACTTTCGACGTGGCCGAGAAACAGATAACCGACACCGACGATCGCCGCGCCGATCGCCATCAGCCAGCGCCCACCGTAACGATCCACCAAGGTGCCCGCCACGGGGGCAAGGCAGGCCGCGACGATGCCCTCCCCCGAGCGCAATAAGGAAAACACGCCGCGGGAGATGCCGAGTTCCGCAGTCAATGGTTTGAGAAAGATGCTGAGCGTGCTGGCGAGAGCGAAAGACGAGGCGACGTTGGCTAGAAAGCCGACGCCGACGATGTACCAGCCGTAAAAAACCCTTCGCTTGCTCGAAGTCAGTGCTGCCGCATTCAAAGATGCCACAAGGACTGCTCTATCAGGTAAACATCTTTTGGCGCAATTGAATCGGGTCAAACAACCCCGCAGCAAGCTGCGGGTTATCGAAACGGTGCAGGAGAATTTATCCCAACGACGTCACCCCCGAATGTTTTAATCGGGGTCCAGTTCCGAGCTCCTCTGGATTTCCGCCGAAGGACGGATCCGTCCGAAGCCATGTGGCGGACCCGCTTAAAGCATGCGGGAATGACGGACTTCGAAGCGGCGGTTCACTTCACGTAGCAAGCTGCGCGGAATCGACATCACTCCATCACTCCGCTACTCCAGCCTTTTCTTGCTTCGCTCCAATCAGTCTCTTGAGATTCTCGACCCTCTCCTGCCCGCTTGGATGAGTGCCCAAGAATGGCACCTTTAGTCCCACCGGCAGCTTGAGCATCTTCTCTTGCAACCGCACTGCGCCCTGGGGATCGAATCCATTCGCCAACATGTAATCGATGCTCAGCGCGTCGGCTTCACGCTCGTTGTCCCGGCTATAGGAGGCTTCGATCAGATCGGCGCTGAGTCCGGTGATTATGCCCGCAGCCGGAATCCCGGCCACTCCGAGCCCGACTCCCACAAGAGTACTGATACCCTGAATCGTGCTGGACCGGACCTTGCTCGAATCCGCATGTCCCATGGCCCAATGCGCCGCTTCATGTCCCAGCAAGGCGGCGAACTCATCGATGTTTTCGCCGATGAGTTTGATCATCGCGATATTGATCGCAATCATACGCTGGCCATTTATCATAGCCGCGAAAGCGTTGGGCTCGTCACCTTCAACGATGAGCAGTTCCGCTTGTGTTCCGGCGCTGCGCGTGATCCGAAAGTGCGCCAACAGGAGCTTCTGAACCGTCTGCCGGTTCATGGTCAGCAGGACCTTCTCGCCGGGTCCGTAAAGCGTTACGGTGGAAGACCGCGCTACAGCCATCTCTCGGACGCGCCAGGCAACATTACCTTTTGACGTCGAGCAACCGACTAACAGCGCGAGCGACAGCACCAAAGCAAACGGTCTCACTACAAACATCTTCGAATATTTATAATATTCATAGAAGAGAGCCGTCAACACTGGTGGCGGCCACCTTTTTGCTGTAGCTTCTACTAAGAACGACACGACAGCGGGGAAGCCTATGAGGAAATTGACCGCCCTTGTGGCCGTACTCATCATTCTACCGAGCAGCTCTTTAGCCCAACAAAGCGATCGACGAATCAGACCGCCAACGGTTACAGCCAACGGCGAGGCGGTAATTATGGTGGAACCCGACCAGGCGCAGATCGATATCGGCGTCGTCACGCAAGCAAGAAATGCTCCGGATGCGGCCAAAGAGAATGCCGAGAAGCTCGCCCGCGTGATGAGCGCGGTTAAAAAGCTGCTCGGCAAAGGCGACGAGGTCAAAACCGCGAGCTACTCGCTCAACCCCAACTACCGCTATCCCCAGGGTGGCAAACCGGAGATCGTCGGCTACACCGCCACCAACGTGCTGCATATTCAAACCGGCGGTTTGGAAAATGTCGGGAAGCTCATCGACGCCGCCATGCAGTCCGGAGCGAACACGATCCAACGCCTGCTCTTTACGCTCAAGGACGAACAGAGCGCCCAAATCCAGGCGCTGCGTCTGGCTTCGACCAAAGCTAGAACCAAAGCCGAAGAAATGGCCAACGCCCTGGGACTCAAAGTGATCAAGATCCTCGCGGTGACCGAAGGTGAACGTGCAGTAAGACCCTTTATGGTGCCGCAGCAGCGCACCACTCAAATGGACGCGGCGGCCGCGGTTCCCACGCCGGTGGAGGCCGGTACCATTGAGGTCCGGTCCACCGTCTCGCTCACTGCGGAGGTCGGACCATGAGCTTGGGCTTTTGGAATACTGGCACAATGCAGTATGGAATATTTGGGTGCAATCCTAAATAAACCCAGTACTCCATCACTCCGATTGCTCTTTATCCCTCAAACTTTCCCGGATCCACGTAATAGTTTTTGTAGTACCATTCCGCAATTTCCCATCCCGTCGCGCGCCATACGCCGTCATGAGAACAGATGTAGTCCAGCGCTTTGTCGAGGTACTTGATCCGGTAGGGCATGCCGATCACAAAAGGATGAAGCGGCAAGCAAAGGACTCTGCCCCCTGTTAGGCTGTCCTGATAGAGCGTGTCAAAATGATCGCAAACCATGCGGTAGTACTGCTCCGGCGTGTGGCCCTCACGAATAAAGACACGAATATCGTTTACGCCTAACTCATACGGCACAACGACCATGCGCCCGCTCTTCACGCGCATCGGCGTCGGTTGTTCGTCGTTGCCCCAATCGCATACATATTCGAAACCTTCCGACGCGAGGTGATCGGGGGTGTTGAAGGTCTCGCCTAAACCGGGGCCAAGCCAACCTTTGGGTGCTTTGCCCGTCGCCCGAATAATAATCTCTTTGACCCTTCGAATGATACTGAGCTCTTCCTCCAGGGGATAATCGAGCATCGAAACGCTGTTGGTCATGCCATGGCCAAGCCATTCCCAACGGCGCTTGTTGCCCTCTTCGATAATCGGCGGATGCTGCTCGCAGACTTCGGCATTGAGCAGGACGCTGGCGCGGATAGCGTACTTGTCGAGCACGTCCATAATACGAAACACGCCGACGCGGGAGCCGTAGTCGCGCAACGTATAACCCGGCACGTCCGGTGCGTGACTGCTGCCCGAACCCCGGATCGGCATGTCGAAATGAAAATATTCGATATTAGGAGCGACCCAGAGCGCAATACGGCCGTTGTCGGGCCAGACAATTTTCTTGCGTTTGATGATGGGAAGATAATCATACCGCGGATTCTTCATGGGCGTCGTGCTCCTCCTGAAACTTGAAGAAATCGAGTGTAAGTTATTCCAGCTGCCGAAGCGGCGCAAGCGCACAAAAGCCCGGCGGGGTAAGGTCTGCTGAAAGCTCACCCGATCCGACGAAACATTCTGATATTTGAACGAAGGTTCGAGTGAGATGTCCCCTCTCCCATCGCGGGAGAGGGTTAGGGGAGAGCATCCACTCCTGGTCACCCTCATTCCTCTCCCGTCAAAGGGAGAGGAAGTTGGAAGGACCGCCTGTGACAGTCGGACTAGAACAAACCCTTGCCGACTTACTTCGCCGCGGCGAGGGCGGCGTCGTAATTGGGTTGATCACCGATGCTGCCCACGTACTCTACGTGTTTGAGTTTATTGTCCGGCCCGACCACGAATACTGCGCGTGCAAGAACACGATCCAGCGGTCCGCCGGAGATCAGCACACCGTAGTTCTTGCCGAAAGAAGCGTCGCGATGATCGCTCGCGGTGACTACTTTATCGACGTTCGAAGCGCCGCACCAGCGTTTCTGGGCGAACGGCAAATCCATGCTGATGCAGACGACTTCAACGCCGGGAAGCTTGCCGGCTTCCTCATTGAATCGCTTGGTTTCCAGGTCGCACACCGGCGTGTCGAGGGATGGGACCGTGGCAATAATGCGTGTCTTTCCCCCCGCGCTCGCCAGAGTGTAATCACTCATGTCCGCGCTTTTCTGCACCTTGAAGTCCGGCGCCGCTTGTCCAACCTTCACTTCATTGCCCAACAGGTTTACCGGGCTGCCCTTAAACATAACTGTGGCCATATTTATTCCTCCATTTGAATTAACAGATCGTAGAATTTACGACTTGCTTAATATAGGCTTAATTGGCTAACGAGCGCAACGCTTGCAGGCGCCGTAAAACGCGAGCTGATGGGAAGTAATTTTGAATCCCGGGTGAGGGAGTCTAGCCGGCCTGATCTCGTCCTTTGTGTCGACTAAAACGTCGAACACCCGGCCGCATTTTTCACAGATGAAATGCTGATGGCGCTCGACCAGAGGATCGAAATGCTGCGAGCGCCCGAGCATCAATACCTGGAGCCTCTCGTCGGCGACCAATTTTTGCAGGTTTCGGTAGACGGTGCCGAGACTCACGTTGGGCAACCGTTCGCGCGCTTTGTCGTAAACCTGATCGGCAGTCGGGTGGGAGCTATCGTCCTTAATCGCCTCCCAGACGACTTCCAGCTGCTTTGTATTTCTGGGCTTCTTATCGACCTTCGACATATCTCTACCCCGTGAGATCCTCCATTAAAGATTGTCGCGTCTTGGATTCAATGAGGGTGCTGGCTTTGTAATTCGGATGACCGATCACGAGCTCCGCCTTCTCGCCTTTGACAAAGGCTTGGAGCGCCGGCTCATCAAAGGGGAATTTTATGTACTGCACGGCGCTGATCTTGTCTTCCTTGCTTCGTCCTTCTTCAAAACGAGCATGAATGGAATGGCTGCCGACCTTGAGATAGACGGCCTCGTCAATCCCCAAAAATTGCAGCAGGTCTTCCCGGAGATGCGTCTGATTTTCGATCTCCAAGAAAAGCGTCGCGCTCAACTCACCCGGCGCCGGGATAAGCTCATTGTAAACCTCGATCTCCTCGCGAATTTTGTCCAGGTCGGCGATTTTTTCCGCTCGCATCATCTCTTGAATCTGAAAAATAACCGTGTCCCGGTTCTCGAAGACCAGGGTCACTTTGTCTCCTACACCGATACGCCGCCGTTTTTTTAGCTCGATGATGCGCTGGCGCGATTGCTCGCGCGTCTTCTCATAGGCGGCGGTGCCCACGATGTCATCTAGTGCAACTTTATCCATAACGTAAAGCCCAGGGTCAGGGATGGCAATCGCCATCCCTGACCTTCCCTTAGATCAATCAGCTTGCCGCGTCTGCAGGCTCTCTGCCGGCGACCTTTTCCAAACCCTTGGAAAACCGCCCGGCGTGAGATTTTTCCGCTTTGGCCAAGGTTTCAAACCACTCCGCCAGTTCGGGATACCCCTCATCGCGCGCCGTCTTGGCGAACCCGGGATACATCTCCGTATACTCGTAAGTTTCACCCTCGACGGCGGACTTGAGATTCTTCTCGGTAGTGCCGATGGGAACGTCGGTGACGGGATCGCCGACTTCCTTCAAGAAATCCAGATGGCCGAAGGCGTGTCCGGTCTCGGCTTCGGAAGTGTCTCGGAACAGCCCGCCCACATCGGGGTAGCCTTCGATGTCTGCCACCCTTGCGAAATAGAGATAACGCCGATTAGCCTGGGACTCGCAGGCGAAGGCGCCCTTCAGGTTTGCGTGACTCTTTGAGCCCTTTAAATTTTTTTCCATATGCTTTTCCTCCTTTAGATTATTAATAATCATTACTATTAGTGTAAAGCTCACTTACTGTCGAGACCGTGCTATCCAAAAACTAATACCAACATGTTTTTCATAGCGTGCCGGTTAAATATTGCGGAAGTCGAAGGTTCTCGGATTCGGATATTCCTCCCGCCAAGGCGCAAAGGCGCCAAGTTCGAACGGGAAAGATAAATATTCTTACGAATGATTTTCACGTTTTTCTCCGACCTTTGCGGCCTTTGCCCTTCGACTGTGCTCAGGGTGGTGAGTTTATCGAACCACGTCTTTGCGGGAGATATTCCGAATTTCGGTTGCGGCTGTTCGCTGACAGTCGAACCTCTTTTCCCAAGCGCAGTCTGGGGAAAAGCGTGTATTGCTAAGGTGTAAAAGTTTTCGCGGCGGCGCAAATTCTCCGATCTAAAATGTGAATCGCTGTCTACACGGAGATTTACTCGCGCCAAGGCGCCAAGAACGCCAAGTTTAGAATGTTTTTCCTTTGCGGCCTTTGCGTTCCTTCGGCGTCGCTCAGGACATGCTTTGCGTGAGATATTCCGAATCGTGGTCGCCGGATATTTACTTACGGAAGACGGTATCTAGCGCGGAGATCGTTCCAGGTATCGATGGCCGCAAGATCCTCCAATACCGTGGTCGTGGGAGGCAAAATGGGAAAGTCACGCTGATAGACCTGCGCCAGCGCTTTCTCCGGCTTGATCCACACGCTGTGAGTTACCTCTTCGGAGCTTGCCAGTGGCGTTTGATGGGCCGGCAGCAAAGCCAGATAAAAGCGCGTATCGAATCGCATGGGGTAGAATTCCGGCGTCACACGATGGAAAAAATAAACTATCCGGGACAAATCGCAGTACAGCCCTTCCGATTCCAAGAACTCGCCGAAGTCTAGTCTTTCCCCGACGATGGCCTGACGCTTGGTCTCGAATCTTTCTTGGATCGTCTTTTCGCGCAAGTCTATACCGACCTTCGCCATCGACTCGCAAAGAAGTACGCCAACCTCCTCAAACAATTCTCGAACGGCGGCGATCCAATGACCCATCGCAACTTCCGGATCATGGCGGTTGCCGAGAATTTTCTGCGCGTCGCTTTCGGATAGCCCTCGGCAGCGCTCCAGCACCCTGGCCGAATAGTCGTTCTGGTGGACAGTTCCTCCCGGGAAAACATAGTAGCCGCCCAGAAACCTCATCTGAGGCGGCCGGCGCGTCAGGAGGATATCGAAGCCGCCGTCTTCATCAGGCCGCAAGAGAACGACCGTGGACGCGTAACGAGGATAAACCATAAAAGGAAGTGTGATTTGTTTAGAGTGCGAAAGTTAACCGTAGATTGGAACCATCACGCAAAGGAGGTCGTACTACGTAAAGCCGCTCTCGCCAAAGAAACCATATCAGGGAGCCAGCTGAGAATTGCCTTGAATTATCTCCTCGCCCTCCCCAGGAGGGAGAGGATAAAGGTGAGGGTGGCTTCGCGACTACACCAGCGCTGCTCTCACCCTTGTTGCCTGTAACGCTACTTCCGCCCAATCTCCCGCAACAATTTCTCCCATTTGCTGTTCTCTTTTTCGTACTGCTCCACAGTCATGCCCGCTTCCGCGTACCAGCGCTTGAAGTCGGGCTTGTTCATGGCGCTGTCGAGGCCGAATTTGCCGAGAAACTTCTGGCCGTCGGGACTGAGCAGGAAGTCAGCGAACAGCAAAGCGCCGTGCGGATGGGGCGACTGCGCCGGCAGCGCGACGCCGCCGGCATTGGTGGGAACGACATCCATCGGCACCCACTTGATCGGCGCGCCTTTTGAAATCGACACGCGCGAATGGCTGAGAAATACGGTGGGAGAAGCGCCCAGTTCTCCTGAAATCACCATGTCCAATATCGCCCGTCCGGAAACACCGTGAAGGGCTATATCTTGTGATTTTAGCTTCTGGACAAACTCGCCGCCCTTGGTGGCCAACATCGCGCCGATCACCCGATTCCCCGTATCGCTGGTGGCAAATCCGATCTTGCCTTTAAGCTCGGGCTTGAGCAGGTCTTCGAATCTTTTTGGCGCCGCGCCGGCCGGAACCACATTGGTGTTGTAAGCGACTCCGATATAGGATTCGCGGTCCGTCGCCCAGTAGACGAGTCCTTTTTCGGCTTTCTCCTTCACCTCGTCGGGATAAGACGCCAGATAGGGCGAGAAGTAACGGGCAAGAAGTTTTTCATCCTGCAGGACTTTTAGAATCGGAAACGTGGTCTCGATGGTATCCACCAGATAACGTTTTGCCTGGGCCTCCTGGAGTATTCTCGATATGAGAGCGTCGCTGTCGCCGCGGTAGACTTCCACTTTTATGCCCGGGTACTTGGCTTCGAAGACCTTCGGCGCCTCCTGATTGGGCCCGCCGGTGAGCGAGGTGTACCACATCAATCTGCCTTCTTTCTTCGCCCCCTCGTATAGCGCCTGCTCACGATCCGGTTTGTTGTAAGCCGCCAATTCAGCGATGGTCGCCGGCTTTCCCTGAGCCCACACCGGTGGCTGCCAGCTCAACCCGACCAGGAGCGTGAATACGAAAAGTTTCATTCTTGCTTCTCCTTTTTCGGCATCTTACCGGGATGGCTATTTATCATCGACGCGCTGGAGTGGCTATTCTGATTGTATCGATCCAGAAGAGAACTCACCGCGGATCAGCCTGAGGCTGATCAGCCACAATTTTCAAGGCTGAGGCGCTGAGGGCGCAGAGTAAAGATCTCTTGATCAAGAAATATTCCAATCTCTGTGACCTCTGCGTCTCGGCGGTGAACTAAGGCTTACTCTTTAGTTGTGGCTCTGCCGCAGCGTCACACACTACGTTAGTTTTTCAACCGTAAGACATTATGCGCGGCGATGGGGCGGTGAAAGCCTTTGAGTATCAACTCGCCTGCCGGCTCCACCTCCACCAATTCTTCCACGGTGCCCAGCAAGCGTTGGGAAACCAAGATCTGACTGGGCTTTGCCTCACCGCAAAGCCGGGAAGCAAGATTGGTTACGGTGCCGATCGCACCGTAGTCCCAGCGTCCTTCGAAACCGATGCCGCCGATGGTCGCATACCCCTGCGCGATGCCGACGCCGAAATCCAGCTCATAGCCCAGCTTCCGCCACTTGACCGTCAGCTCCGCTACACTCTGCCTCATCGCCAGCGCCATCTGAATCGCCCGCTCGGCCGGGTTCAGCACCGGCACCGGATCATTAAAAAAGATCATCATCCCATCGCCGGTGAATCGTTCGAGCGTCCCTTCGTGCGCCAAAATCAGTCTGCCCATCGCAGCATGATATTCGCGCAGCACGCCCATGACTTCCTCAGGCTCTGCGGTCTCAGCGAAGGCCGTGAAGCCGCGCAGGTCTAAAAAAACCACCGTCACCTCGCGCCGGTGGGTCTTGAGCGGGTCTTCGGCCCCCCCGGCCACGATCAGGTCGGCGAGCTGAGGGGAGAAAAAACGTTTTAGTCGCCCAAGTTGTTCAAGCTGACTCACCTGCTCTTCGACCCGCTGTTGTAGAGTCTTGTTCCAATTTGCTAGCTCGGCGGCTTGAGTTTGGACGGTGTCATAGAGTTCCTTGATCCGGAGCAGCGAGCGGGCGCGAGCCAACAGCTCGGCTTGATTGATCGGCTTGGTAAGAAAGTCATCTGCTCCGGCCTCGATCCCTTTAATTCGCTCTTCGGAGGGATCAAGGGCTGTCACCATCACGACCGGCAGCATCGCCGTCGCGGAATTTTCGCGGATCCTGCGGCAGACCTCATAGCCGCTCATCTCCGGCATCACCACGTCCAACAGGACTAAGTCGGGCCGCTCAGCCTCCACTTGCGCCAACGCCTCGTGTCCCGATATCGCAGTCACTACGGCATATCCCTTGACGGCCAGCAGATCCGCCAGAAGCTTGACGTTCCGGGGAGTGTCGTCGACCACCAAAATTTTCGCGGGACTGTTCACTTTAGTAATTTCGAAATCCTAGTATCGAAACTCGAAACAATCCGAAAATCCGAAATTCGAATTTCGAAATCCGAAATAAACCGGGAAAAAGTTAAACTCGAAATTCGAAGCACGAAATCCGAAACAAACTGACAGCCAAATAAATCTCAAACTCGAAAAATCCAAAACGCGAAATCTGGAATCAGGGTTGTTTGGAACATTGCCTTTGTCATTTTTTCCTTATCCGAATTTGTTTCGGATTTCGAGTTTCGTGCTTCGGATTTATTTAGCCAGCACCCTTTCGACTTCTCCCAAAAAGTCTTTGAGGCTGATCGGCTTGGTCTGGTAGCCGTCGAATCCTTCGGCCAACATCGCCGTCCTGTTATTGGTCATAGCTGACGCCGTGATCGCAATGATCGGGATGCCCTGCGTTGCCGCATCGGCCTTCAACTGCTTCATCGCCGTGATGCCGTCCATACCCGGCAGCTGGATGTCCATGAGAATCAGCGCGGGAGCTTGGCTTCGCGCCAGATCAAGCCCTTCCTCCGCCGTTTCGCTCTCAATGGTCCGGTAGCCCTTCACCTGCAGCACGTCCCGGCAAAGCTTACGGTTCTTCTCGTTGTCCTCGATTATCAGTATAAGTTCGTTAGCCATAATAGTCCCGGAAAAAGAAAGTTTTTCTCGCGCCAAGCACGCTAAGGTCGCAAAGAAAGAGGATTAGATATTGTTCCGAACCTTGGCGCTCTTTGCGCGGGGGAATCTTTATCGTAAATCTCTTCCCCTCACCACCCACACACTCGCAACAGGTTAATCGTCCGCAAGCCCATTAACAGCTCGCGTTATTCCCTTCTTCATTAAGTCCTCCCCAAAGTTAAGCAGAAACCCCAGCTTAAATCCCGTAAGACGCAGGTACGTTTGAAGCTGCTTTTTGTGGACCCTAGTAACTTGTTCAACAGATTTCAGCTCAAGGATTACCTTGCCCTCCACCAAGATATCTGCCCGGAACGCCTCGTCGAATGTTACCCCTTGATACTCGATTGGTATCGGCACCTGTCGCTCTGCCCACAGTCCATGTTGCCGTAGCTTATGCGCCAATATGACTTCATAGACTGATTCTAGCAGGCCAGGCCCCAACTCCACGGTGGACGGCTATAGCTGAATCAACAACGAGTTTCCCTATTTCATTCTCAGTCATTGCTCGGCGCCCTTTGCGCGAGATAACTCCTTTCCGATTCGGACTTCCTTGCGCCGAGCTCGCTAAGGTCGCAAACCTCCCATCCCCTTATTTCGCTTTTCCTTGGCGTCCTTGGCGCTCTTTGCGCGAGAATATCCCTATACCAATGGCAGCGTAAACGTGAACGTGCTGCCTTTGCCGGGTTCGCTTTCCACCCAGATTTTCCCACTGTGCATTTCGACGAACCGCCGCGTCAATGTCAAACCCAATCCCGTCCCCTCCCGCTTCTGTGCGTAGTTGCTGCCCACCTGGCGAAACTCTTCGAAGATCGCTTCCTGATCTGCCTTGGCGATGCCGATGCCGGTATCGGTGACAGAAATAATCACCGCGCTGTCGCCCAAACCTGCGTCGACCCTGACACGCCCACCCTCCGGCGTGAACTTCACCGCGTTGGTCAACAGATTGACGAGAATCTGCTTCACCTTGCGCTCGTCGCCAGTGAAGTCGCCGAGACGATCGTCCATGACGCGATCGAGTTTGATGGCATGGCGGCTGGCGCGCTCGCGCACGAGCAATAGCGCGTTCTCGATGGCGTCCGGCAGATGAAAGGTCGTCACTTCCAAGTCCATGCGCCCGGCTTCGATCTTGGATAGATCCAAGATGTCGTTGATCAGCGAGAGCAGATGGCGTCCGGAGGAAAGTATGTCGTCCGTGTATTCCGCTTGTTTCTCGTTCAGTTCGCCGAATAATCTTTCCTGCAACACTTCCGAGAAACCGATGATCGCGTTGAGCGGAGTTCGCAACTCATGCGACACGTTGGCGAGGAACTCCGACTTGTGCCGATTGGCCGCTTCCAGCTCCCGACTTTTGTCGCCGATCTCGCGGAATAGCCGCGCATTGTGGATCGCCAAGGACGATTGCGTCGCGAAGGTTTGCAGCAAGTTGATCACTTCCGGATCGAACTCGCCGGCTTGCCGCCGCCAAACCGTCAGTCCTCCCATGATCTGCTGCTCGCGTAAAAGCGGCACAGTCAGAAGAGAGCGGTAGCCAAGACGGTTAAGCAGGGGTCTCAACCTCGAAGTTGAACGCTCCTGCTGATCCAGAGTATCGGAGATCTGCACTGGGGCGCGAGTAATCGCCGCTTGCCCCGTGGCGCCCTCGCCTGCTCTTATCCGCGCGGCCCTGAGCGCTTCAACCGCTTCCTCTTCCATTCGGTGGCTCGCCCGCAAGTTAAACTCTTGCGAGGTTTCATCATATTCATAGATGACGCCACAATCGGTGCCCGACAGCTCGACGGCGCGGGCGACGATGGTTTCGAGCACGGTTTCGAGATCAAGGCTAGAGCTCACCGCCTGGCCGACTTCGCCGAGTGCTTTCAATTCCTCGACCGACTCCACCAGCTCGCGCGTCCGCGCATCCAGTTCTTGGAACAGCCGCACGTTCTCGATAGCGATGACGGCTTGGTCGGCGAAGGTTTTGAGGAGAGCGATCTGCTTGTCTGAGAATGGCCGCACCTCTGTTCGTCGAATTACGATTACGCCAATAGGAACGCCTTCCCGCAGCAGTGGCGTGGCAAGAACCGTCCGCGTGCCTGTAATCCTCGACGGAGCTTCTGGAAACTCGGTTTCAATCTCTTCAGCCATGTCTCGGACGTGAATCGTTTGCCGATCAACCACCGCTCGGCCCACCGGCAAGCCACGACTAATGGGCTGCAAGGGCGGCGGAGCAGGCATGGGACCACATCCTGCCACCATCAAGAGGCCCTCGTCGGTCACCCGATAGATCAGAGCGTTTGCCGCATCACACAGCCGCGCCGCATTCTCCGCGACCACATCGAGCACGGGCTGGATATCAGTCGGCGAACTGGCAATCACACGGAGTATCTCACTTGTCGCGGTCTGCTGCTCCAGCGCCTCGGTCAGTTGCCGGTTCCGAGTATCAAGTTCGTTGAACAGCCGCACGTTCTCAATCGCGATAACAGCCTGGCTAGCAAAGGTTTTCAGCAGTGCGATTTGTTTATCGGTGAATGGCTTGACTTCGGTTCGACGAATGAAAATCACGCCGATCGCAGCACCCTCGCGAAGTAGCGGTGTAGCTAGCGCTGTGCGTACCCCTGCCCGTCTGGCTCTGACCGCTGTCTCCGGAAACTCATTTTCTACCGCTGAAATGTCATGGATATGAATGGTTTCTCGATCGAGCACCGCTCGGCCGGGAATCCACTCGCGACCGCGATCTAGAGAATCGGACTCCGCTCCATGCACTTGTGTAAAAGAGGGGATGGAACCCTGGTGGGCCCTCAAGCGAAGTAGGTTACCTTCAACGAGCCGGATGACTGCATCGTTTGCACCGCATATTCGCGCCGCGCTCGCAGCGATTGTGTCTAACACCGGTTGAATAGCCGTCGGCGAGCTGGCGATGACACCCAAGATTTCACTTGTTGCCGTTTGCTGTTCGAGTGACTCAGTGAGTTCCTGGAACAACCTCACGTTTTCGATGGCGATCACGGCTTGATCGGCGAAAGTTTTAAGGAGCGCGATTTGGTTTGCAGAGAACGGCCGGGCTTCGAGGCGACGAATGAGAATGTATCCGAGCGCCAGGCCTTCGCGGAGCAAGGGAGTCGCCAACAATGTCCTGATGCCAACCTCATGGGTCATTGCCCAAGTTTCCGGAAATTCAGTCTGAACGTTTGGCGCGAAGGTGTCCGGAACGTGGACCGTCTCTCGATCGAGGATCGCTCTGCCTCCCGCCACTCCTCGGATAATCGGCCGGCCTTCTTCGATCCTTGGACTCGGGATCGACCCGTACTGTGCAGCGAATCGAACTCTGTCACCATCGACGCGCCAGATCTGTGCATCGACAGCGTCACATAGTCTCGCTGCATTTTCGGTTACTGTGTCCAGCACGGGCTGGATATCGGTCGGCGAGCTGGCGATGACCCGTAAGATCTCGCTCGTGGCAGTCTGTTGCTCCAGCGCCTCCCGCAATTCTGCGTTGCGCTCCTGGAGTTCCCTGAACAAGCGAACATTTTCGATAGCGATGACAGCTTGGTCGGCGAAGGTTTTGAGAAGGGCGATGTGCTTCTCAGAGAATGGCTTTACCTCCATCCGGCGAATTCCAATCGCACCAATTGCGACACCCTCGCGCAGTAAAGGGGCACCGAGCATGGTCCGATAACCCTCGCGCGGGCCACTGCTCGCGGAATAATCCGCTGCGACCTCTACAAAGTCATGGATATGAATCGCCTCTCGGTCGACGATAACTCGACCGGCTACCGAGTCACGGTTCAAGGGCCGCTCGATCCCGATCGGGCTTCCGGGGTCTGGCCCATAGCCCGCGACCTTGCGATAATGAGCTCCATCGACTTGCATGAAAATCGTAGCATCAGTCGCTCCACAAATCCGCGCCGCATTCTTGGCAACAGTGTCTAGCACCGGCTGAATATCCGTCGGCGAGCTGGCGATGACGCCCAAGATTTCACTCGTCGCGGTTTGCTGTTCCAACGATTCCTTGAGCTCTTGGAACAACCGCACATTTTCAATCGCGATCACCGCCTGATCGGCGAAGGTTTCGAGGAGTTTGATCTGCGCCGGGGTGAAGGGGCGCACCTCGGTGCGACGTGCGTTCATTACACCAATGAGTTCCCCCTTCTGACGAAGCGGTACAATTAAATGCGTGCGCGCGTTTCCGCCGGAACCTAACATAGGGAATTCGTTCTGCGCGCGGACGTCGGGAACGTGAAGTGCGCCATGCTCGCGCGCCCAGCGATACTGTGGCTCATCAACATTGATCGCACCCAGGCGGACAGGTATCGAACCAAAATGGGCACCCGGAAACATGGCGTCTCCTTCCCGGAGTCGCAGGTGCACATCATCGATCCCACAAACCCGGGCGGCGCTCTCGACGATGGCGTCGAGGACCGGCTGCACGT
>DAIRFP010000104.1:16490-17631 GCA_036794995.1 Thermodesulfobacteriota bacterium | reverse complement strand
GAAAATGGTCGATGCGGACGGTCATATCCGAGAGATCGAAAGCGATGTCTTTGAGTACCTTCCGGACGACTATCAACGCCGTCGTGAAGCGGTGCTCTACTTTCCCCTGCTGCCGCACCACGGTTGGCACCGCCAGGCGGGAGCCGGAGGCATGGGCGCATCCTTTCTGATTCCAACCTTGGAAGATTGGCAGAAGGCTTTAGATGTAGGCAACCTCGAGTCGGCGGTAGTCTATCCCACACGCTTCATGCACATTGGTCAGGTGGGAATGGTTGAATTTGCCGTCGAGTTGAGCCGCGCCTACAACGACTATCTCTACGATCGCTTCCTGCGCCGCGAACCGCGACTGAAAGGAATCGCCGTTCTGCCGTTGCAGGATGTGGCCGCAGCGGTTGCCGAGTTGCGCCGCGCGGTGAAGCAATATGGGATGGTGGGTGGTCTTCTGCCGGCCGATGGATTGCCCCGACCCTTGGGGCATCAGGATTTCTATCCTCTCTACGAGGAAGCCAATCGCTTGGGTTGCATGATGGCGGTACATGCGCAAAATTCGTTGCGCAACAACGATCTTTTTCTCTGGCGTCACGAGGCCGCCACTTTGGCCCACGTCTGGCCGCAGATGCGCCAGTTTACCAACCTCATGTTTTCCGGCGTACTGGGAAAACTCCCCGACCTGAAAATTGCATTCTTGGAAGCGGGCTGCGGCTGGGTGCCCTACTTGATGAGCAAGATGGAGCCGCGCATGGGAGATCTACCGCGTCCGTCGAAGCTTATCGAGCAGGGGCAGATCTATTTTCAGTGTGGCGAGGAGATGACGACCAGCCGGGATCTGGAGTTGCTGGGCGACGATTGCCTATTCTGGGCGTCGGACTTTCCCCACGAGGGAATAGTGGATATGACCAAAGCGGTCCGAGAGTTTCTGGACCGGAGAGATATTTCCGAAGCTTCTAAGCGGAAAATCAGCTACGACAATCCCAAGCGGCTTTACGCGCTCTAGGCGCGCAGCTCAAATCGTTCAAGACGTTCAACCGGTTGCAGAGATCCTAAGGTTCCGAAACGACTTGAACCGCGTGAACTTTTTGAACAGCTTGAACAATAGATCGTTAGACGTTTAAATCAGCCTGAACTTTCTCGCGAATATCCT
>DAIRFP010000104.1:0-16480 GCA_036794995.1 Thermodesulfobacteriota bacterium | reverse complement strand
GTTCAAGACGTTCAACCGGTTGCAGAAATTCGAGGTTCCGAAACCACTTGAACGTTTGAACAGCTTGAACAATAGCTCGTTAGACGTTTAAATCAGCCTGACCTTTCTCGCGAATATCCTTGCGGGTTACATAGTCGATGATCTGGATTTTTTCCGCCGGCCCGGAGCGGTTGCCCATCATGATCGGCTCAGCACTGGCGTTCTCGACCTGATAGAACGAACCGATCGGTTTATAGTCAATCACTCATGAGACCTTAATTTAATCTTGAATTCGTTTTCCTGCAAATTAAAGCACTGCGATCACCTCTATCTGAAACAAGATCTGGCCCCGCAGTTCCACCTTCAGCGCGTGCCGTGCCGGCCGATCGTGTTCGTCGGGGAACATCCTGAGCCATGCTTTATTGACCGAATCGCGATACTTCTCTTCCTTGAGAAAGACCGTCATGTGCGCGATGTCCTGGGGTGTCCCGCCGGCCTTTTCCATGAAAAGTTTCAAGTTGCGAAACATCGCCTCCGCTTGCTCGTCCGGCTCCGTTGAAAGTACTCCGGTCTGGGCGTCTTTGCCGGAAATCGCCGAAGAGAAAATCAGGTTGCCGATGACGACGCCGTTTGGGATCGGCGCGCCGTGTTCCATGCCTTCGATGTGGATGCTTTTCCTTTTTGCCACTAAGGCCTCCTTGGTCCAAACCAACGATCACAATTGAGTGCCTCATATCACGTTCAGGAAACCAGGGTCTAGCCCTCACCAAAGTTGCAGTCGTTTTTCTCCGGGAAGAAGCCGCGCACGGCATAGAGCCGTCGATTGAATCCTCACCCTGGTATGCGAAAAAAACGTTTGTTTGCCTTTTGACGGCTTGAGCTTTGGTGATCCCTAGCTTGGCTAGCGAATCACGCTGAGCCTGGTTGCGACTGAAGCGTCGGAAAACCAAATCATCCAGACTCTTTTTAAGGGTCATAGCCTGAGCGTCCGTTTCGGATTAGCGGCACGTCAGGCTTCCTGGGGGCGAAGATCGTCGGGAGAAAATCGGGAGGAACAGGGATCAGTTTTAGTTCTGTCCAATTCGTGTTGCTGATGCTCTCGGGATGAAACCCGGCGGGCGACCGTGTTTGGAGCGAATCTCCAACCAACCGTTCCGGCTGTCCACCACGTTAACCAGTGTTCCGGGTTCTACGTTGGCGATGAGCTGTGAGTCTTCTCGGGGAGCGCTGAACACGCGGGTTGGCTGAATGATTTCGTAACTTTCCCAAGCGGTTGGGGAAGGCTTTCCCGATGCGGCAATGGCCGTCGTGGCTTTTTCCGGTGTCTTTGTGAGTCTTGACTCGACGGATAAACCTTTATCGTCCGGCGTCCCCGAATTCTGACCTGATTCCCTATGGGCGGCGTTGGATGATTTTGCTGCGGCTAGGGTCTCCAGTTTCGCAGCATGTTCCCTTGACGCCGCGGATTTTTGTTCAGAATCGTTACCGAAGAAGCCGGCCGCCAGAGCCCCACCAACTACCAAAACAGCCACTGCAGTCGGAAAAATACCGAAGCGCCGTTTGTTCCTTTCGATCGCCGGTGTAGCATAATTGCTGGTTGCAGGTGTGCTCGCGGCGATGGCGGGGGGCACGCTAACAGAATTGTGGTGCATCGGCGCCGAAGCAGTCTCGTTATCCTCGCCGCCGCCAATATTATTACTAGAGGAGCGTAATTCAGTATCGGATCTCCGAAAGGAAGTTTCTTCAACGAGATTCTCACCATGCATCGCTATGGGTTCGTTGGCTGTGACCTGAAAGCTTTGATCGTAATGGATGGGTTGCAGCGCCTGTGGGTGGGAAGTCTCTTCCGAGACGATGTCAAGGGAACGGCTCATGGCTGCCATCTCTTCTTGAATCAAGCGGTCCTGTTCAACGATATCGGCATGTTTCGATTGCAGTTCCTCAAGTCGCTGGCGAATAACTAACGATCGGTCTGCTTGTTGCTGATTCTGACTCAGTTGTTGTTGGAGTTGGGAGTTTTCTTCCCGAAGTCGGAGGTTCGTTTCATTCAACTCTTGATAGCTTTGTTCGATTCCCGAAAGCTGCATCTGAACCGTTTCTAATGCCTTTTGCTTTTCCTGTTCCGCGGCGAGCGCATTCTGTAGCTGGAGCGTACTGACCTCGAGGCTTTTTTGGAGCTCCTCAAAGGCTTTGTGCTGTGATTCGGCATCGGCAAGCTGCTCCCGGCTGCCCTCCAAATCGCGGATCTTGGCCTGACTGGTCTCGAGTTGTTCGTTTAATTCGGCGATTCTCGCTTCGTTTTGTACATCCCCGGCCGCGTCACTGGCAGGAGGAGCATTGAATTCCATTTTAGTCGCCAAGGTCGAAAGCTCGGAGCGCAAGCGCTCGCGGTCCGCCCGCAGCTCGGAGTTCTCAGCTTCCGTGCTATTCAGGTGTTCGCGAAGGGTTTTTATCTGCGCCAAATTGCTCTCGCTTGCTTCGAGTTGCTGCGATAGGGCGGAAACTTCTTTTACGAGCGCTTCATTTCTGGCGACGAGTTCCGCCGATGTTTCGCTTTCGTGTGGGTAAACAGCGGTTGAGCCATTGGCTGGTGCCGGCCCTTCGGCGATCTTGTTCTTGAGTTCCTCCAGCTCCCGGCGCTTGGTCTTGAGCTCCCGCTCCGAGGCGATCAGAAAAACTCCCAATAAAGCCATTGTCGCCCCGGCGATCATCCAAAAAAAGATTGTATCCATAGTTTTTCTCCTGTAGAAACCCCTACAATTGGATCTCTAGTAGTCCATGAGAGGATTTTAGAGTAACAGGATTTTCTCCTTTTGCCATTTCGATAGCAGTTCGTTTCTCATCATCTTCGGTGTTGCGATGTTTGGTCGGCCGATGGATGAGAAGCGAGCGTGCAATCATCTAGGCCTGACCCGGATCCCAGCATCAGCATTTCTCCAAGCACAATCAACTTCTATGTCCCGGGCGATAGTAAGCTCCCGTAAATAAGGCAAGTTCTGACGGCAAACGGAATTGAATTCATGGACAAGGTTTTTTGTTGACGGTGTTCGAATCGATAAGGGCTCATAGGTCGCCCACGCCAAAAATGTGCCAAGCTTAAGCCATCTGGAATTGCCTTATAACGGTTTGAAAAAAAAGGTCTTTTGGGGTGTCGGGGCCTCTGCTCAGGAGAGTGCAGTTGGTTTCGTTCTGAACAAAATCGTGAATACGGAGCAAAATTGTCGGGGATTCCTGAAATTGGCTCGGGTTGGTAATCGCCATCCGGATCGGTTCGGAAGCGGGACCTTCCACGCCGCGGCCGAGCAAAAACCCGGGTGCAATGAAGCAGAACAGTTAGAAGTATGATTTCGAATGTTTGACTCGGCCAGCGGCCTACAGTTTTTTGTGGTCACTCTTTAATCTGCACGATCACCTCGGTTTCAACTGACGCCTCGTTGGCGAGCGAAGCGACGCCCACGGCTGCACGCGCATGCTCACCGCGTTCACCCCAGAGTTCGACGAAAAGATCTGATGCACCATTCACGACCTGGGGCATTTTCGTGAATCCGGGCGCGACGTTCACGTAGCCGGTCAATTTTACGAACCGCTCCACGCGATCGAGGTCACCCAGTGCCGACTTGATAATCGCCAGATGATTGAGAGCGCAGCAGCGTGCCATCTCGTAACCCTGTTCCAACGTTACCTTGTCGCCAACTTTGCCAACGTAGGTGTGGGGCTGACCGTTGAGTCTTCCAGTGTTACCACCGACGAACAGAAGATGACCGACTTGAACGAAGGGGATGTAGTGGGCAGCGGGCTGTGGCGGGGTTGGAAGCTGTAATCCGAGCGTTGACAACTTCTTTTCGATCTCCATGGAAACCTCCTTATTAATGAATGGATTGCATATCACTGTACGACGGCGATTTTAGGTTATCGGCGGGAAAAATGACAACAGTTTTAGCTATCGCTTTCTGTTGCGACAAATCCATTTTCAGGACAGTCCGAAAGCTGATATCTATCTGTAGGAATGGCTATCCTGCGGGTCAAATGGCGCACGTTATAAAAGAGTCGAAAGGTAGGCACCGAAGATGGTTGTGGATTTCCAGCATCATTACGTTCCAGTGGAGTTGGCGAAGAAAAGGGGACTTTACTCCGATCGAACGACCTATCTCCAGGAAGATGGTCGTCGTGCCACGACGTTGCACGCGAGGCTGTATGATCTCGATTTGCAGCTTAGAGATATGAGCGAAGCCGGGATCGATGTGTCGGTGCTGTCCTGTCTTTTGGGATGGAATGCTTCATTAGGTGAGTGCCGTCTGATCAATGACGATTTGGCCAAGATTCAGATGCACTGCCCGGGGAAGTTTATTGGGCGCGCGCAAGCGCCAGTTTTGGAGGGCAACGAAGCGCTTCAAGAAATCCACCGGGCCATCCGAAGCCTGAATCTCAAAGGAGTTACCATCACGTCGCAAATCAAAGGGTCTCCCTCGACTCGCCAAAGCTTTACGGCCTATATGAAAAGGCTTGCGAGCTGGGTGTGCCGATTTTTGTTCATCCAGCACTAGCGCCCGTCGGCTACTAACTACTCCAAGACTATGATCTGCCACGAGTCCTAGGTCGTGAAGTGGATCTCACAGTCGCAACCCCACGGCTCATTGCCGGGGGAATTCTGGATCGCTTTCCGGAATTGAAGCTGATTATCGCCCATTTCGGTGGCGGTATTGCGGCCGTGAAGGACCGGCTGCTACTACCGCTACGGCACGCTAAAACGCTCATTTGCGGACTACTTCGACATGCTCTACTTCGATCTCGCCGGATTCGAGGGCGGTCTCCCGGCTTTGCATTGCGCGCTCCAAGGCATCCGCCCCGAGCGACTTGTGTTTGCCAGCGATTATCCCCAGGACTTTACCGGTGTGAACACCGACACTGGGAAGGGGATGCAGGAATTAAGAAACTACATCGCTACGATCCGGAAGCTGCCCCTCGGAGAGGAAACCAAGGAGGGGATCTTAGGCATTACGGCGATGGCTTTGTTAAAGGTCTAGAATTTTGTTGTTGATGCTACGCCGAACTGCCCAGATCGCAGAGCTGTAACTCGCGAACTTTTCGAAGACCAGTCTCTAAGATTCTGCGAGTAGAACTACGGAGCGCGACTACCCTATTGGCTCGCAAGGGGCTTTGCGATGCTCGCCTCGACGTACCCCGGCTTGTTACCGCGCCTGGATTCGACCCTTAACCAACCTTTTTCTTCGTCCACGACGTTGATCTTTGTCCCCTTTTTAATCTCCGCCACCACCGGGTAGTGAAGCCCTGGTCCACTGTGCACCCGGGTATCGACCAGGCTTTCATATTTCCCTTCTACGGGCGGCGCGGATGATTCTTGTTTCTCATCGCTACTACTGGGTTCGATGGATGTCATTTCGATGTAGCCGGGCGGGTTGCCTTTCTTCGAAACGATGAGCACCCAATCACCGTCCCGTCCAACGACTTGGACCTTGGCATCGCGCCTTATTTCGTTGATCGTTCGAAACTGAGGTCCAGGGCCGGTGCGCAGCTTGGTGTTCTCAATAGTCACGTAGGGATGAAGCTGCGCATTAAGGTCGGGAAGAGCCTTCGAATCAGCTTCCTTTTGCTCACCTTTGCAGCCCAATTGGCATAAGAAAATCAAGATGCTGAGAGGGAAAATTAACAATCTGTTTCTATATTGAGTCATAGTGTCTTCCTCCTTAATGCGACGCAAAAAGACCCCATTATATAACATTCGCCGCGATTTGGGTGTTTTGGTGGTGATGGATAGGTGACGGTGCTCCCGTCCGATATCGACGAATATTGGGGATTAGGGAGTCAGTGTATCTCTTTCCAAACCTTCGCCAAGCTGTCGCCGTAGACGCTGAGGTCCCACTCGCAGAAGTAGCCGAAAGGTGTTGTCCGCACCCCATAGGCGTTTTCGCGGAGACGTTGCGCGACAGTGTTAATAAAGGCTTCGGCGAAATCAGGGGAGGCGGTCTCGCCGCCGAGGTGGGTAAAAGCGTGGATGACGATGTTCTTGATCGCTCTTTTGTTGGCGAGCCACTTGATATGCTTTAAGGTTCGCCGCAGGACTGCGATTTCTCTGTCTGCTTCTTCATCGGACTTCTCTGCGTGGATGAAGATAACGACAGCGTCCTCGACTTGTTCATCTACGTCCTGATCCGCTACCTCGGTTAAAGTCTTGGAGTGTGTCTTCCAACGAAAATGCTTCGCCTGGAAACAAAGAAGCTTCATGCTGACATCAATAATAGTCGAGGAAATTCTTTAGCAATTTTTTCCCCTCGTCGGTGAGAATCGATTCGGGGTGGAATTGCACGCCTTCCACCGGGAACTTTTTGTGACGGACCCCCATAATGACGTTGTCGCTGTCGCCGGCGCTGACGGCCAGTTCGGCGGGCAAACGATCGGGATCGATAACCAGGGAATGGTACCGCATGGCACGAAAAGGGTTCTTAATTGAGCGAAAGATCGTCTGTGAATCGTGATTCACGTCCGAGAGTTTGCCATGCATGATCGACGGGGCGCGAACGACCTCACCGCCGAAAGCAGCGCCGATGCACTGGTGGCCGAGACAGACGCCTAGAATCGGTGTCTTTTCAGCAAAACGCAAAATCACGTCGCAAGAGATTCCGGCCTCCCTAGGAGTGCAGGGGCCGGGCGAGATGACGATCTTCTCCGGCTTCATGCTTGCTATCTCTTCAAGGCTGACCTTGTTATTGCGGAACACCTTGACCGTGGCCCCCAACTCGCTCAGATAATGGTAGAGGTTGTAAGTAAAGGAGTCGTAGTTATCGATTAGAAGAATCACTTTTTTCTCCACCGCTCAGCCAAATCGACTGCCTTCAGCATGGCGCGGGCCTTATTGAGAGTCTCCTCATATTCCATCTCGGGATCCGAGTCTGCAACAATGCCCGCGCCCGCATTAATAAAGACTTTCTTTCCCTTCATGACGATGGTTCGAATGACGATGCAAGTGTCGAGATTCCCGTTGTAACCGAAGTAACCAATGGCGCCGGCGTAGAGCCCGCGTTTCTCGGGTTCCAATTCGCTGATAATTTGCATGGCACGGATCTTCGGCGCACCGGAGACGGTGCCCGCAGGGAACGCGGACAGGAAGAGATCAAAGGGCGTCTTGTCGGCCGCCAGTTTGCCCCGGACGTTGGACACGATGTGAATGACGTGAGAGTAGCGCTCGATGGCCATGAGCTCGTTGACTTCCACCGAGCCGATTGCGGCGACACGACCGACGTCGTTACGGCCCAAGTCCACGAGCATGATATGCTCGGCACGTTCCTTGGGATCCGCTAGAAGATCGGCCTCAAGTTCTCGTTCTTCCTCGGGCGTGGTCCCTCTGCGACGGGTGCCGGCGATGGGACGGAGTTCGATGGTATCGCCGGTTAGGCGGACCATGGTTTCCGGTGAAGAACCGATCACTTTAAGGTCTTCGAGTTCGAGATAGAACATGTAGGGGGACGGATTGATAAACCGCAGAGCCCGATAAACCTCGAACGGGTCACTTGCCGTTTCAGTCTCGAGTCTTTGGCAGAGCACGGCCTGAATAATATCTCCGGCTTTAATGTACTCTTTAGCCCGAACGACTGCGTCACGAAAACCTTCGCGCGTCAGGTTGGAACGAAACTTTCTATTTCCTTGCTCCTGATTCAGATCCCGCGGCTCGATCCCCCGGGGCTTTTTTTGCAAGGAGGAGATCACCTTTCGGATTCTTTCGCCGGCCTCGTCATAGGCCCGGCGCAGGTTTGTGTCGTGGCTTAATCGCACGTTGTCGATGACTTTAATAGTGTGTTTGAGATTGTCGAAAGCGACCAGTGTTTGCACGAAAATAAAGAAGATGTCGGGCGTGACAAAAGGATCCTTCTTATTGTCGGAGATTTCGTGGAATTGCTCCACGGCATTATAGGCTACATAACCAAGAGCGCCGCCGAAAAATGGAGGGACGCCGGGCACGGTGACTGACCGGCAGTCTGTCAGGAGTTTCTCCAACTCTTGCAACGGCGATTCTGAAGTGAAGCTTTTCTTTTTGCCGTTTTCGACAATCTCGACTTGATTGCCCCGGGTTTTGAATATCCGGTGGGGTCGCGTTCCCAGAAAGGAGTAACGCGCCCAACGCTCGCTGCCTTCCACGCTTTCGAGCAAAAAAGAGTAGTCGTCCCTTTCTAGCCGTTTGAAGAAAGACAGCGGTGTCTCCAAGTCCATGAGCAATTCCTGATAAACGGGAATCAGGTTGCCCTGTTTGGCGAACTGGCAAAATTCCTTGAAAGTCGGTCGCATCATGTTTTTCGCCAACAAACAAAAAGGGCCATAAGTTTTCACCTATGGCCCCTACCCTCGATCAATCGGATAACTGAAATCAGCCACGGTGTGGACGCTGTGACAGATGCCAGCGCCACCAACCTAAGCCCAACCTCTTATTCTCCAGCCGATTGTTCACAGTGGCATTCTGCCCCATCTCTCCGGGGGGGTCAAGTTCCTTTCAAAACAAAGTCTGAAAAGTCGTAAGAGTGCTTCAATGAGGGATAAGCAATCTGTGGACATTAAGAAAGCGTTGGTAAGTCAACAGAAAGTGATGCCCAGGACAGAGCCATCGGGAGGCCAAAGTCCAAAAGGCAGTTGGGGACAAAAAACGTACCCGCGCCCCCCATTTGACATCCGCGCGACCCTAAGTTAAAACGCCTTTTTGGAATGGTCCCTGGTCGTAACTAGGAAGTTACGTTCCAGCGCCAATATTCATCCGGGAGGACACATGGTGAGGCGCGAGAAATCCAATTATACGATTCAGTCTGTTTCTCATGCTCTTGATGTAATGGAACAGTTCAACGGCAGTGTCGATGAGATCGGCGTGACCGAACTCAGCAAACGGCTTAAACTGCACAAGAACAATGTTTTTCGATTGCTCGCCACTCTCGAAGCGCGCGGATATATCGAGCAGAACAAGGTTAGTGAGAATTATCGACTCGGTCTCAAGTGCTTGCAGCTCGGACAGACTTTTATCCACCAAATGGGTTTATTGCTGCAAGCGCGTTCAACTCTGGAAGACTTGGTCAAGGCAACGAAGGAGAGTGCCTTTGTCGCCATACGGAAAGGCAGCTCGATCGTTCCTTTAGAGTTCGTTGAGCCTACGCGTCCGGTGCGTGTAGTGTCCTTTCTGGGCACTGCATTGCCAGCTCACTGCACGGCTGCCGGGAAGGTGTATCTCGTCTTCGAGTCCGAGGGCGGAATGAACCAGACACTTCCCGAACGCTTGGATCGCCACACGGAAAAGACCATCACGGATCGAAAGCTGCTCACCGAGCAGATGCAAGCAGTGAGTGAAACGGGTTATGCCATCGATCAAGGAGAGTTTTCCGACGACGTGAGCTCGGTGGCCGTGCCGGTTCGTGACTATACCCGGACGCTTGTGGGCGTACTCGGGGTGGCAGGTCCGGGCCATCGTCTGACCAGCGAGGTTATCCAGCAGGATATCGTCCCTCGAGTGCTTCGGGCGGGAGGCGAGTTGTCAAAACGACTGGGCTATCCTGAAGCGTAACGTTTCTATCAAGCGGGCAGCACCAATACGCATTTGCTACGTTGCACTCGCTTTTTGCCCCCTAAGGATTCGAGTATCAAACCCTTCTGACGGCAAGGTCTCGTCGCCACTCATGATAAATCGCGGTGGGTCGTGGAACGCAGGTTCGATCCCGCCGTTTGTTTGATAATCTAACATTGCTCAGGTAAGTAACGCGAGAACGGAGGTCGATGGGAGCGGCATGCTAACGAGCTTAGAGAAGATACTTTTCATCCTCCTTGCCATCGGATCCCTGTACTACGGCGGAAATAGGTTTTACGAGGTTTACAAAGCCATCGCTCGAGGCAAGCCCGATCCGCGCTTCGACAATCTTGGTAGGCGAATCATACGCGCGCTGCGGATTGTCTTCAGCCAGCAATCCGTGTTGAAAATGCGTCCACTGGTTTCTTTCCTTCACGCGATGGTCTTTTACGGGTTCGTCTTTTATTTTCTTGTCAACCTGGTGGATGTGATCGAGGGCTTCATCTCGTTTCATGCTCGCGGAGGTTTATGGGGCCCGTTCAACTTGCTGGCCGACCTTCTGACCGCAGGCGTTTTGCTAGGAATGATCGGACTCGTCATCCGTCGTTTTTTCGTTCGTCCGAAGGACTTCGCTTTCGCGCCCAACGTTCCTTTACAGCCCGAGGCACGCGCGGAGATCTTGCGCGACTCCTCGATTGTTGCGGGTTTTATTCTCTTTCACGTCGGCAGCCGGCTTATGTTCAAAGCCACCCAACTAGCGCGTGACGGCGTCGACGCCTTTCATCCCGTGAGCTCCGTGTTTGCCGGACTGTTTTCCAGCTTAACTCCCGCTATCGTCGACGGTCTGAATCATTTCTTTTGGTGGGGAGCCCTGGGTTCGATTCTCATTTTCATACCGTACTTTCCCCGTTCCAAGCATATTCACCTCTTCATGGCGCCGGTCAACCTGGCTTTTAAGAAGGATAAGCCGGGAGTCCTACAGCCCATGGACTTCGAAAACGAGGAGGTCTTCGGCGTCTCCAAGCTGGAGGAGTTTACCTGGCCGCGATTGTTAGATGCCTATAGTTGCATCATGTGCAACCGCTGTCAGGACGTTTGCCCAGCCACGAATACCGGAAAGGCGCTCAGTCCGGCGGCGATTCTGATCAATGAGCGCATCGAGCTGAACCGGATCATTCCCGCTTTCGCCGCCGGCCAAGAGAGCCCGCGGCCGCTATTGGACTTCGCGCTGAGCGAAGAAGCGGCTTGGGCCTGCACGACCTGTAATGCCTGCATCGAGGTCTGTCCCGTGGGGAACGAGCAGATGCTCCATATAATTGATGTGCGGCGCGAGCGCGTGCTGACGGCCGCAGAGTTTCCCAGCGGACTCAAGAACACTTTTAACCAGATGGAAAGGGCAGGGAACCCGTGGGGAATCTCCCCTGAAGAGCGGCTCCTCTGGGCCAAGGATTTGCCCTTTCCAGTGCTAACCATCGAACAGAATCCCGATCCTGATGTGCTCTATTGGGTGGGCTGCGCGGTCTCATTTGACCCCCGTGCTCAGAAGATCGCCCGAAGTCTGGCGGAGATCTTCAACACTGCGGGTGTGAATTGGGCGGTGCTGGGTAGAGAGGAGAAGTGCACCGGCGACTTGGCTCGCCGGACAGGGAACGAGTATCTCTTCGCCCAAATGGCGACGGAAAACGTCGCGGCGTTGGACCTAGCTAAGCCGAAGGTAATTGTTACGACTTGCCCCCACTGCTTCCACACCATCGGTAACGAATACCCCCAGTTCGGCGGCAACTATGTAATGAAGCACCATACAGAATTCATCGACGAGCTGATCCGAGAAGGCAAGCTAAAACTGGCAGCGAACGGTGACCGTTCGGTAACCTTTCATGATCCCTGCTATTTGGGCCGCCATAATGGAATTTTCGATCAGCCACGAAGGCTGATCGAGTCGACGGGGGCTAAACTAACCGAGCCGAGTCGCAGCCGGAACAATAGTTTTTGTTGCGGTGCCGGTGGCGGCCAGTTTTGGAAAGAGGAAGAGAAGGGCAACGAGCGGGTCAGCACGAACCGCTACCGCGAGTTGAAAGCGACCGGTGCCAAGACCGTGGCGACGGGCTGTCCATTTTGCATGCGAATGATCACTGAAGAGACAGCCAAGGAAGAGGCAGAAACGGCCATGGAGGTTTTGGATATTGCCGAGCTCGTCGCAAAGAACTTGCAAAAATAATATGCCGGCTCGCGGATCGTTTTTCTTCCTGCTTTGGTTAACGGTTTTGGCGCAGACCACCGCCTGTCAGGCGGATCCTAGGGTGACGATCGCAACCAAAGAGGGCAGAGAGCTGACTTTTCAGGTTGAAGTCGCGGATACCCCCACCAAGAGAGAGCTCGGGCTGCAGTATCGACGCGATCTTGCCCCGGACCGCGGGATGATCTTCCTATTTCCTACCGAGTCGGTACACGCTTTCTGGATGAAAAATACGCCTATTCCGCTGGATATGATTTTTATCAACAGCGCGGGGAAGGTCGTCGGCGTTGTCGAGCAGACTGTACCGTTTTCGACGGACTCTCGTTCGGTATCGACTGCCAGCAAATTCGTATTGGAAATAAACGGCGGGCTCTCCAAGGCTCACGGAATCGGAATCGGCGATTCCGTACGGTTTCAGGGCCTCGGGCAGGAATCGGTAAAAGAATAAAAAGGACAAGAATCCAGGGGGCTCTTGTCCGTTCGAAGGATCGCTCGGTGGAGTGTTAGATTTCCCTGAAGAAATACGGTCTGACGGGCTCGAGCTTCTGTTCGTAGGAATCGGGATACAAGAACCACAAGGTTGCCGCCAGGCTGCTCAGCAATGAATTCCCGTCCTGCGGTGTAAAGCACGTTCCGATGATCTCCTTATCGCCTCTCATTGCCAGGCTCTGGGTCACGATGACCGTCTGATTCAAAATGCGTCCAAACAGCCCATGGTCGCGGCCAAAGGAGAAGACCGAAGCAGAAGACTTCTTACTGGTGAGCGCCACCCGGCCGTTCGATTGGAACCGGCGCATTAACTCGTCTTTGTTTATCCCGCGACGCAGCTTGAGATTGAAATGAATCGTGTGCATGTACTGGGTGTTCAGCTTTAGCGCCGAGGAGTAGATATTTAAGCTCAACCCCAAAGTCTTAAAGAGATAATGCGCGTCTCGTCCTTGATGGGTGCCGAATTCAACGTCGTCGTGTTTTCCAGCTTCCGGCGCCGGAATGAAATCGCCTTCCTGGCTCAAGTCGTTGGCCCGGCGCATGCAGACGAAGCGCCCCTCATCGAGATTGTCTTCCTTCTCCGGCCCTAATGCGACGGTATCGATCAGCACTGCGAGGTTGTGGGTATTGCAACTGACCACCTGGATGAAATCGTCCTCGCCTTTGACCAACGCCTTATCATTGATGCCCCGAGCGTACATCTTGCCAAAACCGTATTCGCTGCCCTGTGCGATGAACCCGCGACCATTGCCCGCGTATTTATCGTACAGTTTTTTCTTGTTTTCGTTGCCCACGGGGGTACAGTCGATAACAACGCTGGCCCGGGCGATCGCTTCCTCGGATTCGAAGCTGGGCTCCATCCCCATATCGACGAACTTCTGCCACCGCTCCTTGTCGACGCAGAGCTTGGCGCCCTTACTTCCTAGCACATGAACTTTCGAACGATCGGTAACCAGCGGGGTGCGCTTGTGAAAAGTGACTTCGTCGATCTCGAACTGCTCCCGAAACGTAGAAAGGATACCGATAAGCGGCTCACCGATGGTTCCGGTGCCGACAACGTGCACGATTTTTTTTTGCGCCATGGTCCCCACCTGGATTTTGATGTTTCGGATTCTAACCCAAGAGCCAGGGGTGATCAACAGATAGCTTGTCAAAGGAATATCCTCTTAAGCCATCGCGGGAATTCCTGGGGCGCCAGCAATCGTCTTTATGAGTAGGGGTTGATATGGTAAACCTTCCAGCAAGGGAGAACCATATGAACGAGGAAACCCTACCGGCAAAGTATTTTTTCGACCATAATTTTGGCATTGGCGCTGGCGATCTGGAGAAAATCCTTGCCACTGCGACAGGCAAAAATGCCGATTATGCGGATCTTTACTTCGAATACCGGAGGAACGAGGGTATCAGCCTTGAAGAAGGACTGGTAAAGAACTGCTCTCAGTCGACTGCCAATGGCGTTGGCGTGCGCGTCTTGGCGGAGACAAAAACCGGCTACGCGTACACCGATGACATTACTATCGAAAATCTGGAACTGGCGGCCCGCACCGCGCAGTACATTGCCCAGAACCAGCAATCCCAACTGCCTGTATCCGCGGGCCAATCACGGAGCGAAGCTCACGATCTGTATCCCATCAAAGTTCCGGTCAATGACATCGCGCTCGACAAGAAGGTAGCGCTGCTATACGAGATCGACCAGTTTGCCCGAGGCCTCGATCCGCGGGTGAAAAATGTCTTTGTGTCCCTTGCTAGCGAGTACAAAATTATCCTTGTGGCGGCTTCTCAGGGTTTGGTGGTGGGGGATATCCAGCCGCTTACGCGTCTCAATGTCAGCTGTATAGCCGAGGAGAACGGTGACCGGCAAATGGGCAGCTTTGGCGGTGGTGGGAGGGTAGAGTTCGGTTTCTTTATCGATGCCCAGGATTACCAGCGCTATGCTCGCGAAGCGGTACGGCTGGCAATCCTCAACCTGAGCGCCCAAGACGCTCCGGCGGGTACCATGGACGTCGTCCTGGGTCCGGGCTGGCCGGGCATTCTGCTCCATGAGGCGATTGGACATGGACTCGAGGGTGACTTCAATCGCAAACAGACTTCCGCTTTTAGCGGCCGCATGGGCCAGCGGGTAGCCTCCGAGCTCTGTACGGTCATTGACGATGGGACGATTCCTTCCCGGCGTGGTTCGATCAACGTCGACGACGAAGGTACGCTAACGCACCGGACGATTCTCATCGAAAACGGCATCCTCAAGGGATATCTCCAGGATCGTCTCAATGCGTCGCTTATGAAGATGCCGCTGACGGGAAACGGCCGGCGTGAGAGCTACGCTCATATTCCCATGCCGCGCATGACGAATACGTTTATGTTAGCTGGGCAAAGCCAGCCCGAAGACATTCTTCGCTCGGTGAAGAAAGGGCTTTATGCGGTGTCCTTTGGGGGGGGGCAGGTGGATATCACGAGCGGAAAGTTCGTCTTTTCCGCCAGCGAAGCCTATCTGATCGAAGACGGTCAAGTAACCCAACCGGTGAAGGGGGCGACCTTGATCGGCAATGGGCCCGACGTTCTCACCCGGGTCTCTATGGTGGGCGCCGATCTAAAGTTAGACGAGGGTGTTGGGACCTGCGGCAAGGACGGCCAATCCGTGCCTGTGGGCGTGGGACTTCCGACCATCAAGATCGATGGCCTTACGGTAGGAGGAACGAAAGCATAAGTCGTTCAAAACGTTCAAGCGGTTCCAGACGTTCAACCCGTTATTCCGATCGACGGCTTGAACGAATTGAACATTTTGAACGACTTGAACAACAGGAGTGGAAGTTATGGAACGAATGGAATTGAGCCAAGAACTGGGACGCGACGTGCTGGGAGTCGCAAAGGCTCAGGGTGCCTCTCAGGCCGATGTGGTAATGGTGGAAAGCGAATCGTTTTTTGTCACGGTGCGTCTGGGTGAAGTGGAAAAAATTAGCCAGGCTCAGGAGAAACGTTTGGGCCTTCGCTTATTTTTCGGTTCGAGTTCCGCTTCGGCCTCAACCTCCGATATCTCTAAGAAATCCATTGATCGTTTGGTGGAAGACACCACGCGCATGGCCCGCGCGACGGCTCAAGACCCCCATAGCGGGCTGCCGGCGGCCGGGGATCTCGCTCGGGCCGTGCCGGACTTGGATCTATTGGACGGGGAGGCGCGATCGATCCCGGTGGACGAAAAGATCCAACTGGCGGTAGCTACGGAGAAAAACGCCTTGGATTACGATCCGCGGGTTACCAATTCCGAGGGTGCTGAGTTCTCGAATCAATTCGGACGTGTGATTTACGCCAGCAGCCAGGGATTCTCCGGCGAATACGTTGGCTCGACGTTCGGTCATTCGGTTGCGCCCATCGCCGCCCAAGATGGCAACATGCAGCGAGACTATTGGTATTCGTCGAATCGCAAATTCTCCCGGCTGGAATCTTCCAGCCATGTGGGCGAAAGGGCCGCACAGCGCGTGTTAAGACGACTCGGGGCTAAAAAAGTCAAAACCTGTGAGGCTCCCATCGTCTTTGATCCCGAGATAGCGGGCGCACTGCTGAGAAATTTATCGTCGGCGATTTCCGGTTATTCACTTTATAAAGGGGCCTCCTTTCTGGCGGGGAAACTGGGAGCCCAGATTGCGTCAGAGCGGGTGACGGTGATTGACGACGGAACCATTCCGGCTGCGCTCGGGTCTCGACCGTTCGACGGCGAAGGCCTGCCAACCACCAAGAAGATTGTTGTAGAGAAGGGACACCTGAAGAGTTACCTGCTGGACACGTACAGCGGGAAAAAGCTGGGAATGGCATCCACCGGTAACGCTTCACGTTCAGTGGGGGAGCCGCCGGGGGTAGCGCCGTCAAATTTTTACTTGGCGCCAGGAGGGCACTCTCCCGACGAGATCATTCGCTCGGTGAAGCAAGGTTTTTACGTCACGGAGCTGATCGGGTTCGGCGTCAACATGGTAACCGGTGACTATTCCCGCGGCGCCGCCGGGCTATGGATTGAGAACGGCGAATTGAGCTACCCGGTGGAAGAAGTAACCATCGCCGGCAATCTCAAGGAGATGCTGCAAAATATCGAGATGGTAGGCAACGATCTTGAAATGCGCGGACGAATCGCCGCCCCGACCATTAAGATCTCGCAAATGACCATAGCGGGGAATTAAATTTCGGTTCAAAGTTCCATGTTCAAGGTTAGCCAGTTCGACCATCCGGATTCACAC
>DAIRFP010000364.1:0-4072 GCA_036794995.1 Thermodesulfobacteriota bacterium | reverse complement strand
GTGCAAGTGCCGGCGGACTATGACGGTGACGGTAAGACGGATATGGCGGTCTATCGCAATGGAGGTTGGTTCATTCTTCGGTCCGCCGATGGAGGCGTGACAGCAACCGGATGGGGAGGTTTGCCACAGGACAAACCACTACCGGCAGACTACGATGGCGACGGTAAGGCAGACCTGGCGGTGTACCGTGATGGTAACTGGTTTGTTTTACGATCGTCCGATGGTGGCCAGACCGGAGTAGGATGGGGCGGAGCGCCGACAGATGTGCCGATACCCGCTGACTACGACGGAGACGGCAAGGCAGACCTGGCCGTGTACCGTGATGGAATGTGGTTTATCGTTCGATCCTCCGACGGTGGCCAGACAGGAGTGGGATGGGGCGGAGTCTTGACGGATGTGCCGATGCCCGCTGACTATGATGGAGACGGCAAGGCAGATGTGGCCGTGTACCGCGATGGGCTGTGGTTCATCTTGCGCTCTTCGGATGGCGGCCAGACCACAGTAGTCTGGGGCGGCTCTCCTCAGGATATACCCGTCCCTGCAGACTTTGACGGCGACGGCAAAGCCGATATCGCGGTCTATCGGAATGGTATGTGGTTTATCTTGCGATCCTCTGGAGGCGAAGCGACGGTCGGTTGGGGGGGCGCGGCAGAGGACATACCACTGAAGTGACCCCAGCCTCGAATCCAAATTACCCCTTCAACGTGTAACGTCGCGGTCTTCGGATTTTCGAATTTGCTCGCGGAGTGCTTCAAGCGTTGGCGGGATCGGCCGCAGCTCTTGATCCGTTAACCCAATCGCCTCCGGCTGCTTCAATCCATGACCGGTGAGGTTGCAGACGACCAAGTCGTCGGCGCCAATGGTGCCCGTGTCCCGCAGTTTTTTGACCGCGGCGACGGAAGTTCCGGCGGCGGGCTCGACAAAGATTCCGGCCAGCCTTCCGGTTAACGATTGGGCTGTGAGAATTGCTTCGTCGCCCAGAGTCACGGCGGTACCCTTGGACTCGCGCAGCGCCGCCAAGGCGCGCCAGCCCAAGGACGAGGGGTTACCCACCCGGATACTTTCCGCCACCGTCGCGCGGGCAACCACGGGCTCGATATCGGTAAGTCCCTTATCGAACGCGGCAGCGATCGGTGCGGCGGCCTCGCTTTGCGACGCCACGAGCCGAGGCTGACGGTTAATCCACCCGAGAGCACGAAATTCTTGAAACCCTTTCCACATAGCACAGATGCCGGTGCCGCCGGCGGTGGGATGAATCACCCAGTCGGGAACTTCACCGTCCAGTTGATCGACCATCTCATAGGCGTAGGACTTCTTGCCTTCAGCGCGGTACGGGTTGGAGGATAGACAATCGTACCAACCGAACTCCTGGATCGCGGCCTGGTAAAGCTTGGCGACGTCATAATCAAAATCGCCGTCAATAACGACCACTGTGGCGCCGCAGGCGCGCGCTTGAATAATCTTCGACGGCGCCGTTCCCGCCGGCACCATCACGATGCTCCGCATCCCGGCCGCTGCCGAGTAGGCAGCGACGGATGCCGCCGCGTTCCCGGTGGACATCACCGTTGCGGTGGTAAAGCCGAGTTCCTTCGCTTTGGAAATGCCGACGCTGTTACTGCGGTCCTTCAGCGATCCGGTTGGCAAGACGGTGTCGTTCTTCAAATAAAGCCGGGAAAGACCTAACTGCGCCCCAAGCCGAACTGCGTGAATCAACGGCGTGCCACCCTCGCCCAGGGAAATAATGGCGTTACGGTTCTCTATGGGGAAAAAATCAAACCAGCGCCAGATACTCTGATCGCGGCTGTTTGAGATCGTCTGCAGATCGGATGGCGCGAGGTGGTCGATGTCGACCTGCACCTCCAGAATGCAGCCACAACTATTGCATTTGAAAATGGTTGGCGCTGCGGGTTGGCTGCCGCATTTCGGGCAGCGTAATGCGGTAACGTCCCCCATAAGTCTAGTCCACCGCCGGGAGTTTATGGACACTACCCCAACTTAAACCCAACATTCCGTTACTCCTTTACTCTCAATACTGCAATCCGTTTTCTCTATGTCAGACGTTCGATTTCCTTGAGCGATTCCTCAAGCTCGCCTTCCAAATCACCTACGTCAAACCCGACCGCTCGCGCGCCGTCCAGCGTGGCAATGCAGATCATGATCAGATCCAGCGACTCCTTCGGCGGCGGCTCATCCGGATGGTCGTATAGATAGTGATCAACCCGGCCTTTAAGAGTAAGAAAATCTCTCAGGCAGACCACCGGCGGCAAGTCCCGCAGCGGACCGGTATTTCCCGTTGATGGAGCGAAAGCGATACCCCCCGGATCCACCAGGGCAATCTGGGTATCATTCTCGAAAAGCAAAACCAGATAATTATCTTTGGTCTCCGAATGAACCTTTTCCTCAAAGCCCTTGAGCTCTGGCCAAGGCAACCGGATCGTTTTCCCGGATGCGATGTCCAGTAACGAAGAGCTTTCCTCATCAAAGAGCACAACCTGTTTGTGCATTTCCACCCAGGCGCGTATCTTTGCCTTGGCCGGCTCAACGGCTAGTCCCATAAATTTATTCTAGCATGAGACTTTGGTTCGTCGTAATCACTTTGCTGATTTTCCAACTCGCTGGAGCGCCGACGTTTGCGCGTGAGCCCCAAAGAACCAAGCTGACCGAAGTCACGCTGGCAGATCTGCCAAAAGAAGGACGAGCTACTCTCGTTACGATCCAGCAAGGCGGGCCATTTCCGTACAAAAGAGATGGCGTGGTCTTCGGCAATTTCGAGCGGCGGTTACCTGAGAAGAAGCGCGGCTACTATCGTGAATACACCGTCCCCACGCCAGGCGCGCGCGACCGCGGTGCGCGCCGAATCATAGTCGGTCAAGCGGAGGAGTATTATTACACTGACGACCATTACCAAACCTTCCGCCGTATCCGAAAATGACAACCATGGATGCCCTTAGCAAGCTCCTCTCTGATGCCAAACTCTCCGGCGTCTACCGTCCGGCTCAACGCCCCGACGTGATCGCGCGCGCGGCCAAAGCCGCGAAGCTATCTATTGTGAAGTTGGATCTTGGAACGGTGCAGGGTAAGAGCGCGTTGCTTGCCCGGCTCGCCAAAGCTTTCAAGTTCCCCCATTATTTCGCCATGAACTGGGATGCCGTCAGCGATTGTCTGACCGATTTGTCATGGCTGGATTTTGATGGGTGGATCATGGTTCTTTTAAACGGCCAAGACTTTGCCGCAAGAAACCAAGAAGATTTCAACACCGCTATTGAGGTGCTCCAGAGTACGGTCGAGTACTGGCGTAGTCAAGACAAGCCTTTCTGGGTCTTTGTCTACGGTGATAAGAATTGGAATCCTGGCTTGCCGGGACTTCCTAAACCTCCACCTTAGCTATTTTTCGTTTTCCACAATCAGCTTGACACCTCACCTAACTATCGGCTATTACCCGCTTCCAAGTGGGCGGCTTCCTGACCTATGTGCCCAACCGGACCTTTCGAATGAGCGGAGGAGTTGTTTCGTCTAACACACGACGCGGTGCTGAAACCGCCAAAAGAGTAAAAACAAGGAGGAATCTATGAGGAAGTTATTGCTGGCATTGGTCATATGGTTCGCACTCTACGGTGTTGGGATCGCTGCGGTGAACATCAACACAGCGACGAAGGAGGAGCTGACCACGTTGAAAGGGATAGGTGATAAGCGGGCTCAGGACATCATTGACTACCGAACCAAGAACGGTTCTTTCAAGAGCGTCGACGAGCTTGAAAAAGTTCCAGGAATCGGCCCCGGTACCATGAAGCAGATCCGTTCGCAACTTACCACGACCGGTAAGACCGTGGTCGACAAGCCCGCTGCAACTGATACAAAAAGCAAGGCGGGAGAATCCGCGAAAGCCGCCAAGTCCGAAACCAAGCAGGCTGAGCCCGCTAAAAGCGACGCAATGAAGGCGGGAAAGCAGGCTGGAGACACGAAGACCGCGCAAAGCGCTGAAACGAAGAAAACCGAACCAGCCAAAGCCGACGCAATGAAAGCCGACACGGCGAAGGAAAAAACGTCGGCCCAATCAAAACCGGAAGACAAG
>DAIRFP010000103.1:11723-17850 GCA_036794995.1 Thermodesulfobacteriota bacterium | reverse complement strand
TGGCGCGTAAGCCGGGTGCAACGCTCAAAGTCGAGGATATGGTCGACGACAGCATCGTGCGGGAACTGGAGAAGAGTGGTTTCATCGATAAAGTTTACAAGTAGGCATGTCATCGAGGCAGGCGGCAAATGATCAGCGCGGTGATTCTTTCCGCCGGTGAATCCAGCCGCATGGGGCGGCCAAAGGCGCTGCTGGCCATCGACGGCCAAACCTTCATCGAGAAGATCGTCGGGGCGCTCAAGCAGACTCAGGTCGGCAAAGTGATCGTCATACTCGGTCATCATGCGGCTGAGATGAGGCGGCGCATCGAGCATCTCCCGGTCGAGATCTTAGTTAACCCGGACTACAAACTCGGTCAGTTATCATCGCTCCAAGTCGCGGTACGGCGCTTGGAGAAAGAAGCGGATTGCGACGGCATGCTCGTTCACTTGGTCGATCATCCTTACATCGACCCCAGACTTGTGGAGATTATGATCGAGCGCTTCCACGCCAGCGGTAAACTCATCGTCGTGCCGCGCTACGGCGCTAAGCGCGGTCATCCGGTGATTTTCTCGCGCAAGCTCTTCGGCGAGTTGCTCGCCGCGCCGATGGAGCAAGGCGCCAAGTTCGTGGTCAACGCGCATCGCGGTGAAACCTTGGAAATCGAAACCCAAGACTCTGGAGTTACGGTCGATATCGATACGCCGGAACTTTACCGCCAGCATGTCAAAGGAGAATAGATGTCCAAGCTGAAACTCACTTTGGCCTGCGGCGATTACGATTTCTTGCGGCCGTTGATCAACGGTGAAATTCAGCCCCAGGGGATCGAACTCAATGTTCTGACGATGCCGTCGCCGGAGCGCCACGGCCGCATGCTGCGCCATGAAGAATTCGACGTCTGTGAACTCTCGTTGATCGGTTATCTCGTATCGTGGGACAAGGGCTGCAACTACAACGCCATCCCGGTCTTTCCACACCGCCGTTTCCGCCATCAATACATGGTGAAGCGAACCGGCTGCGGCATCGAAAAACCTTCCGATCTGAACGGCAAGAGAGTGGCGCTAGACACCTTGCAAAACTCCGCCGGCCTGTGGATGCGCGGTATCTTGCAAGATCACTACGGCGTCGATCTCAAGACCATCGAATGGTGGTGTCAGGAAGAAGAGGATATCGCCTTCGATCCGGCCCAGTGGATGAACGTCAAGCGCGTGCCCCAGGGCAAGAACGTAGATCAGATGCTTTTAGACGGCGAGCTCGAAGCGGCGCTTTATCCGGAGACGCTACCTTCGATTCGCAACGGCAACCCGAAAGTCGCTCTGCTTTTTCCTGAGCCGAAGAAGGCCGAGATCGAGTACTACAAAAACGGCGGCTTTTTCCCGATCATGCACACCGTGGTGATCAAGAATCCGATTTTAGCCGAGCATCCCTGGGTGGGAATGAGTTTAGTGCGGGCATTTCAGCAAGCGAAAGAGATTTGCTACGCGCGCAACAGCGATCCCCGTAGCTTTGCCCTGGTCTGGGTGCAGGACCTGATGCGCGAGCAAAAAGAAATTTTCGGCGCCGATCCTTGGCCTTACAATCTCGAAGATAATCGTACGGCTCTGGAAGCGGTGATCCGTTACGAATTCGAGCAGGGGATGATCAAGAAGAAACCGGCGGTCGAAGATTTATTTTTTGCGCCCAGCTTGCAACGAATTCAGCACTACGTTTAGCCAGCGAGGAGAGCTCAAGCCGTTCAAATCGTTCAAGCCGTCTGAGGGGGGAAAGTGAATTCCTCCGCGGCGGCGCCGTCGATTCCCGATCGTAGGAGCGCTGCAATGTCGAGTCTTGATTCGTCCTCTTCAACCTCCCATAGGGTTGACTTGGTGGCGGGGTGCTTGGGCACGAAGAGCTGGCAGCAGTCTTGATCGGGAATCGACGAGATCTCAAAGCTGCCGATGCGTCGCGCCTGGTCAATAATTTCCTGTTTGTCCATTCCCACCAGAGGCCGCAAGATCGGCAACGCCGCCGCCTGCTGAATGACGGCCATGTTTTCCAGAGTCTGGGAGGCGACTTGACCGAGGCTTTCGCCGGTCACCAGGGCTTTGGCTTTTTCCTTTCTGGCCAGGCCTTCGGCAATCCGCAACATCATGCGCCGATAGAGAATGACGCGGAGGGGCCGGTTTACCGCCGCGACAATCTGGCGTTGAATTTCTCCAAAAGGAACCATGTAGAGGCGCGACTGAAACTGATGCCGGGTGAGGGCAGTGACGAGTTGGCGGACCTTTTCTTGTGAAGTCTTGTCGAGATAGGGAGCGCTATGAAAGTGCACGAAGATCAGCCGGCAACCCCTCTGCATCATTCGATAGGCCGCGACGGGGGAGTCGATACCGCCGGAAATGAGCGACACAACTCTGCCGCTGGCGCCCACCGGCAGCCCGCCGGCACCCGGGACCTTGTTAAAGCCAAAGAATGCATCGCGAGGCAAGATTTCGACGAAAACGGTGAGCTCCGGGTGGGTCAGGTCAACACGGGCAGCGGAGCTTTCTTTGACGGCAGCGCCAAGCCGGCGATTAATTTCCGGCGAGTTGAGCGGAAAAGTCTTGTCGCTCCGCTGGGTGTCAATGCGAAAGGACGCGAAATGGGTTCCGTTCAGCGCTTCGAGAATCCGCGCCTGTAGCGCCTCGATGTCCGTGGCGGTTTTTTCCACCAGGGAGAAGTTGGCTATGCCGAACACGGACCTGATCCTCTGGATCACGGTCTCTTGGTCGACGTCCTTTTTGAACGCCAGCAACAGGCGGGCGGGCAGGCTGCGGATCTCTTTGGCGCCGAGATCCTTGACTGCGGAGAGGATGTTTCGCTTCAGTAATTCGGTGAAATAGGCGCGGTTGCCTTTTTTCAGTGCGATCTCATGATAGCGAATGAGAACGGAATTCATGACGGAGGAATATCAGATCCGGGCCGCTTTTGCATGTGAGGGCCCCTATGGTAGTATCACGGGGTAGGGTGCAATTGGGGATAAGCGAAGAGGTGACCTGTATGTTTAAGAAACTTTCGGATGCGACCCAGTTCTCAACGGAAAAAATGAAAAAGAATGGGATTTTCGAAACCGAAAGATTCTTCTGCGACCTCTATTGTTTCGAGCCAGGCCAAGCGCAAGCTCCCCATACCCATCATGGTTCGGACAAGGTTTACTACGTGGTCAGCGGCAAAGGGTTCTTTCAAGTCGGAGACGAAGAGCGAGAGCTGGGAGAAGGTGAGATCGTAATGGCAACCTCCGGTCAGAGCCATGGCGTGGTCAACCGAAGCGAACAGCGCCTCGCCGTGCTGGTCTACATGGCGCCCAAACCGACTCACTGACTATTGATCATGAGCGAAGATAAAGAACTGGTTGCGGCGGCAAACAGCGACTTCTACGGCGCGTTTGAAAAGCTGGATATCAAGGAAATGGAAAAAGTCTGGGCCAAGGGAGCGGATATCCAATGCGGCCATCCGGGCTGGCGCATTTTGAGGGGTTGGGACCCCGTGATGGAGAGCTGGAAACGAATCTTTGAGAATACTCCGGCGATTCAGTTCATGCTGAGCGACGTTTCGATTCAAATCAAGGGCGCCTTCGCTTGGGTAACGCTTTACGAAAACTTGAACAGCAAGGTGGAAGGCCAGCCGGTCTCGGCGACGATCTTGACGACCAACATCTTCGAAAAAGGCGCCGAAGGCTGGCGTATGATCCACCACCACGGCTCTTCCGTGGCGCAGCAAGCGCCGCAGGGCGAAACTCCCACAGTTCATTAACACGTTTACCCCTCACCTCTCTTGCGCCTTACGTCTCACGTGAGGGGTCAGGGGTCAGGGGTTAGGGGTATTTCGGCAATTGAGCGGGCTCGAAGGAAAGGTCGCGATCGTAACCGGGGCGGGGCGCGGCATCGGCAGAGCGATCGCGCTGGTGCTGGCTCAGTCCCAGTGCCGGGTGGTATTGACCGCGCGCACGGTCGCGCAACTCGAGGATGTGAAGGGTGAAATTCTTGCCCTGGGAGGGGAAGCCGTCGTTGTTTCAGGGGACCTAACGCGAGATGAAGCCATCCGGCGGCTTGTCGAAGAAAGCCAAGCAAAATGGGGAGCAGCCGATATCCTGATCAATAATGCGGGTTGGGGGAAGAGGGCGCCCGTTGTAGGCGCGAGTTTGACAGACTGGGATCAAACATTTCGACTGAATCTGCGAGCGCCGATGGTTCTGGCGAAAGCTCTGCTGCCGAATATGATCGCCAAGCGTGAAGGTGCAGTCATCAATATCGGGTCGGTTTCAGGCAAGACCGGCGAGGCGAATGGCGCTGCTTATTCAGCCTCGAAGTTCGGTCTCATCGGGTTCACGCAGTCGCTTTACGAAGAAGTTAGGGAGCATAGTATTAAGGTGGCTGTGATCTTGCCGGGCTTCGTCGACACGCCGCTGATTCCGCCTAACAAGCAATTGGACCGCAGTAAAATGATCCAAGCCGAGGATGTGGCGCAGTCGGTGCTTTACGTTCTCATGTCGCCGGCGACTTCCTGCCCGGTGGAAATAACGCTCAGGCCGCAGAGAACGCCGTATCGGTGATACGGTCGGCAAACTGTGGCGAACAGACCAACGCTCAACCGCAATCCGGGCTTCGATATATCTCCGCAAGCCGAATCATGATTTCGTCATTCCGGCGCATGCCGGAATCCAGATTATTTTGAACTTGAACCACTCGCCGGCATGACGAGATTTCTCGTCGCTTCAACCACCCGCGAAAAAGCCATTTAGGAGCAAATATTTTCCAAGTACGGTAGGTCGACCTCCTCGAGGCTTTTGACGATCGCTGTGGCTTCGGTGAGTAGCTCTGCCGGGTGCGAATTGGTTACCGCCAGGCATTTCATGCCGGCCCGTCTCGCGCCACGAATTCCTTCCTTCGAATCCTCGATCACCAGACAATCGGCGGCAGCGATAGGATGATGCTCCTTTGTCAATTGAGCATTGAGACCAGTGAGAGCTTGCAGAAAGATCTCCGGGTCGGGCTTACCTTTTTTGACGTCTTCAGCGCTGACAATGACAGCAAAATCCCGCAATAATCCGGCGGTGGACAGGATGGTCTCAATCTCATGTCGCAACGCACCGGACGCGACTGCCAGCGGCACTTGCCGGGCGAGGTTTGCGACCAATGTTTTGACCCCGGGAAAAATGGTTACGTTGTTCCGAATCGCGTCCTGATAGTAGGCCGCCTTCCGAGCTATGAGGCGAGCGAGTTGTTCTTCGCCGAGTAGGCATCCATGCTCCCGGTAGGACGCGGTGAAGGCGCCGCGATCATCGAAGCCGAGATATCGCGCGTAGTAGTCCGTTTCGGTTAATTCGATACCTTCCTCTGCGAGCACCCGTTGAAACAGCTCGAAGTGGATCGGCTCATCATCGACAATAATGCCGTTGAAGTCAAAAATGAGAGCTCGCAGCATGGTCCACGATTACAGAAATATTCTTTTGTTTCAACTGAATATGCGATAAAGAGAATCTATGACATCAGAACACCAGCAGCACCTTCATGGCCACATCGAATATCGCTTTTGTCCGCGCTGCGGCGGCGATCTAGAAAGGCGGGTTGTCAAGGCGACGGAGCCTAAGCGGCTTGTATGTCTGAATTGCTCGTTCATATTCTATCAGGATCCAAAGGTGGTCGCCGGGACCATATTTACAGTGGACGGCGGGATCGCTCTCTTGAAGCGAGGCGTTGAGCCGGCCCTGGGCAAATGGGTGTTTCCAGGCGGATACGTGGACCGCGGTGAAAGTGTTCAGGAAGCGGCGATTCGAGAGACTAAAGAAGAATCCCAAGTGGACGTGAAGTTGGGTCCGCTGCTGAACGTCTACTCCTATCCTCGTTCTCCCAACGTCATAATTGTTTACACGGCACAGGTGGTAGCCGGCGAACTGGCCGCAGGGGATGAATCCGTCGAAGCGAACCTTTTCGCACCGACTAACATCCCCTGGAATGAGCTGGCATTCGACAGCACTAAGGACGCCTTAAGCGACTACATCAAGCTCTGCCTGAAGTAGGGAATCGGTTTATCAACGGTCACTGCCAACCAAAGATACAAAAAAGGCCCGCGAGCGGGCCTTTGAATTTTTTGAAGAGGCGATGCTAGATATCGACGAGGATATCGTCCT
>DAIRFP010000103.1:8838-11713 GCA_036794995.1 Thermodesulfobacteriota bacterium | reverse complement strand
ACGATGCCTATGAAGTGCAGCGCTCTCTCCTGACGAGCGCCAGCAAATTGGCCGGGTTGGGCGCCGGCTGGCTGAATAACCCCGCAAATCCAATAGCGTATAGCTCGATGGGGCCTTTGGTCGCGGCAAGCCTGGACGTTTTCGCCCACGCTTCGGCGCCGCGCGGAAAGCCGGAATTCGGGCTGCTTGAGACCCGGGTCGGGAAAAAGAGTGTCGTGGTCGACGAGGATATCGTCCTCTTCGACTTTTACCTCGTACTTCTGTGTCGGTAAGTCAGGGATAAGTTCATTGGCCCCGGTGGTTACATCGTAACGCCAGCCATGCCATGGGCAAATGACGATATTGCCGTCCACTTCACCCTCACCCAAAGGCCCGCCGCGATGACCGCAGATATCATTGAGGGCGTAAAATTTCCCATCGACGTTAAACACCGCGACGGGTTTGCCATCGATCTCAATACTTTTGCCGCAGCCCGCTTTTACATCACCGGTCTTACACACTTTAATAAAGTTGGCCATTCTCAGAGTTCCTTTCTTTTCCGTGGCAAATTTCCGATTACTATACGATCTTAAGCCCGGGATTCAAGAGCAAGGCGCAGGCGCGCACTTGGGCGGTACAAAGGGCAGATCGGTGACGGTGGCGGAAAGCGATTCGGTATCGTGTTGGATGCGTAGCTCGGTCCCCGGAGTCCAAAAATCCCTATGAATATATCCCAGCGCGATGGGATGTCCTAAACTCGGGGAAAAAACCGCACTGGTAACGACACCCACATCCTTCTCGACCGCGATGATGGGGTCACCGGCGCGACCCGGCTTCGGCCCGTCGAGTAGCAAGCCGGCGAGTTTCTTATTTACGTGCCCTCGTGAACGTATCCGCTCGATCACCTCTTGGCCGAGGTAACAGCCCTTTTTGAAGCTCACTGCGTGATCGAGACCGACCTCCAAAAGCAGGTTGTCCGCGGTAAAGTCGACGCCGTAACGGGGGATGCCGGCCTCGACGCGGAGCACATTCTGCGCTTCCTCCCCGACCCACGTCGTGGAAAACTGTTTGCCAATCTCCGTCAAACGTTGGGCAACGTTTTCCAAGTTGGATTTAGGTACGATGAGATCGAATCCCACCTCACCGGTATGGCTGTCGCGAACGACACAGATCTTAGCGCCATCGACCGCAGCGATCACGTGGTCCATGGGTTCCCCGGGCAGCGCGGCTTGTTCCAGCAGGGTTCGCAAGAGCGCGTCAGAATCCGGTCCTTGAATCGAGAGAATCCCGTAGCCTTCGGATCGGTCGGCAATCTCCACTTCGTCGGCCACGAGATAGCGATTCAGGTGCTCGACGACTTTGTCTTTTAGTACTTCCCAGAGATCCAAATAGAATGAGTTCTCCGAGCACAGCACGCGAAGGTCGCCAAGGACTTTTCCCTGCTGATTCAAAATCGTCGCGTACTGGCCCTGGCCGGGCCTTAACGACCGGAGATCGTTGGACAGCATGCCCTGAAGATAGGAAAGACGGTCGGGGCCGGTGAACTGGAGCAGACCGCGGTGCGAGAAATCGATAAAGCCGGCCGCCGAGCGGACCACTCCATATTCCGTGGCAAAGTCGCCAAACCGGGCGGGGAGGAGCCACCCGTCCCGCTCAACAAACTGCGCGCCGTTGGACTTGTGAAACGTCGATAAAGCAGACTGCTTTGCCATTCAAGCAGAATATAGCGTCAACCGCAGCGGTTGACAATCCGATCTACCATCGCCTTAAATGGTTCGAACCACGCTCATGAGTAAGTCAAAAGGCAATCTGGATCTCCACAAGCTTGAAATCTTCTACTGGGTTGCGGAGCTAAAAAGCTTCTCCCTGGCTGCGGAACATCTGTCGTTGAGACAGCCCACCGTTAGCGCTCACGTTCAGGAATTGGAAGCAGCGCTGCGCGGCAAGCTGCTCTATCGCATCCCGGGGAAGGTATCTTTGACTCCTTTGGGTCAACTGCTCGCAGAGAAGGCTCGAACCCTTTTGACTTTTAAGCGGGAAACGGTGGCAGCGGTTGAACAGTTTCAGGGCAAGCTCTTCGGTGAGTTGTGGGTTGGAGGAAGCAACATCCCGGGGGAGTATCTTTTGCCACCCAAACTGGCTGCTTTCATACGCATCCATCCGGAGGTGAAACCGGTCCTTCGCATTGGTGATTCCGCGCGCATTGTCGAAGAAGTTTTGGAGGGAAAGGTCGAGATCGGATTGGTCGGATTCAAAAATGCGGACGCCAGACTCTCTTTCGACAAGATTTGGCAAGACGAAATGGTTCTCACCGTTCCCAAGGTCCATCCATGGAGCCGTCGCAAATCCGTTCGGTTGGCCGATTTGAGCCTGGAAAAGTTCATTTCGCGAGAACAGGGCTCGGGTACCTTGGATTCCTTTCGTCATCTGTTAGCGCGTCACCGACAATCGCCTCATGATCTACTCCATGTCGCCATGGAATTGGGAAGTACTGCCGCGGTCAAAGAGGCTCTGATCTCGGGCTTCGGCATATCCATTTTGTCTCGTACGTCGATCAGCCGTGAATTGGCCGCCGGCATCCTCGTCGGGATTCCTATTCGCGGACTGAAATTAGAGCGTAATTTCTACGAGGTCTGTTATAAGCAACGGCCTTTGTCCCCGGTTGCGCAAGCTTTCCGCAAATTCTTGAGAAATAGATAACTCCTGTTTTGTCTGGCGAAACGATCCCTTCGTTTATAGAAAAAAGCTATTTAACGTATAGTTCTGATAAATATTCGTCGAATCCTATTGATCGATTTTGTCAGGATGATAGAAATTGAGAGTAAGCGGATTAATTTAACGGAGGTGATGTTATGAGTAATCTCGAAGGACAGAAGGCTCCGGCATTTAGTTTGGA
>DAIRFP010000103.1:0-8738 GCA_036794995.1 Thermodesulfobacteriota bacterium | reverse complement strand
GCGGCAACACGGGAAGACAACAATATCAGGGCGCAATACGAAGCGCGTTTTCGATCGGCTTGGGCCAGGAGCGATCAGTTGTTCGGTCTGATTCGAGATGACCGCTTGCTGGCCAAGCCGATTGTCTGGCGGCATCCGTTTCTTTTCTACGTGGGTCACCTGCCGGCGTTTTCTTGGAATCAAATCTGCGGCGGTATCCTCAACTGGCAGTCGTTTAATCCACATTTCGACGAGATCTTTTGCCGCGGCATCGATCCGGACGTCGACACGGGTGAGTGTCATTGGCATCCAGACGTTCCCGACGAGTGGCCGACCTTGAGGGAAACAGAGGAGTATCGCGACCGAGTGCGCGGCGCGATCTTGGAATCCCTGGATGCGGTATCCCGCAGCTTTTCAAACGATATCATGGCGCAGGGCGGAAGGGTGTTCGACATGGTGCTGGAGCACGAATACATGCACCAGGAGACGCTTCTGTATATGATGCAGGAGTTGCCGCTGGAGAAGAAAAAGCGCCTTTCCCAGGGGCCGCGGTACTTGTTTCATGGGGCGCCGATTGCACGGCCGCTTCATATTCTGGCAGGAAAAGCGTCGTTGGGCGCGCGATTTCACGAACTGGATTTCGGCTGGGACAACGAATTCGGCCGAATCTCCGTTGATGTGCCGGCCTTTACCATCGACTCCTTGCCGGTCACAAATGGCGAGTTCTTCGAGTTCGTCGAATCCGGCAGTTACGATAATGAGCGCTTCTGGCGGTCTGGCGATTGGCAATGGAAGCAACTTGAAAGCAAGCGCCATCCGAATTGTTGGTTGCAGCAGGACGGCGAGTGGCTTTATCGCGCGATGTTCGATCATCTGCCGCTGTCGCAGGTGGCGCATTGGCCGGTGTACGTCAGCCTTGCCGAAGCTCGAGCTTTCGCGCGTTGGCGCGGCAAAAGACTACCGTCGGAAGCCGAGTTTCACCGTGCTGCTTTCGCCGGACCCGACGGCAGAGAGAGCACCTATCCTTGGGGCGAATCGGCTCCGACGCCGCGTCATGGCAATTTCGATTTCGCTTGCTGGTCTCCCACGCCGGTGGGATCGCATCCCGCAGGAGCCAGCCGCTGGGGAGCAGCGGAGCTCGTCGGCAATGGCTGGGAACTCACGGATAGCCCATTTGTACCGTTCCCGGGCTTCGCTGCTTACATGAGCAGTTATCCCGATTACTCCAAAGATTTTTTCGACGGCAAGCATTTTGTCGTCAAGGGCGCGTCGTGGGCCACCGCTGCGGAATTGATCCGTCCGAGCTTTCGTAACTGGTATCAGGTTCATTATTCCTACGTGTTCACGAAGTTTCGCTGCGTATCGAGTTAGGCGCTCGTAATCCAAGCGGAGGGTCTATGAAAGCGACCTGGGAAGATACGACCATCGCCGAATCCGATCAGACCGTTGTCATCGAGGGAAATCACTATTTTCCGCCGGATTCGATCAAGCGAGAATATTTTACTTCAAGCGACACCCACACCACCTGTCCCTGGAAGGGCGTGGCGAGCTATTACCACGTCCGGATCGGCGACCGATCCAATCAGGATGCCGCCTGGTACTATCCCCAGCCTAAGGAAGCGGCTAAATCGATCAAGGACCATGTCGCCTTCTGGCGCGGCGTGAAAGTCCTGCCATAGGTTCATATTTTGAACTCCATAAATCACTTGAGGTTGGCTTCGTGTATGGCAGAAAACACAGAACTTTTCTGTCAAAACGTTGCTGGCTACCTTCAGGCGAAGCTGGGCATTCAGACGGACTACGTCAGTGGTATCCCGTGGCAAGAGCGAGAGCGATTTTTCGACGAAGGAAAGATACACGTCCTTTGGCTTTGTGGCCTGCCTTATGTTGACAAAGCCGATCTGCGCGAAAGTGAAATGGAACTGCTCGCCGTTCCCGTTCCGGCCGGTTTCCGCTACGAGGGGCGGCCGGTCTATTTTTCCGACGTGGTAGTGAGAAGGGATAGCCCTTTTTACGCGTTCGCAGATCTCCGTGGAACGGTGTGGGCTTACAACGAGCCGCGGTCCCACTCCGGCTACAACATCGTTCGTGCCTACTTATTTGAACGGGGCGAAACTCGAGGTTTCTTTGGCAGAGTTGTGGAGTCAGGCGCTCATCATATTTCCTTTGAGATGATACTTGACGGGGGAGTCGATGGCACTGCGATCGACAGCACCGTCCTGGAGTGGCTCCTGTGCCGGAACGCCTCGATCAGTGAGCGGATTCGGGTTATCCAGACCTTCGGGCCCAGTCCGATCCCTCCTTGGGTAGTCGCCACGCGAGTTCCAGAGAGTACCCGAAGGCTCCTGCGGACATTGTTCCTGCAGATGAGTGAAGATCCCGAGGGTCGGTCTATTCTCCACCGAGGAGGACTTGTTCGGTTCACCTCATCGCGTGATAACGACTACGATCCGATCCGGTGCATGGCGCGAGCGGCGGAGCAGGTCACGCTTTAAGCGTCCTGCTTTAAAGCATTTTTCCTGTGACAGAAACGCAAAAATCTAATTTTTTTGAAAGGGAAAACTGATGGCGAATCTGGAAGGCAAAAAGGCGCCGGCATTCACTCTCCAGGGCAATGACGGCAAGACCCACTCATTAGATGACTATAAAGGTAAGACCCTGGTGCTTTATTTTTATCCGAAGGATGATACCCCGGGCTGTACCAAGGAAGCCTGCGGCTTTAGGGATTCGAATGCGGTATTTAAGAAGTCCGGCGTCGTCGTGCTCGGCGTCAGCAAGGACGGCGTTGAGTCGCATAACAAGTTTGCCGGTAAGTATAAGTTGCCCTTCACTCTGCTGTCCGATCCGAAAACCGAAGTTATGAAAAAGTATGGGGCGTTCGGCAAAAAGATGATGTACGGCAAACCCGTTCAGGGAACGATCCGCTCCACGGTGGTCATCGGGCCCAAGGGCGAAGTGATCAAGCATTGGCCGACCGTAAAAAGGGCCGAGAACCACCCGGAGGAAGTTTTGGGTTTCCTGAAGGGCCAAGCCGGGTAAAAGAGAGCCGTTCCTTTGGGTAAGTTCTTAGAATGACGATTTTTCTGTTTGACAAAGACCTTTCGAATGCTATTAGTAGGCGAGAGATAATTCCTATCCTGCGAAGAGGGTGAAGCTATGAAGCGAAGAGAATTTTTGAAGCAAGGGTTAACGGTTTCTGCTGGGTTGGCACTGAGTGGCATGCCTCGATTGGCTCGCGCGGCAAGCGCGAACGATCCGACGAAATGGCGGACGTTCGAGGTTATCACCCGGGTGGAGATTACCGACCCCGTAGGCGCGGTCCGCGTCTGGTTGCCCGTACCGCTTACGGCGAATACCGATTATTTCAAGCGGGAGCCCGATAGCTGGACGGGGAATTTTAAGACGGTTCGCTCTGTTCAATACGACAAGTATGGCACCGGAATGGTTTACGCTGACTGGCCGGCCGGGGAGAAGGCGCCCGTCCTCGAGCTAAAGAGTCGATTCACGACTCGCGACCGCCAGGTCGACTTGAGCAAGAAACCGGATTCATCGATCAAGGAAGATAAAGCGGTGCTGGATTATTTCCGCAAGCCGTCCAAGCTCATCCGAACCGACGGCATCGTCGCATCGACCTCGCGGGGTATTGTGGCGGGAAAGAAGAGCGACGTGGATCGAGCCCGGGCGATTTATGATTGGATCGTTGATAATACTTTTCGCGATCCAAAAGTGAAGGGTTGCGGCATTGGCGACATTTCAACCATGCTCCAAACGGGTTATCTCGGGGGGAAGTGCGCCGACTTGAACGCGCTCTATGTCGGACTGGCTCGGGCCTCCGGTTTGCCGGCCCGTGATGTCTACGGGGTTCGCTGCGCCAACTCCGCGGAATTCAAGAGCCTGGGTAGAGCTGACGATATCACGGGAGCCCAGCACTGCCGCGCTGAAGTCTATCTAACCGGCTACGGCTGGCTGCCAGTGGATCCCGCTGATGTTCGAAAGGTTGTTTTGGAAGAGAACCAGCCTGAGCTCTTGCCGCTCGACGACCCCAAAGTAAAAAAGGTGCGCGCCAAACTGTTCGGGGCTTGGGAGATGAACTGGCTGCCGTATAATTACGGTCATGACATCAGACTGCCCCAGTCGAACGGACCGGAGATCGCTTTCTTCATGTATCCTCAGGGAGAGACAGCGAATGGCCGGAAGGACAGTCTCGATCCGAAAAGCTTTACCTACACGATCAAGTCGAAAGAAGTTTAGCAATAGTTCCAACGCGACAAACTGAAGGGCGGCCGGCACCTGGCGCACAAAGATGGCTGGATCATCCATACCACCGAGGCGCGCGAGGCCCCGTCCTTAACACGAACTCCGGAATCTCCTATCCGATTTTTGTCGAGCCGAATATTTCTCTGGGTCGACGGTGGTAGGCGGCGTTCAGCTCTGCATCGCAGCCTGGATGGCCCGCACTACATAGACGTGGGTCAAATGAGCGCGGTATTCGCTGGAACCGTTGATGTCCTCGATGACGTCAATGTTCCGGGTTGCTTCCAGGGAGGCTGCCTCGATCAGTTGAGCGTCTAGTTGCTTCCCCGCCAGCATCGTCTCGACACGTTCGGCGCGGAAAGCCTTATCCGTTATGCCTGTGATTCCCAACGCGATCCGGCTACACACCCCCGACGCCTCTATGGCCATGCGCACGGCCACACCCACGACGGCAAAGCCCGATGATCTTGGCGCAGCTTTTAAGTAAGCCGTCTTGTCAGTGCCCGTAACGGGGACTTTGATCGCCGTCACGATTTCGTCCGGTTCAAGCACGCTCATCATCAGTCCCAGAAAAAAATCATCGCATTTGACCCAACGCTCGCCGTTGGGGCCGGCAATCTTGATTTCCGAATCCAGCGCGATGACGGCCGCCGGCCAATCTCCGGCCGGGTCGGCATGAGCGAGACTGCCGCCAATGGTGCCGCGGTTACGGATCTGCACGTCGGCGATGGTGGTGGCCGTTTGGGGCAACAGCGGACATTTTGTCTTGAGTAGTTCCGAATCTTCGATCTGGGCATGGGTGACGAGGGCGCCGATGATCACGCTACCGCCTTCTTCCGTGATCGAATCCAGACCGGGGAGACGGCCGATATCGACGATAAAGGCGGGTTTCGACAGCCGCATTTTCATCAACGGCAGCAGGCTTTGGCCGCCGGAAAGAATTTTCACGTCGTCTCGGTGCGCTCCAAGAAATTTCACCGCGTCGCTGAGCGTGGCCGGAGCATAGTATTCAAAGGAACCTGGGATCATGGCTAGAAGGACCTCCGCTCTTTTTCAGGATTGTGATTTGCCAGGCGCCATACCAATTCCGGAGTCAAGGGGAGGTCGCAGACCTTCACATCGAAGGGTTTGAGGGCGTCCTCCACCGCGCTGGCGATAGCCGCGGGGGAGGGAATCGCGGCGCCCTCGCCGGCGGCTTTTTGACCGAGCACGGTAAACGGCGACGGCGAGGGTTGGTGCACCACCTCGACCCGGGGCGTCTCCGCCGTCGAGCATTTGCCGTAGTCCAGATAGGTAACCGTCAAGGGCTGTCCCTCGGGGCTGTACATGAAGCCCTCGCCCAGGGCGATGGCAATCCCATGGGCTGCCGAGCCGAAGACCTGGCCATTGACGACATCCGGGTTGATCACTGTGCCGTTGTCGCCGACGATCAGGTAACGGATCACGTGGACCGCGCCGGTGTTCTTATCCACTTCGACGATGGCGGCATGAGCGCCGGCCGAAAACGTGAACTGCGCCCGCACCCTGCGATCGGCGCCGGGCACGATATTCGGTTTGGCATGGGGAAACATGTAGTAAAACGTCGACTCCAGTCCCGGTTCCATATCATCGGGGATGAGATGCTGATTGTTGTAGGCAATGCGGCCAAGTTCAGCGAAGGTGATTTGTTTCGCTGCCGCGCCGGGTACCTTTACGACACTGTCTTCGATGGTTAACTCGGACGGTTCCACCTTGAGATTGAACGCCGCGAGCTTGAGAATCTTTTCGCGCAGGCGAGTGGCGGCGCCGTGGATCGCGCCGATGTCGTAGAGATGAAAGTTATTGCCGCTGTTCGCCGCGGCCACGCCCCATGCCGACAAGTCGCTATCGAAGGGAATGCTGGTGCTGATCTTGTCCGGGGTCGAACCGAGAATTTCCGCCGCCACTTGAGCCGTCGTGGTCTCATGAGCCTGGCCGCAGTTGGGCGAGCCGAGGTGAAGCGACAGGGTGCCGTTCTTCTCCAATTTGATCTTGGCGCCGTTGACGCCGCCGGAACCTGGCGGTTCCTTCATCTCCGGAAAAATCGCCATGTCGCGCGCCGCGTTGCGCCCGCCGGGCTCGACGCCGATGACGATGCCGATGCCCATGAGCTTGCCGTTTGCGCGTGCCTGCTTCTGCTCTTCACGCAATTTGTCGTAGTCGATTTTCTCGAGCAGGGTCGACAGCAACCGAGGATAATCGCCGCTGTCGTACACGTTGCCGCTGATCGTGCGATAGGGCATCTCGCTCGGTTGAATCAAATTTTTGCGCCGTACTTCGATGGCGCTAAGATTCAATGCCTGAGCGACCCGATCCATCATGCGCTCCCAGATGTAGCACATGCCGGGCTTGCCGATACCGCGGTTGGGAATGACCGGGCATTTATTGGTCACCACCGCGTTGCCGATCATCTGAATGGCCGGCGTCCGGTAGGTGTTGGAAAGATTATTGAGCTTGTTGGTGAAATGGATCGTCAAGGTGCTGATGGAGCCGCCGACATCGTCGTATTCATTGAAGCGCAAACCCAGCACGGTGCCATCGTTTTTGACCGCCGCCTCGGCTTCAATTTCTTGAGCGCAGGCGTGCCCGCCGGCCATCATGTGCTCGGTGCGATCTTCGATCCATTTGACCGGCCGTCCGGTTTTCATCGCCAAGAGCGAAACCAATACGACGTACTTGCGAATCAAATGAATCTTCTGGCCGAAGCCACCGCCGACGTCAGGGATGATGACGCGCACGTCCTGCAAGCCGAGGGCTTCGCGTACGCCGTCGTAAATCACCTCCGGAACTTGCGCTGTGACCCACACCGTCAAGCGTTTGCTCGCCGCGTCATAGGACGCGATTACGACGAAGGGCTCGAGCGGCGTGGAGCTGTAGCGATGGATCTTAAGGTTTTCTTTGACGACCCGGTCGGCGGATTTGAACGCGGCGTCGATATCGCCGTATTGCAGCGAGCCTTGCCAGGCGAGGTTGGTGCCCAGTTCATCAAACAAGGTTGCCGACGACGGTTTGATCGCTTCGCGGACGTCGACGACGGCGCGCAGCGGTTCGTAATCGACTTGAATCAATTCGAGGGCGTCTTCGGCGCTGCCGCGATCGCGCGCCGCCACGGCGCCAAGGGGCTCGCCGACGTAACGGACTTTTTCCACCGCGCCGGCGTATTCGTCGATGGGCCGTTTGAGACCGGCGGCGTATCTTCCGGGCTTGAACGATTTGGTGAGTTGCTTGACATCCTCCGGCGTGATCACCGCCATCACGTTCGGGTTTTTGAGCGCTTCGGAGGGATCCACGGAATTGATCTTGGCGTGGGCGTGGGGACTCCGCAAAATCATCGCTTGAAGCATACCGGGCAATTGGAAATCATCGGTGTAGAGCCCCCGGCCGGTAACGTGGCGCGGACCTTCCTTACTGCGGGTGCGACTACCGACAAATTTGTGTTCAGCCATAAACCTTTACCTTACTAGCGGTATAGATCCGAAATTCCAATATCGAAATCCGAAGCACTAAATCCGAAACAAATCGCAGCCGAATAAATCCTAAACTCGGAAAATTCAAAACGCTGATTCCGATCCCTCTTGTTTGGAACATTGAACTCGTTTTGTCTTTCATCGTTTAGAATTGTTTCGAATTTCGGATTTCGAGTTTCGAAATGTGCGGCCAGTATCTCTCAAAATCATCGCCGCGGAGTTGTCCGTTTTTCGGCGGCGTCTTTGACGGCTTCGACGATCTGCACGTAGCCGGTGCACATGCATAGATTGCCGGCCAGCGCTTTGCGGATTTGCTCTTCCGACGGGTTGGGAGTGCTTTGCAGGAGCGCATGGCTCGTGATGACCATCCCCGGCGTACAATAGCCGCACTGGAAAGCGTAGTGCTTGACGAAGGCTTCCTGTATCGGGCTGAGCTCACCGTCCTTTGCCAGACCCTCAACCGTGGTGACTTCGCGGCCATCCGCTTGCACGGCGAAGTGGAGACATGATTTGACCACTTTGCCGTCGAGCAACACGGAACAGGCGCCGCACTCGCCGACGACGCAGCCGACGTGAGTGCCGGTGAGACCGATATTTTCGCGCAGAAAGTGAGAGAGCAGGAGACGCGGCTCGACGTCTTCTTCATACAGGCGCCCGTTGATCGTAACGCGAATGGTCTGTTTCATAGTCGAATGAACCCACCCCACAACAAGCTGGGGTATCGGAAAAAATTGAATTTATCGCAAGGTCGTCACCCCCGAATGTTTTTATCGGGGGTCCAGTCCGAGCATCCCCCCTGGATTCCCGCTAAAAGCATGCGGGAATGACGGACTTAAAGAAAGTGCAAATTCTACGCGCCAAGCTTTACGGAATTCAACCCAACTGGCTTAAAGTAAACTGAGTAAACTCTAAGGTCAACTGAACATGGCTTTTTGCAAGGCGAAGGGTTCAGCCTCTTGCCCGCACTCAATGATCCTTCATGGTTCGCCGCTCGATCTGCAAGAGACGCTCCAGACCGGT
>DAIRFP010000363.1:0-4116 GCA_036794995.1 Thermodesulfobacteriota bacterium | reverse complement strand
GAGCTGTGAAAAGGCAGAAAAGGATCGGCCAGTATGCCTGGTTGCTTATAGCCGCCACTATCGGTTCCTTTATCTGGCTGTATAACTCTACAGTGAACAAAACCACCGTTGCGACTCGAGTGGCCGCGCTTCAGACAGTGGCGACGGAAGGAGGGAAGGAGGTGGTTCTCTCGGTCACGCTGAAGGACGGGAGCAATGTCAAATACCTGATCAAATCCCCCACAGCCGATACCTTGGATGCCGCCACGAAAGAAGGAATTTCGAAACAGAAGATCTCATCCTACGAGATGGAACAGTCAGGTACGGTCTTGAGTATCGGCGAGAGTCCATTGCCTCTCGGCGTCGCACTGAAAGTGTCCGTCGACCCGACCGCAAGAAAAGACTGAAAGCTAAGCCTCGGCGAAGAAAGGGGCGAAGCTTGAGCGAATGTCATTTCGACGTTTTGAGAATCCTCAAAACGCCGAAGTGTCTCTACGAAGAACGAACACGAGCACGGTTCTTCAGCTTTCATCCTTGCCTTGAGATTTCTCTTGCCAGCCATCGGCCATATCGGTAATATGCCGCCAAATTTCAGTAAGGTGGTTAAGACGGGGCGGACCGGCACGATCACGAGCCACGAGCACGTCTCGACCGGGCATTGAGGTCAGGCTTGAATAAGTGAATGAGTGATCGAACCGGGAGCAATTCCGGGGACAGTATGCAGCACCGTGACCTACCGGACCTTATTGTTTGCCCGATCAGCAGCCAGCCCCGTTACTATCAGCGTCCTGGCTCGGGAGATTGTCCTCTTCGAGGGTGGCGCGCGGTTGGGCTCCGGCATCCGAGTACGGTCAGGTTTCTAAGCTTTTAGCAGTGGACAGAGAAATCATAAAAAGGATTCTGGGGGTCGTATCTGCGCAAGACCTAAATCAGGTCGAAAAAGGTTTGCGAGAAGCTCTCGATCTTCAATAGGTCACATGGGAGCCTTACCCTTCCGGGTCGGACCAAGACAACTTGTTGATTTGACAACGCAAGAGTAGCATAAAGAGCATCGTTTCTCGTGGAGGAAATATTATGGCAGAGCTGAAGCAAGACCCCACGCATCCGTTGAAACACGAACAATGTTATCTTTGTTTCATGACGCTGGTGGAACCGCCCCCGGTAAACGCGCCATCCCGTGAGGAGCTGCGCCGCCCGCACAAGGAATACATGGCCAGACTCGAAAGCGAGGGGCGTCTGTTTGGCGCGGGCCTGCTCAAGAACGATAAGGAGAAGGAAACCTCCGATCTGGGTTACGGCATGTTCATCTTGCGCGCTGAAACCAGAGCTGAGGCGGAAGCGATCGCATTCCAAGAACCCAATACCAAGGCCGGTCTGCGCGCCATGAAGGTGATTCCCTGGGCCCGGGGGGAAGGGGATATCAACATTTCGATCAGCTTTACCAACGGTACGGTGAAGATCGATCGGCGCAGTTATCTATTGGACAATGGCTGCTAAGGCAGGCAGTTCCAATCGTTCCAGCCGTTCAACCGCTTCGCTCCGCTCAAAGCGTTTCAGGTATAACTGGGAATAAAACCATGCCAATCCACGACGAAAAATCGAATCGTAGAACCGGTCAAATAAATTAAATTAACAAGGAAGATGTATGCGCTGCTGGGGCGCCGAGCGCTTGTGCTTTTACTTCGATATTTCCCCCTCGCGCATCAATTCATCGAGCAGTGTTTCGTCAATGAGCTGCGCGGCGCTGATTGGCCGGTCGATTTTTTGCGCCGCACGGGCAAAGTCGACGAGCAATTGATAACCGTTCACCCGGTTTCTGCCGTCCGGGCTGAGTAGATCCAAGAGCTGGTTGTAGGCCAAGCCCGCGACTTCTTGGTCCATGCTGAACTCGCGGGCGATCAGCTGCGTCGTGTCGGCTCGGTTGTCTCTAATATGTTTCATGGCCCGCAGCGATGCGCGCATGAATCGCTTGATGGCGGCGGGCTGCTTCTTGATCTTCTCGGCGTTTACGACTACCGCTGTTCCCGGAACGTCGACGTAATCGCGGGTCGTGGCGAGCTTCGAAAAACCTTCTTTGTCGGCAAGAAAATTGAAGGGCGAGCTCAACATCGTCGCCGCGATGGCGCCGGCTTTGAGCGCCGCGTAGCGTTCCGGCGTGCCGCCCATGGCGAGAAGATTCACATCGCGCTCCGGTTGCAGTCCGTTTTTGATGAGAATGCGCCGTACCATGGTGTCGACGAGGCCGCCGGGATTGAGCGAACCGATCGGCTGGCCCTTGAGGTCGGCAATGCGGCGATATTTGGCTTGCGCGTACAATCCCTGATCGACGTGGGCGTTGTAGCTCAAGACAATCCGCAGCGGCGCGCCAGCAACGAACGCGGTAACGGCAGTGGTGCTGCCCATCGCAAAGTCGGCATCATTAGTGAGCAAAGTCTTGATATCCAAACCGCCGCGGATATAGACGAGACTGACATGAAGCCCTTCTTTTTGAAAGAAACCTTTCTGCCGCGCGGTTTCCAAAATCGGAAAATTGGTGATTGATTTGCTCGGATAACTGACGACAATCTTCTCGAGCGGCGGAAGGCTCTGCGCCTGCGCGCGCATTGCAAAGACAAAGGTCACGATACCACTTAAGGCAAACCAACAGATTTTAAATGAGGCCGTCATGGTTCCTCTTTCTCGCGCGGAATGGACGCCGCAGGTTAATGCGCAACCGGGATTCCGCGCTTGGCCCTCGTGAGTTTCTCAATGCGGTCTGGAATGTCAACCACGGAATAGGCAAGGACTTGCCGAAGCTCGTCGCTGTTCTCCTTCGCTCAATAGCCGCTCGTCTGGATTCGCTGAATAAACGTCGAGTCGAGAATCGTTTCCGGCTTCAACGTCGAAAGCTTGGGATTGGTCCGCGAGAGGATGGAATAGATCTTCTGCAGGCCTTCAGGTTTGGGTCTGAAATCGCTGCTGTAAGCTGCGAGCATTGCGTTGTAGCCGATTTCCGCGTCTTCGACTCGGTTCAGCCGTAGATGTTTGGCCATGGTCTTGAGCACGACGGGCTTGTTTTCCGGCTTCTGAAAGAACCTCAGGGCATCGATGGTTCCCTTCAGCAACGCGTCGTAGATTTTCGGCTCCTGGTGCGCCGTGGTCTTCTTGACGACCAGGGACGAGCCGACATAGGGGATCGGCGCGCGGCTCAAGTCCAGCAGCAGCGTATAGCCTTTCTTCTTGAGCGGCGCGCTGAAGGTCGAGCCCATCCACGATGCCTGGGCGCGGCCGGTTTCGAGCGCCTGGATGCGGGAGGGCTGGTCGCCGAGTACGATGAAGCGGATGCCGTCGCGGTCCGGATCGAGTCCGAGGTAATCCAGAGCGAGCATATTGTTCGCCCAACCACCGCCGCCGATACTTTGGATCGCGATCAATTTGCCCTTGAGGTCCTCCGGCCGCTTGAACTCCGGACGCGCCATAAAGTCCCCTTCCGGGCGTTGGAACAGCGAGGCGATGATGACGACATCCAGTCCTCCGGCGGCAAGATTCAAAACCGCGTTGGAGCTGGTTAGCACCGCATTCACGTCGCCGGAAGCCAAGGCGGACGCGGCGAGGGATCCAACCCGCATGTAGATGGTCTCGACGTTGAGACCGTGCTTGCGGTAAAAGCCTTGCTCGGCGCCGACCCAAAGCACCGCCGGATTTTCGCCGCTGGTGCCGTTGGCGATGCGGAAGTTGGTGAGTGATTGCGCTCGGGGCGAAGTGACGCTGAAGAGAACGAAAGAAATGGTTATGCAAAGTCGCCACCCTCTGAGTGATGAGCGCAGCCGGGAGTGAGTTCGTTTCATTAAGCTCTCCTTGAGTATGAACTCGGTCCAGATTAGAGCAAATCGCGGTGACCTGTCAAAGTTATGGCAGTGCATGGGCGGACATCTGCAAGTGCGTTTTCCGATTCAATCCGGCCACGATCCCCTTTATGAACCGCGAGCAGCTACCGCATTCAAATCTGACCAGGGAAAGAATATTGATTCACCGAATGCCCAGTGTCCGGTGTTAGAAGTACGCTGAAGAAGTTGATCGACCCCCAGCTGTCATGCCTACGAAAGTGTAATCCAGAAGCATTTGACTATCCTGGATTCCGGGTCGCGCTAGCTTCAG
>DAIRFP010000362.1:0-4126 GCA_036794995.1 Thermodesulfobacteriota bacterium | reverse complement strand
AGTCCACGGCCGTGATGTCGCTCAAGAAGTCCAGCCGCAATTTCGCATCCTCCTTAAAAAAGCGAAAGCTCTCTCTTAACCCGGCACGGTCAAGTATCAGCACCTCATCACCTTGGAGCAACAGCGTGTCCAGCACGCGACCACCCAGTTTCTCTTGGATGTATTGCAGATTGCTGGACTCAGACATAGAGGATCAATCCCACTCCAGAGCCCCCTTTTTCCATACGTAGACGAACCCGATCAACAGGATACCGAGAAAAATGCCCATTTCGATTAAACCAAAAAGACCCAATTGGCGAAAGATAATCGCCCACGGATAGAGAAAAACGACTTCCAGGTCGAAGATCAGAAACAGCATCGCCACCAAATAAAACCTCACGGAGAAGCGCATATGCGCGTCCCCCGTGGGAGGATTACCCGACTCGAAAGGTTCCGCCTTTACCGGAGTCATGGACCTCGGACCCACTTTTTGCGCGACAAAAAGCAGACCGAGTACAACGGCTCCTGCCAAGGCAAACAGGATGATTAGCGGGAAATAGGGATGACTCATGAATTGATGGCTAATAAAAAAAAACCGTACCGCCCAAATGAGGGTACGGATTCAGACCCGGTGACACCGGAGACCTGAATTTTTTCTAGTGGAAAATAGAGTGGTTGTCAAGGTAAGACGGATGCGGACAGCGCCGACATCAAGCTCTTTTGAGGTCCATTCGCGCGATCAAGGGTTGTGTTGACCTGGCACAACCATCGGTGTTAATGCTCTGGCCGTTCGCAGCAGAACGGGTTCGTGTGCTAACCAAGGAGCATTCGTATGAAGCTCAGAGCCGTCTGGTTCGGACCGCTCGCTTTAGCGTGGCTCGTTCTCATTCCCGCGGGCATTCGGGCGCAGTCGATCATCGACGGTGCAAAAAAAGAAGGCCACGTTGTCTTCTACGCTTCCATGGAAGCGCAATCGGCCCAAAGGCTCGTCGCCGCCTTTGAAAAGAAATACCCGTTCATCAAAGTCGACGCCACGCGCATCGGTTCCGAGCGCATGGCCACCCGCCTTGTGGCTGAAGCGCAAGGGCGCAAGGTGCGAGCCGACGTCGTGAATCAGTCGGGATTTGACTTCTATGGCGTCCTCCAGAAAGGCGTTTTCGCGACCTACCAGTCCCCCGAGCGCGCCGCCCTGCCGCCGGAATACAAAGATGAGAAAGGCCTTTGGACGATCAATGCCGCCACCTTGAATGTCATCGGCTACAACACCAAACTCGTGCCGCCGGCGAGTGTTCCCAAGAGCTTTTGGGACCTGACGGATTCCAAATGGAAGGGCCAGCTACTGATGGACGAGAATGAGAGCAAGTGGATGGCCGGGATGATAACGCATTACGGTGAAGCCAAGGTTATGGAGCTCCTGCGCAGGCTCGCTCAGCAGGAAATACAATTTCGCGCCGGTCATACCTTGATCCAAACATTAGCCGCCGCCGGCGAACGCCCCATCGTAGTGGTCGCCTTTGCCAACGGCGTGGATCGACTGAAAAAGGACGGCGCGCCCATCGACTGGGTCGCCGCCGACCCGATCATCGGTCTCACCTTCGGTCTTGGATTGGTAAAAGATGCGCCGCATCCCAACGCCGCCCGCTTGTTCATCGACTTCATACTCTCTCGCGAGGGCCAGGAAATTCTAGCGGCAGTCGGCTATTATGCGCCCCGCACCGACGTTGTCTCGCCGCTCATGAAGCAAGCCCCGCCCAACATAAAAGTGGTCCCGCTGCCGATGATGCTGGCAACCCGCTACAACGAATATTTCCAGACCTATCGGAAGCTGATGGGTCTCAAGTAGCAACAAAGGAGAGCAACATGTCCTACGAAGCCGAAGGAGGGAATTTTACCATCGCTCTGGCAGGCGATACGATGTTGACGCGCAAACTGACTCCCTTTAAAGAAAAAAAGTTTCTCGAGCTGAGGGAGATTCTCCGCGGCGCCGACGCCGCCTTCGCCAACCTCGAAGGCACGGTTCACACCTGGGACGAGGGCACACCGGGGATTACCCAGGGAACCTTTATGACCACCGAGCCGAAGCTGCTCGAAGACTTGAAATGGCTCGGCATCAACTTGGTTTGCTGTGCCAACAATCACGCTTTCGACTATGGCGAGAACGGCGTGCTGGCGAATATTCGCCATCTCGATGAAGCCGGAATCGTGCACGCCGGCACCGGCAAGAATCTCGCGGAAGCGAGGGCGCCGGGCTATCTCGACACGCCCAACGGTCGCGTCGCTCTGATCGCCACCACCGCTGCGTTCCGGCAATGGAACCAGGCCGGCGAGCAGCGGCCGGATCTACGCGGGCGCCCCGGGATCAATCCGTTGGCCTTTGAGACCACCTATCGCGTCGACAAAGCGGTGTTTGAACAACTCCAACGGGCGAGCCGCGAGCTCGGCTTCGAAATGAGCAAGGAACGCGCGCGCAAGCATTTCTATAGCGACAAGGAAATCCCCGACGATAAGGCAGCCGAGCTCGTCTTGCTGGGCAATCGCTATGTGATGGACCAGGGTTTTTCCATTGCAACCAAGGCCAACCCGCGAGATCTGAACGACAATCTGAGATGGATTCGCGAGGCGCGCCGTCAAGCGGACTGGGTCGTCGTCAGCGCTCACTGTCACGAGTTTGGTGGAAAAGCGTTGCTCACGGCAAACACCAGAGCCGAATTAGAAGAACCGGCGGGCTTTGTCGCCGACTTCGCGCACCAGGTGATCGAGGCTGGGGCTGATATTTTTGTCAGCCACGGCCCGCACTTTCCCTTAGGCATCGAAATCTACCAGGGCAGACCGATTTTCTACAGTGTGGGGAATCTGATTTTTCAGAATGAGACGGTGGGCTTTTTCCCCGCCGACGCCTACGAGCGTTTTGATCTTGATTTAAAGGCAACCCCGTCCGATTTTCTCGACGCCCGCACCAGCGGCGGCAAGAAAGGCCATCCCAGCGAACCCGCTTATTGGGAAAATATGTTCGCCGTCTGCGATTTCCGTAAAAGAAACCTCAAGGAAATAAAAATCTACCCCATCGATCAAGGCTTCGGCCGCCCCCGGCCCCAGCGCGGCCGGCCGGTGCTCGCCGAAGGCGAAGTAGCCCACCGCGTCATCGAACGGGTGACCCGTCTCTCGCAGCGCTACGGCACGAAAATCTCAAACCGGGACGGGGTGGGTCTAATCGAGGTTTAGCATCTACCGCGTACATGTGTGGGTGCTACTCGCAGTTCAAACCTTCCGATGTCCTCGGCGAGATCGTTCGTTTAAATAAGTGCTCGGCCGAAATTTTTTCTCCTGCCGCCCGTAAAAATAAAAGACCTATCTTTACGATGGATTTCAAAAGTTTCTTCACTTTGAAAAGTGACAAGCATTACTTTACAATAAGATTTGATGATTAAGAGCCTTAAACATAGGGGATTGAAACGCCTCTATGAGCGTGCCGACCGCAGCGGAATACGGCCAGATCTGATTGAGACAGTGGAAAGAATTCTCACCGTTCTCGATACCGGCCACATCGCCGCAAGCTCTTAACCTTCAGGATATCGCCTGCATCAGCTCAAAGGCGAGTGGAAAGGATTTTGGGCCGTAACCGTGCGGGCGAACTGGCGGATCATATTTCGCTTTAAAAATGGCCACCCCTATGACGTTGAGCTGATCGATTACCACTAAGAAGGAGATAAACGCTATGCCTATGAAGAACCCCGTGCACCCCGGCCAGATCGTGCGCCACGATTGTCTTGAGCCTTTAGGCCTTACCATAACCGAAGGCGCGAAGGTTCTTCGTGTCACCCGGCAGGCTCTCAACAATATCGTCAACTGCAAGGCTGGAATCAGCCCGGAGATGGCGATACGCCTGTCAAAAGCCTTCGGCAGCACGGCCGAAACTTGGCTCGGAATGCAGGCGGCCTACGATCTCGCGCAGGCAATGAAGCATGAAAGCAAGATCAAGGTGAAACGCTACGAAGCCAAAGAGCTGCCTCTGCTTCGGTGATACGTTCCGGGTAATAGCGTGGCGGTGCTAAAAAGGAACGAAAATCATGGCGAACACCACAACAGATCTTAAATCCCTTCGCGTTGACCTGGTTGGCAGCATGCTCAGGCCGCAGATGCTCAAGGA
>DAIRFP010000361.1:0-4126 GCA_036794995.1 Thermodesulfobacteriota bacterium | reverse complement strand
GAATCGCCGCGAGGTTACTAAGAAAGCGTCTCCAATGTCAACTTATTCGGTATGTTCCCGCGGCTTTCGGTAAAGGCGCTGGAACAGGCCTTCGCTTTCCAACTCCCTCATGATACTTCCATCCACAAGATCTTCCGCCTTCTTGTTCTTGAGCGCCGGTTTCGCCGCAAACTCTTCGATTCCCAGCGCGACGTTCTCGACTTTCGGGAACGGACGCTGCGGGATCGCTCCTTCCACGTAGGTGCGGTACATAAAATCTAGAAGCGCAGGGTCTTTGACGTTCAGGTAGCGCCCATAAATCCGGTCGGCCCACGAACGGTCGTCTCGCGCCAGCGCGATCGCCTCGCTAAGCGCTTTGACAAAGCTCTTCACGACATCGCGGTTTTGCCGCACAAGCCCGTTGGAGACGGCGAAATCTACGCCCGCGCCGATAAAAAGCTTCAAGCTCTCGTTGTCCGCGAGCACGCGAATCTTGTTGGTCTCGCCGCGTCTTTCCAACTCAAACAGATTGTCTTCGTTGCTTGTGGTGGCATCGATCTCACCCTTTAAAAGCGCGTTCAGTCGCTGAACGCTTCGGCTCCCAAACGGAACGAGAGTGACATCTCGGTCAGGATTTAATCCGAGCCGCTGCAAAGTTTGCCGGGTGATGCGGTCCTGGCTGCTGTTCGCCTCGCCGGTGCCGACCTTTTTACCTCTTAGCTCTTCCGGACGAGTAATATTCGGTCGAGCCACAAGCTTGAGAACGCTATAGCCGGTGTTGGCAATAAAAACCAAGTCAAATCCGTCGCCGATGCCGGCGACGAGCCAGTTCGCCGTTGCGGCGTAAATCTGTCCCTCGCGGTTTTGAATCGACTGAATCAGTTCTCCGCTGGAGTTAAGTTCCTTGATAGAAACTTTGAGGCCGTTCTTTTCGAACAACCCGGCGTCTTGAGCTAGCCAGAGTGGCAGTTTTGCCGGTCGAGCGGGGTAGGAGACAACGGTTAGGTTTCGGCTTTCAGCCGAAAATGTTTGTCCGGGCATAAACAAACAAAGGAACAAGAAAAGATAGACACGCAAAATGCACAGAGTTAACGATAAGTCTCCCTCGCCCACAACGTGGGAGAGGGCAGGGGTGAGGGCACGCGGATTAGCCACCCTCACCTTTATCCTCTCCCTCCAAAGGAGGGCGAGGAAATTACATTTTGAACTGCCAGCAGTCATTGCCGATTGCCCTATTGCTCCGGGCGATCTTCTATCGGTCGCGGAATCGGATTTTTGTAGTCCGGGTGATACGCGGTGTCCATGACTTTTCCTTCAATAAACACCATCTCTACATTCTGCGTATCCGAAATATTCTGCAGCGGATCGCCTCGCACAATCACTAAGTCGGCCACCTTACCATTCTCCACACTGCCGTACTCTTTATCCTTACCCCACGCCTGAGCGACATTGATACTCGCGGTTTGCAACGCCTGCAGTGGCGTCAGGCCGGCTTCGACCAGCATCTCCAGCTCCGCGTGCACCGCGTAGCCAGGCACGACATGATTAGGATCGGAGCCGGAGTGAATCTTCCCACCAGCGGCCGCGAACTTTCGCACAAACTCCTGAATCATTTTGTATCCGGTCATGAGCTCGTTGCGCTTTTCCGGCGTCGCCTTCTCATACTTGGAGAAGAAGCTCTCGGTGTCTTTGAGAATATACGACGGCAGATACCGTAGCCGGGGGTCCTTGAGCAAGGTCAGCTCGCGCCGCTTCATTTCCGGCGCATGAATAGAAAGCGGCCGGAACCAGGTCGCCCAGGTCGGACTCCAGTGGACGTTTTTCTCCACCATGACCCTGATGATTCGGTCGAACATCGCCGGCTCCATGTAAACGTGCGCCTCTGCGGTATCGATCTTCCTGGTCATGCGGGCGTCATCGAGTTCGGCTTTCTTCTTTGGGTCTTGAATCGAAGTGTAAAGAACCGACCATGAATGCTCGACGGACTGATAACCCGCCTCGGCCGCGGTGAAAATATCGAGGGAATGTCCGAACACCGGACGCCCGAGGCGGTGCGCCTCGTCTGCGGCTGCTTTCGCTACCTGCGGCTTGAGGCGCTCGAAGAGTTTGACGCCATCCACGCCTTTTTCCGCCAACGCCCGCACCGCTTTCTTGGCCTCTTCCTCGCTTTCGACAATTATACTCGTGCGCTGTCGCCTCAGTCCGCCAGCCCCGCCGGGAGGCGGCCCGTCGATTACATTACCGGCTGCCCACACGCGCGGACCACGAATGCTGCCGCTGCGCACTCCTTCCCGTTGGGCGATGATCCACTCGACCGGGTTATTGGAAATATTTGGACAGGTCGTAACGCCGTAAGCGAGATAAAGCTCGCCCATCCAGTCGCGATAATGGCAATGGCCGTCGATTAAACCCGGAAGAAGCGTCTTTCCCTTGGCATCGATCACCTCGGCCCCTTGCGGCATTTTGACGTCGCTTCTTTTACCGACTTCCTGAAATTTACCGTCGCTAATGATGATAACGGCATCCGTGATGGCACTACGTCCGGTTCCGTCGATGAGAGTTCCGCCTTGGATAACGATAGGTCGTGTCTGACCCCACAGCGGTGTTGACATCAACACCAAGGCCGCGAACCCCGGCATAACTCGTCTCAAAGCCCGGGCTAACTTCATGGAGCCTCCGATTAGGTTTTCTGCCGCTGTTTGATCCGCTGATTCAGAGATTCTAAAACACCTGCATCCACCGCGGCGATCACATCCACTGCCGCGTCCAGTGCTTCGTCGCTCATACCCGCTTTCCTTGCATCCGCAAGGCGCCGTTCTACTCATGGATCGCAGAGGCGCATCATCGCCACCGTCAACCCGATGAGCATCTTCTCCCGTTCGGTGAGACACTCGACCGCATGGGCGTCACGATAGAAAGTTCGAAAATCAGCTTTATTCAAAATGCATCACTCCTTTCGGATTCGACGCCGGTCTCAGGTCTAGAATCCGGAAAAATCCCCTTTTCATCCCCCTTTTGCAAAAGGGGGAAAGAGGGGGATTTGAAACTCGAAACCTGAAACCCGACACCCGAAACCAGCTCCTCTAATCCGGTTTCACCCCACAGATGAGGCCGTACGAAAAACTGCCTTTAACGTGAACATGATCGTCGTGTCGGTGCCAGGTGAAGTAATTTTTTTTCAACCGCGCCGCCAACTCCGGCGTTTCGGTTTCCAGCTCTTCGGCTGCTTCGAGCCAGTGCCGGCCGGTGGGAATACCGTCCATACCTTCTTGACTGAAAGAGTAGGACAGAATGTTGGTTCGTGGGATGCGGTATCCCGCTTTGGTCAACATACGCTGGATGCTGCTTGCTGTGTGAAAGCGAAAGTTATCGCCGTGTGTGCGCCGGAACACCTGATTGATTTTCGCTTCAAGGGCGACGTCGACCGCGTCCTTTGCCTCCTCGATGACGGGATCGACAACCACGAACCTTCCCCCATTTTTCAACACTCGCAGCACCTCTTTCACCACTCCTTCTGAATTGCCAAAGTGGTGCAGGCTGAATGACACAAAGGCGCGGTCAAAGGAGTTGGATTTAAATGGCAGCACATCCGCCTCGCCGGCGCTCTGATAGTAAGCAGGAATCGGCTCTTCGTGCTGGTGGCCGACATTGAGCATGGCTAGGGCCTGGTCAACGCCGATGATCCGGCCGCCCTTTGCTAAGCGTTTAGACACCGGCCGAGCCACTCGACCCGTGCCCGTCGCCAGGTCGAGGATTTGTTCATCGCCCTGCAACATGAGCATTTCAGCGAGTTTCTCCGCAAGGTCGGCGCGGATCTTAGACGCCCGACGATCAAACTCGGCCGCATGCTGCGGATCATGGAAACGAGTTTTGTGCCCGTGCTCATGTTCGTGACCGTGTTCATGTCCATGTTCATGACTGTGCGCGTGTTGATGCCCGTGTTCATGAGCGTGATCGTGCCCATGAACGTGTTGGTCATCATCCTCATGTTGGTGACCATGCTCGTGGCTGTGTTGGTCGTGCTCATGTTCGTCAGTATGATCGTGCTTATGTTCCTGTTTGTGTTCTTCGTTCATGGCTTTGACATCCCTTCGCTGAAATTCGATTGATCTTGGCGTGCCTCCATCACAGATAAGCGTGGACAAGC